>CAKVOF010000001.1 GCA_934778125.1 uncultured Clostridia bacterium
GCTCTCAAAACTTCCACTTTAGCAAAGTAAACACCACTTGATAAAGTCAAATTTTTCTCTTGTAAATTAATACTTAAAGAATTTGTTTCAAATTGTGATTTTATTTCATTGCTTTTATTTAAAATTGAAATCCTATATAAAGCGTTTTCGCCAACATTTTCCCAACTTAAAACATAATTATTTATTTTGAAATCTAGAGCTTTGTTTATCACATTTATTTCAATTGAACTTGGTTCGGTTGATGCAGTTAAATAGCCACTTGTTGCATATTTATCTCCTTCAATCGTTGATAAACTTCCAATCCCCTTAACAAACAATCTATTCTCACCCAATCTCCAACTTAAAGAAGATAAATCAAATTGTGTGTTTGAAGTTTCTTTATTTATGCCACCATTTATGGTTACTAAATATTTACTTGCTCCATTCAACTCATTCCAAGTTAAAACTCCGCCATCAAATTCAATATTTTGAACATCACTTAACACATTTGCAGTGAACACATCACTTTTCCTACTTGAAATTTTAGTTCCATTATCCCCGTTTACGAATGCTTGCATTACGTATGTTTTTCCATTCTCAAAATTGAAATTTAATGCACTAAATAATCCTTTATTGTTTTCATCAATAAAAACCGTTGAATTGGCATTGTCAATTTTTAATTCACCATTTGAAATATAAATATTTGGCTTTTCAAGTAGTGTGAAACTTTTAGAGTTTTCATTTGATTTTAATATATTTATTGATGTTGGGTTAGCAACCACTTTGATTGAAATCTCTCCTGCACTAATCGAATTCCAATCCGTTTCAAAATCAAATATATAATCACTTGAAACTTGCTTTGTTTTTTCACCAATTGTGATTAAAACATTGCTATTAGAGTTGTTTGTTTTTAATTCCAACACACCATTTTTCAAACTTAAAGTTGGTTCTTTTAGTTTTGTTATAGATATTGTTTTTTGGTCAGAATTAACAAAGAACGCACCATTTCTATTTTCATTAATAGCGGTCAACTTAAATTCATATTCACCCGCATTAAGAGAACTAAGGTCAATTGAAATGCTATTTACTCCTGCATTAGTTCCATTAATATAGTAACCATCTGTACCTTTTGTTATTTCGTAAGAAATTTTATTTCCAACCTGTTTTGTAGTTTCTAAAACAAATTTGTTTTCAATGTTTGAATCAAAACCATTCAATCTAGCAGGAGTTACAACTAAGTTTTCACCATTCAATGAAAGTTTCATAGAATTTGGCTTATATATTTTAAATGTTGCTTCATCTGAATTTATAGAACCAACTTTTTTAGCTGTTATTTTTAAGTCTAAAACTTTGTCACACAAAATAGTGTTTAGTTTAATCTCCCCACCATTTAAAACGCTTCCAACTTCATTATTTTCAATTTTTATTTCATAATCAAATTGTTCATCATAGTTGCTTACTTTTAAAACACCGTTTTCACATTCCACGCTTGGAGCATCTAGTTTTTGAATAACCAACTCAGCACTATCATCGCTTGAAATGTAATACTCAAAATTATTATAACTATTTGCATTCGTAGCATTTGATATGTTTCCAATCGCACTAATTTTGAATTTATTTTCACCAACATTAAACGAGTCGATTTCGCAAGCCTTTTGAGTTTTTGAACCGCTTTTTTCTGCAGTGATTAAATAATTCGTGGCATTCTTGATTGGATTCCAAACCACTTTATTATTATCAAGTTTTGGCTCTGGAGTTTCTAACTTTTGAATGGTTTTTAATGAAACTCTACCGTTAAGCTTTATTTCTTTATTGCTGGTTTCATCTGATAGGTTTATTGTTGTGATATTTGAATCGTTGCCCACAACATATGCTGAAATTGTGTGAACACTCATATCAGCAATGCTAAATTCAGTTATTGAGTTCTCGTTCGCATCTAACTTAAACACATAGCTATATGCGTTTGACCTACCCTGGATTTTATAAACACTTGCATTTTCAATAATTGCAAACTCTGCATTTGGTTGAATTGTGAAAGAAAACTCATTTGAATAACCGCTTGAAATTGCACTTTTTGAATAGCCTTGGATACTTGCTGTGTACTTAGTGTTTGAATCTAACTGAAACTCTTTACCGTTTTCTATTAAAGTTCCAAGCATATTCAAACTACCTTGATTATTATTTGCGTTAACAATCACGATTCTACTTGCATCACCACTAGCATCACCACCCACAAGTTCAATTCCAAAGCTTTCAGCATTTTTTAAACTCCAGCTCAAAACACCATTATGGAAACTTACATTCCCAACTTTGTCTAGTTTTTCAAATCTCTTTGTTGAAATATTAGAATCAAGCCAAGTTTTATTTCCTTGCACAACTCCAACTTGAATAACGCTTATATCTATATATTGAGCAAAATCTTCAAGCGTTGGTTTAACAAATTCGTTAACTGACTCAGTGAAATTTACGCCATCAAATGAATACTTAAACTTCGCAGGAACTTGCGTTGAGTAGCTCCATTTAATTAAATCACCATCTGAAACAATGTTTGAATCAGAAATGTTTGGCAACTTTTGAATGCTAACACTAACCGCACTAGATGCAATTGCACCTTGCTTTTTCATCTTAACACTGCAAGTTAGTTCCACACCATTTCCCAATGCATTCTTTAGGTTTTCATCTAAAATATCATTTAATGTTGCACTCGTTAGACTGCTAAGCGAAAGCGTTGTTGATTTTAAATATTCAGTTTGTTCAGCTGTTTTGTAACCCACATTAAACTCTAAGTTGTTTCCAGCATTTTCGCTTGGCAAAGTAACCTCAATTCCACCATCGCTTGTTATTTTAAATGCTTCAAGTTTACTAAGTTTAGTTATCTCAATGTTTGTTTTGTTTTTCGCGTTGCAATATCCTAAATTTGAAAGATTTGAGCCCACCCCTAAAATAGAAACACTATAAGTTCCTGTTTGCGTTAAAATTTCACTAAGGTCAATAGATTCAGTAGATTCAGTTTTACTCAACTCAATTCTGTCTTCATTTAAAATTAGGTAATATTTTGAAAAGTTTACGTTAGTTCCGTTCAAACTAACCAATCCATCATCATTAACACTTATAGTTGCGTTGCAATCTTGCACAAAAAAGTAATTTGAAACTTCATCACTAGAGATATATCTAGCACTATACCCATCTTTGAACTTTGCAGTTACCTTAATTGAATATTGTGTGTTTGATGATGCAACTTTAGATGCAATATCATTAATTTCGCCATCATTTGTGGTTATATTTATCTTATTCACACCATCAGCTGATAGTTCAACCTCATAAAAGCATTCACTATTCAAGCTATCACCTAGCATCAATTTTGAATTATCTAATGGATTCCCTTTGCTATCTGAATTCACAAGTTTTAAGGTTGGAGATTTTAACCTTGTGATTTTTGCCACTGTTGACTTAGCGCTATCAATAATTCCATATCCGCTATCAGTTAAATTTTTAGAAATTGCAGTTAATGATATATTAAATTCCAAAATTTCTTTGTATTTATCTTGCTTTAAATCAATAATCTTGTTTGATGAGAAATCAGAAACTTTAATATTCTCTAAGCCTTCCACCCCTAAATCAACCAAGATTTCTTTAGTGTTGATTGAATCAAAGTTTGCTTCGGTGTTGTCAAAACTTAATTCGCCATTGTTTGCAATAAGCACTGGAGTTTTTAGCATTTTGAATTTGAATTCTTGAGATTTTTCGCTATCAAGATAATTCAATCCATCACCCACACACACAACTTGAACCACATACTCAGTGCTATCTTGCAAATTTGCATCAACGCTTATTTCTTCACTTTCACTTTGAAGAATTTGCTTTTCAACACCGTTGATTATGTATTTATAACTTGTTGCATTTTCCACACGGTTAAATTTTAATTTTCCGTTTTCAATTCTAACGTTGCTTGGCGCGCTCAGAATTTCTGGTTCAACAACAACAATATTTATGCTTTTCTTTAAGGTTTGGTCAGCACTCGCATAAACAGAAAGAACCACATATAATTGCTCATCGCCTGATTTTCCGCAAGCGTTATCACACTTAACCTTAAACGAGCCTTTTGCACTTCCGCTATCAAAAAACATCTCTTGAGTTGAAATGTAACCCGTTCTTGAAAAGTCTACTTCAACGCTTGTGTTTGAAACATTAGTAGGGTTAATTTGATATGAAATTGTTAGTTCCGCACCCTTTGGCGCATAATAAATTCCATCATCTTTTTGAATAGCATTTTCAACCTTAACTATTCTCAAACCCGTTGGGCTAACCACACTTCCCGAACAACTGCACGCATTAAAAACAATGCCACAAAAACATATGAAAAGCCCAATTAGGAAAACCTTAAATTTTTTCATTTTTAATCTCCATTTCTCAAACTTGTTTAAAAAACAATTATTCAATATAATGATATCATAATAAAAATCTTTCTCAAACTTATTTTGTGCTTAATATATATAAAATATATATTAAAACACTCAAACCCATTGAATAAAACCCAAAGGCGCTTTTTAAATTTGTTCTGCAAGTCACATTTTAATACTAACAATGTCGTTTGCTATTTTGTTAGCCTTGCCATAATCTCTTTGTTGATTTTTACTCATTAACAAACATAATACTATAAAAACGCATTAACTTAGTGAATTTACCAAACCAAACATCAGCCATAACTTAAAATGAAAAATGAGTTAAATAGATAGGTTAATTAAACAAACTCAATAAAAAAGTGCTTGCAAGTTTGCAAGCACATATTCAAATCAAATTTAATAAAATCTAAACATAAGCAGTTTATATAAAATACTTAACAATAAAATCATCACGCCCTTCTTAATAATTATAATTTTAGCAACAACAATTTTTTATGCCATTGGTCTTATAATTATTATGTGCCAACACAAACGAAATTAAACATAAAACGAAAATTTTATTTTAGTTAAGCAAGCACTTTGTAAAAAAAACAATTTAATTAAAACAATATAAGCCAAGCAAAACATTTCCAACTCAGATTGTTTCTATAAATTGTTTTTCCGTAAGCAAAGTTATATAATTTTAAACTACTTCTATTATTAAAAAATTTTTAATTTAAACTTACTTTTCAAAATTTTCTTGAACAATATTCAATATTGAATATTTACTAAAATTGTTTTGTTTTAGGCTTTCCGCTAAATCCAATTCTTTTTGAGAATAGCAAAAATCAGCCATTTTTGAGTTAATATACTCGTTATATTGATGCTGATTATGATAAAACTCAGTTTCAGTTATGGTGTTTTGAATGCCACTATTCTCGTGGTTTGCAAAAGGCCCGTAGAGTTCCACTAAAGCGAAGTAATCTGCGGGTGTTATTTTTAACTCATTTGGTGAAATAAGCGAAAACGCTTTAATATCTTTATAGTTCATAATTGTTATTGGCTCTTTCCCATTGTGTTCGCTGTTGGAATTATGGTCATTAATGCCAAAAATATGCAAAAATTCGTGTAACACTGCCTTTTCTATAAAACTATCTGAGCTTTCTTTAGCTTTATCCCAAACAACTATTTTCCTCTCTGCTTTTTCATTAGGCATACATTTTAACACGTTTCCATTTTCATCTGGCGCATAAGTGTAGTGCGGTTGAATTGTTGTCATCACCGCTTTTTTATCGGCGCAAACTCCGCCGTTCAAAATTTTAATATCGGCATCACCTTGCTGATTGGTTGTTAGCTTAAAACTAATGTTTGGGTTTATCACTTTGAATAGTTTATTATAAAATTCAACACCCTTCTTAATCGCATTCCTATTTCTAATGCTTAAGTTAGAATCAATATCAACATTCACCACATTGCTTGAGAAATACATTTGATTGTTGTCGATATAATCGCCAAAACTATCTTTTGAAAACGTAAAAAAGTCATTGCAAGACTCATAGCTTTCAACATCATAAATTTGATCATAAGGTTTATCTTCAGCAAACTTTAAAATATAATTTGGCGGGATTATATGCAAATTCATAGCAACACCACCTAAAATCAATGTTGAAAATCCAACCCCTAAAACTTTTTTAAATCCTTTTTTCATAATTTCACACCACTCAAAAAAAACTTTAAAATAACCATTTAAATCGCACAGCTAATTATATATCTCTTTGCACGACTAACTAACTTTTGATTAAAACTCATTTTAAATAGAAGGGTTCTAATTATTTAATCTATTAAAAAATATCAAATTTTTGCTCTTAAAATATCATTTTTCTTTAATTTCAAGTCGGTTTTTAACCTTAAAATTTGTTGTACTTTATTTGCCACTTGAACGGGTTCATTTTTTTCATCAAACATCTCTTCAACAACAAAGGTTTTGTTAAACTCATCACTTGGGCTCAAAACTTCCAAAGTGCTTCCAACCTTAAAGTTGTTTCGTTGCTCAATAAGTGCATAACCATTTTTAGCATCTTCAAGAACTATCGCCATAAATTCGTGGGTTTGAACAGGCATTGAACTTTCCAAAAACTCTTTGCTTTCGTTGTTTCCAAGATAAAATGCGGTTGTGTAGTTCCTATGGCTTGATTTCTCACATTCCGCATAAAGCATATCAATGTTTTCATCGAATTTTTTAGGGTCGTTTAAATAATCAATCGCTCTTCTATACGCATTAACCACATTAGCAACATAGTACGCCGATTTCATTCTGCCTTCAATTTTCAAGCTATAAACCCCAGCATCTTCCATCTCTTTCAAATGCCTTATCATACACAAATCTTTGCTGTTTAAAATATATGTGCCTCTAGTATCCTCTTGGATTTCATATTGTTGATTTTGGCGAGATTTTTCAGAAATAGTATACTCCCAACGGCACGCTTGAACACACGCACCGCGGTTTGAATCTCTGCCAGTTAAATAGTTTGATAACAAGCATCTTCCAGAATATGAAATGCACATCGCACCATGAACAAAACACTCAATTTCAACATTTTTTGGAATATATTCACGGATTTCTTTTATCTCTTTCAAGCTCAATTCTCTTGCTAAAACTATTCGTGTTACTCCCATATCGCAGAAGAATTGCGCGCTATATTTATTCAATGTGTTCGCTTGCGTTGAAACGTGTATGTTTAAGTTTGGCGCATGGTCGTGAATGAACTTGATAACGCCAATATCACTCACGATAACCCCATCAACTTTTGCCTTTTCCAACACTTTTAAATATGCTGGAAGCTCCTCAAAATCACTATTTCTTGCAATAATATTTAAGGTTACGTAAACTTTTTTATTCAAGCTATGTGCAAAGTTTGCCACCTCAATAATTTCATCATCATCGAAGTTTCCAGCAAATGCCCTAAGACCAAATTTTTTTCCGGCAAAATATACCGCATCGGCACCAAAATTAAATGCAGTTTCTAATTTTTCACGCGTGCCAGCAGGCGCTAATAATTCCATATTGTTTTCCTTTCTTTTTCAAATTTCTATTATCACCACATATAATATATCAAACACCAAATTTTGTCAATCTAAAAAAATGGTTCATTTTTTAAGTTTCAACACCCTAAACCCACTCCGCCTATGCCTATTACCAAATTTCAAAATATTTAGGTATTGACAAAGCTAAGTAGTTGTGCTAAACTTTAGATATATGAGTGGATGAAAATCCAAATAAAAAATTCAATCGCATAAAAAGGTGGATTAAAATGAAAGAAAACGAAACTATTGAATATTTTGAAAATAAACATAACAACAAGCAAGAAGTAACTAATGTTAGTGAAGATCAATCTGAAATTGCTAGAATAAACAACGAGATTGCGGGAAACGCAAATATAGAAAAATCAAATGGCGGAATGAGTTCAGTCAAAAAGATTGCAATTGGAATCCTTGCAAGCACTATGGTTATTGGCGGAAGCATTGGCGCATACTTTGTTGGTAAAAAAGCAAACACTCCAGTTAACCCAACCCTTCCAGTAACCAATCCAACTTCATCAACAACTGAAGAGCCAAGCATCACTCCAACGAATCCAATCCAAACTGAGCCCGTTGGCGAAGTGACCGATGAGCCAACAACTGAGCCATCAACCACTCGCCCAGCTGAGCCAACCACGGATGAGCCTTGGGGTGAAGTAACTGAAGAACCAACCACAAAAGCACCAGTTATAGAGCGTCCAACCGAACCTCCAACAACGGAAGAGCCTTGGGGCCAAGTAACCGAGGAACCAACAACCGAAGAACCAACAACTGAGGAGCCTACCACCGAGCGCCCTACTAACCCTCCAACAACGGAAGAACCCAAGACTGAAGAAACAACTACAGAAGAATATTCCGAACCTTGGTGGGAAGGACCTGGAGATGATCCATATGTGCCACCAACACATGATTATGAGCCTTTATTTTAATAAAATATTTTAACAAAAAAGCATATTAGTTTAATCTAATATGCTTTTTGTTTTAAACATACAACAATGCGTATTTTGTGTTTTTACATGATTAATTTTAATTGTAAGTAAATTTATAGTACGATGATATTATATAAGTTTTAGTAGCATCTTTAGGGATGCTTGATTTATTACCAACCCTTATACCTCCCTGATCCATAACATAAGTTTTTCCGCTGCTATCAGTATATAGATATGTCATAACATGAGGTATGTTTGTGCTTTCCATTTTATCGCCAGGAAGCAAATTGCTTGCTGTTGTAGTGTCTTTAAATTTAAGTCCCCACTCATACTCCTTCTCCGGCAACTTCGGATTTGCTATTCTTAATAGCAATCTTTGGAATCCCGCACAATCCGAAACCCATATTTCATTATTTTTAATTCTAGTTAACACTTTATCAAAATCCCAATAGCATGCTCCATCAATCATTTCATATCTTCCATATTTTGGATCTGTGATGGCTGAAGCACTAAGATTTGGTTTGTATCTATTTTCACCATGAGGGCTTCCGTACTCACATTTGTTATGTTGCAGAATTTGCAAACCAGTTTTAATGTATCGCATCCTTGTTTCACTTACAGCACCATTCCTTAACGCCTCACTATATGCGTTATTATAATGCGTTAAATATTCGCCCGTTAAATTTACATCACCAATTCCTCCACCAACAACTTTGACTTGCTTTGATTTATCGTAAACATATCTATTTCCATATTGATGGATATTAAAGAAGTCGTTTCCGCTGACCTCATAAATAAAATTGTAGTTCACAAACGCCCAAGATGGCCAGCTTAGATCATTAAAATTATCTATTCCTAAATAACTTTTTTTATTCAAATTGTATGAGCTATATTTATAAACACCAATACTGCTTACTATTTCCTTTTGATTCTCGCAACCAATTACTACATCTTCTTTTGTGATAAACTCGCTTTCTGTCGCAGTTTTATCATCAAGTTTAATAATATCATCATTTGCTGTGAATGGAATTGTTGAATAAATATTGTTACCAAAATTATATATATCTATTTGATTTGTATTTGATCTAGAATGACCAATCGACACATCTTGAATAGAATATTTGCCTTCATATTCACTTCCATTATCATTAACCGTTATTTTTAATTCAATCAAAGAATTAAAGAATAAATATGCTCCGAATATTCGATACCCATCAGGTCTTGGATAAATTTCATCCCAGTTCCAATTATCCCAGTTGTTTAGATAACATATTTTATTTTTTAAACAATTGTCGTCATTATACACATCTTCATCCATTAGAATGTCAGTTTCTACACCTTCATAATAATAATAATAACTATTTTTATATTTGCTCAAATTTCCAAAGCCGGAATTCGGAACAATTAAAGATCCTGCATATACATTAATATTGTTTATATTACCACTGACAAATCCAACTTCTTTAATAATGTCTATATCATTCTTTAAAACAAGATAATTATAAAAATTATGAGTAGTATTTAATTTAACTTGGTCTGATGAATAATTCGAGGCTAAATCATTTTCAGAAGTAGGACAAATCCCGCCAATCATTCCATTTATTGGGGTTATTTTTAATTCATATGTGGTGAATATGCCATCATCTAAAATACCTGATTCATAAGAATTGGTTATATCTTGCCTTTCAAGTTTAGGCATAGGGTTTTTATTAAAGTCCACAATACTTGGATATTTTTCAGTTGAAACATCAATTCCGTTGCATGAGTTGTGGGTTTCAAATTTGCCACCAATATTAACCAAGAAATCAGCTCCATTTCCGCAGATTTCACCAATATTCAAAGCGAATTCAATTTCAGAATCATTAATAGATCCGATTTCTTTTGGAGCTTCAGCTTTTCCACGAACAACGGTGTATGTTCCTGGAATGAAACCATCACTTTCATTGAATATGTTTTGACCTGCGAAAATGCTTTCCAAGGTTAATAGGTCTGAAGCTAAACCTGTTCCTTCTGAGTCATCATAGATCAATTGATGTTCGTATTCATTAATAGTTGTTTCAGGAAATAATCCGCCAGACCATTGAACAGTTGCTTTGCTTTGGTTGTAGTCTATGAGAGGCATTGAGTAAACCCCACTGTTAACATTCACACTTACGCACAAATTGTTTATTTCATTTGAGCGAGTGTAATCAATTTTACCGATTATTCCTCCAATATATGATTGATCACCAACAATTAATGGTTTTCTATATCCATTATCCATAGCAGATTCAGAAACAGTGTTTCTTAAAACTGTTAGTTGGGTGTATTTGTCGTTTCCACGTGGCGTTCTTTTAATCAAACCAATAATACCGCCAACATTGTACGAACCTTCAATAACGCATGTTTTGTCTCTGTTAGTTTCACCCAATCCACTTATCATGTTTGTAACAAATGTGTCAGAAATATTCATCTTATCTGAATAAACATTTCCTAACACATAACCAACAACACCGCCAACATTTTGATATCCATAAATATATGGTTTAACGGTGCAGTTAGTTATGGAAACACCACGATTTGAAACGCCATTAGTTTCAAGCTTACCAATGATTCCACCAACATTAGAGTTGTCTTTTGATGCTAAAAGTTTTGAATCAAACACAATGTTGTTTATTCTATGAACCGATGAATCAGTGGTTGCATGGAACCAACCAACGATTCCGCCGATATTTGTTGTTGCACTACGAGTGTTAAACTCAAGATTAGATATTTTTAATCGTTTATTAACATCATATTCATTATTATCATAGCCAACAGGATTTCCATATATGCTAGAGTTTTTAGCATAACCAACAAGACCTCCTAATGCATAACCGCCATTGGCATCAATGACTAATTTATCTCTTATGTTTCCCAATTCGGTCATACCAAAGCTAAAGCCACTACCATGAATTCTTAGAATTGCTGTTTCAATATTCCCAGCAATACCCCCAACATAGTTTGAGCCTTTAATAGTGAAACCTTTTAGATAATGACCAGTTACTTCAATAGACATATTATATGAATTGCCAATCATTCCGCCAACATAGTTGTTTCCTGAGATTGTTGATTCATTTCCTTGCATTAATGTATTCCAAGCAACTTTGCTTGAATAAATTGCACCAAACGAACCGCCAACATAGTTGTTTCCAGATATAGTAAAACCGTTTTTACCATATGAAAGAGCAAATTGAAAATCATTATTTGTTCTAATTAATTCAGCTCTACCAAATATACCGCCAACGTAGTTAGATATCACAGATTCTCCAACATTGATATTACTGTTACTAATAGTTGAATTAAATGTGTAAGACATTGCATATCCTATAACACCACCAACATAGTTCTTTCCTGTTACTGAATATTGTGGGGTGCTTGATGAACCAGCATTAACATCAATAACACCATTAACCGAATAATATACAAAATTTGTTAAAGTCCCATTAAAGAACTCATCTTTTTGAGCAGTTGTTAGGCTGTCACCTTTCATTAACCCAATAGCCCCACCAGCAAAATTTTGCCCAGCACTAACGCTAGTTTTTGTTACAGATATAACCTTATTCAAATTGGTTTTCTCACAACAGCCAATAGCACCACCAACATTGCTAGCAGTTGCATTAACAATTGATTCTGAAACGGTTATCCTATTTCCAATCTCACTCCAGCCGATATAACCAATAGCACCCCCAATATTAGAAGAGCCCGAGATATCGCAACTAGAGATATTAACACTTGAATTCAAAGTCGTGCTCAAAACCTTACCCACAGCACCGCCAACGATATCCTTAGCGGATATCGTGGCGTTAGAAGCAGAGACAGAAGGGGAAATAGTGCAACCCGAAGAACAAACGAACCCAGCGAAGCCCCCAACAGACTCACTACCTTGAATAGAGATATCCGAAACAGAAACTGCAGGAGTAAAAGAATCAGAAGACTCTAGTCCGTTAAGATATATAATACCGGCGAAGCCCCCAATGTGGTTAGAATTAGGCGAATCAAACTGCAAGTTATTAACCCTCACACTAGTATCAAACTTAATAGGGGTAGCCATAGTTCCTTTAACAATAACGCCATCAGGATCTGTATAACTTTCTTCACCACCTAATTTGTAGTCACCAAGAAGCCCAGCAAAGCCACCCATATATGCCTCAATGTTAGTAGCTTTAAGAGTGATATTCCTAATATCATATGGGCCATTGAATATAATCTGGTTATTACCGTTATTAGGCATACACGCCCTGTAGGTTATAAGCCCAGCAACACCACCAACCTCAAAAGTACCAGTAACAAAATTACTACCAGTAATATTAATATCACCAAAAACTAAAGGATAATTCTCAGAGGCTTGAGCTATCTCACCAAACACCCCACCAACAGCTCTTTTGTTACCAGTGATATTAACATCACTAACTTTAATACTATCAACCGACGTATGGCACCAACCAATAGCGCCACCAGTCATAACGCCTTCATCTTCTTCCTTACCACTACTATTGGTTATGGTAATATTTGAAACCTCAATGCTTTGAATAGGGACAAATTTGTTGTTTACTATATCCGCAAAATCAACAGCCCCAATAGCGCCACCAACACCACGAGTAGATTCTTTGTTACCGCCAAAAGCAGAGATATTTAACGCAGAGGTTTGAATACTCAAATTAGCTCCAACTTCCTCAATGTTTCCAATAGCGCCACCAAGATTAACTTGACCTTTCAAAGAATTCAAACCACTAGAGCCATTGACTTGAATATTCACCACCCCATCAACACCAGAGATGTTTTTAACTTTACCGATAGCGCCACCAGTATTTACTTTACCAGAAATATTAATTCCATTAACGACAATACAATTAGCCACAACAGATTCGGCAATACCAAACACACCACCAACCTGATCAGCAGAAGAGCTATTGATTTGGATTTCCTGAACAGTGATGAATGAGGTTGAAACATTATCCACAATACCGACCACGCCACCAACATAACCCAAACCGCCATTCAAAACGATGTTGCTAAATATGGCGCTCGAATCCGTAGAACCTTGGGTTTTCAACTCGCCATTTAGCGCGCCTATTCCCCCTCCGATTTGTGTGCCATCGCTTGAGTTATTGATAGTTAAGTTTTGAACGGTAATTCCCGAGCCAAGCTCAGCCGATTTAGTTGAGCCCGCAAGCCCACCAATGTATATTTCAACACCTGTGTTATGGTATTCACATTCTTTGTCAGAATTTGATGGATTTGGATTTGTTATTGTTAGGTTTTGGATTGTATTTGCTGTGATTGAGTTTGCGTTGCCCAAAAGTGCAATGTTTTGAATTTTATCTGCATAACCAACCACTCCACCAACATATGTTCCAAATTTCTTTATGAAGTGATTTTTAATATCGTCAACTTCACCTGTGCCCGTTTGCAAATTTGCCAAACTTATTTTGTTTGTTTTTTCGTTGCTTGTGTAACTAGATGAAATAGTAACATTGTTTGCACTTAAGTTCGAAATCGTTCCATCAACATAATCTACCCCATCTCTAACATAACCTGTAACGTAACCTGCCACACCGCCGATATATTCCGTTGTGCCTGTTACTTTAACCTCACCTAAAGCACC
This sequence comes from uncultured Clostridia bacterium, assembly GCA_934778125.1. GTDB lineage: Bacteria > Bacillota > Clostridia > Christensenellales > UBA1242 > UBA11490. The sequence goes on from CAKVOF010000001.1 coordinate 13,995, forward strand.
TGATTGAGCGTTTGAAGATCCATTTCCTGCTAGGTTTCCTTTAACATAGCCAAACAATCCGCCAGCGTAACCTAAATGAGCAACCGTTTCAATTGCGCCTGTGGCTTTAATGCCAGTGATATTTCTGCCAGTGATATTTCTGCCAGTGATATTTTTGTCCGCATAACCGCTTGCGTTTCCAACAAACATTGTGCCTGTTACCTTAACATTTTCTAGTGTTAAGTTTTCTAAATCCGCAGATGTGTATGCCACACCACCAACGCATAATCCTTCTGAGAATGTGTCGGTATTTTTAATCGTTAGCGCGGTGATTTTACTATCAGTGCTTCCAACCGCACCACCAACATACACTTTAATTTTGTAGGTGTTATCTGTGATATTTGAAATAACAGTGTAGTTAAGGTAGTTGCTTGCTCCGCCAACTTCACTAAATTTGAAGTTTGATGAAATGCTGTTTCGTTTATCGGCAATATTTGAAGAAACAGTTAATCTCTCAATTGTTGCCTTTGAAACTTTACCAATCGCTCCACCAACATATAATCCATCTCCAGTTATTTTTGTTTCAATGCTTGAAACATTCACATTATTTGCCTTAATATCTGTTAATGTTGCGTCTTTTCCAGCAACAGCTCCGATAGCTCCGATTGCACCACCAACAAACACTTTACCTGTGATTGTGTTGAACTCAACGTTGTTATCAACTTCAACTTTATTAATCGTGCCAACTACTGCACCAAATTCAATTTGACCAAACGCACCACCAATATAGTCTTCACCAACCACTTTTAATATTGATGCTTTTGCGATTTCCACGTTTGCGTTTTTAATCTTGCCCGCAATTCCACCAACATAGTTTTTACCATACACTTTTAATATTGATGCCTTTGCGTTCTCCACGTTAGCGTTTTCAATCATGCCCGCAATTCCACCAACGTAATTTCCGATTTGGCCAGTTGAGATGTTGTTTTGATTATTAATTGTGGCTGAAGCAATATAGATATTCCCTAAGCCAATTGCTCCACCTTCCATTTGCAAGTAACCAACGATTCCTCCAGCAAAAGAATCATCGCTTGAAGCTTTTTTATCAAACACCATAATCTCTTCCGCTTTAACGCCCGAGATTTTGCCATTGAATTTACCAGCCACGCCACCAACATACGCTCCGCCATAAACTTCAACATTTTCAACGTTTGATTCTTCTGAAAGGTCTGATCCATCCCAGCCAAGGTCTATAGTTGTGTTTTTATTTGAACCAACCAAACCACCAATATTATTTCCAAGTTCTTTTTGAGAACTTGATGATTTATTGATTGATATATTTGTAATTTTTGTTGAGATTGATTCACCAATATTTGCGATGTTAAATTCAGTGTAGCCAATAAGTCCGCCAATGTTTGCGATTTGATTGTTTGCTTTTTCGCGCGGATTTGAATAATCAATTACCACAACATTCACAACTCCAACCTTAATCGTGCTTGCATCATTTTCTCTTTGGATAGCCGAACCAATTAATCCGCCAACATTTAAAGCCTCGCAATTAAAGGTTCCGCTCTCTGTGTTTGCAAAACTAAATTTAATAGAAACATTCTCAACTAACTTAATTAAGTTTTCGTTTTGCTCTTTTAATTCAATCTTACCGATTAATCCGCCAATATCGAATGTGTAATCACCGTTTGAAATTTCCAATTCTTTATTAATTGTGTTTGAAATATTAATGTTTGAAACTGAGTTTGCGGTGAATAACCCACTCATATAGCCCGCGATTCCACCAACTAATCTGAAGTTGGTTGTGATACTAATATTTATGGCGCTAACATTTTCAATGCTTGAGCCTTTTCCTGCCACACCACCAACATACTCGCCTTGTTTAGTTATTTCTGGGCTTGTTTGTGCTGTGATGATGTTGCTAATTTCGGCGTTGCTTGTTTTTAATTCAACACCATTTATCACGCCTTCAATCTCACCTGCCACACCACCAATATAGTCGTTTTTATATTCATAGCCTGCAGATGCAGAATCGTTTGATGTAACGCTTAAATCGGTTATGGTTAAGTTTGATAAAGACTTTGCTGAATATCCAACTGCTCCACCAATATGGCCTTGAGCAGTTACGATTATGTTTGTGATTGTGTTTTCCCCTGAAATTGCGATATTTGTTGAGCCCGCAATTCCACCAACATAATCATACTTCAATCCTCTTATATCTAAGTTTTGAATTGTGATATTCGAAATCTCTTTTTCACTTACACCATCAAATTTAGAGTAACCAACCACGCCACCAATATATTTATCGCGATCGTTAATCGCCAAATATCCCGTTCCATCAGCTTTCATTTGGTCTGAATTACCAGTGATCGTGTTTCCTATTCGATTGCCTTCCGATGTTATAACTTTAATATTTTTAAAGCCACCTTCCGACATTCCAGCCACACCACCAATATAGCCTTTCCCAGCAATAATGCTGAAATCTGAAATACTGATATCTTGGGTGTTTGCCTTAATTAATCCAGCCATTCCACCAACATATTCCCCAGTTGCGGAAATGTTGATTGTGTTGGTTGAAATATTGATTAAGCTGTTGTTATTCGCATTTACTGTGCTACCAACAGCACCACCAATATAATCTTTTGCGCCTGTGATTGAAACATTTGAAATCTTGGTTTGCTTAACCTCACTACCAAGGCAAGTTTCCAATTTTCCAGCCACGCCACCAACGAAACTACCCTTTGCTTCAATCGTAATTTTATCTACTTCTGGTGCGGTGATAGAGTTTGCATAACCCGCCAATCCACCGATATAAGCATATTTATTTTGGCCTGGATCTATTAGGTTAATATCATCTTCCACTGTTGATCTGATTGTGATTCTATTCGCAATCATTTCGCCAGTGATATTTCCAAGTTCCAACCCATCCTCTTCACTTTCAGGTGCCAATCCAGCCACTCCACCAACATATCTAGCAGTTGATGTGACCGTTAAAGTGCTTGCTGTTAATGGGTTAGTATTGATTTTTATATTTGAAATGTTTCCATCTATAAAACCAACAATCCCGCCAACACATAAATTTTCACGATTCGTTAAAGATGCTGTAACTGTGTTTTCAAGAGTGTTATCTTGGGCTTTATCTATATCAATATATTTTATATCACCTGCCACACTTCCAGCCACACCACCAACATATGAGCCAGTGGCTTCCACGTAGATATTTTTAATTGATGAATAGCCTGTTTTGTTTTTATTTATTCCAACGCCTTCAACAAAACCCGCAATTCCTCCAACAAAACCTGCCACATTAGAGTTGGAATTAGCATAAACCTTAATATTTGATGCGTTATTAAATTCAATTCCGTGAGTTGAGAAACCAACTAAACCACCAACAAATTCAACAACTCCACCTTGATTAATATTTTTAGCATTAATCGTTATATTTTTTGCTTCATTTATAGAAATTAAATCTATACTCGTTTCTGGATCATCATTTTCTAAATAACCAGCCACGCCACCAACATACGATGCTCCATATATCGTGATGCCAGTTTGCGCCTTTGCACTTGTTGCAATTTTTGCCGAGCAACCCGTGATTTTATTTGTGATGTTTTCTGCATAACCAATCACACCACCAACACAATCACCATTACCCATTAAACTTAAGTTATCAGTTGCTAAATAGAAGCAATTTTTCATTGAATTTAGAGAAACTCCAGATATTGAACCAACCACACCACCAATCTTGCTAACTAATGATTGTTGATCATTAAACTTAATGTTGTTATCTAAAGACACAAGGTTTTTAACATCTGCTGAAACTAACCCAGCATCAACTCCTATTGCACCAATAACCCCACCAAGCCCTTCAGCACCATCACCCTCAGATTTACCCTTTGAGATGATTTTTGAATTTGCAACGAATGTTGTTATCAAACCTATGTTTTCATCTTTTCCAATGTTTCCAGATGCAAAACCAACAAGTCCTCCAACATAGTCCACGCCCGTGATGTTGCACCTAAGAACACTGATGCCTGAAATATCTTTAGATGATTTTCCAACTGCACCACCCGTTGATTTAGTTCCTTCAATTGTTGAATCTTCCACAACAATTGCACCTTTAATAACACCACCATTTAGGCCTGTAACTCCAACGTTAGCATTAGTATCGGCATAGTTTAATCCTGCGATTCCACCAATAGCCTCACTTCCATAAACTTTACAATTCCTAACCTCAACCATACAAACTTCATTATTTGTTGAGTTGCTATCGCTAATAATTTCATAGCCCCAAAGAGTGTTTGAGCCTATTTCTTTTATCTCTTTATTTGAAACTATTTGTTTATAATATTTTTCTTCTCTTTCTTGTATATCATTTCCAATATATCCTGAATTCTTTCCTGCAATAACACCAACATTATCGATTTTCACCACCCCTTCAGCGCCACTTACCGCGCAATCTGAAACGATAACGCAATCAATAATACCTCTGTTTGTTCCTGCAACAATTGCAGTGCCATAGTCATTATTTGCGTAAACCTTAGAATTTGTTACCTTAACCAACTCAATAGTTCCAAGATTTAATCCGCAAACAATTGCAGTGCCATAACTTGTTAATATTTTTCCATCGAATGTGTAAGAATTTCCGCTAACCGTTAAATTATCAAACGTGATACCCGAAATTGTTCCTTCATTTTGTTGGAATAATGGCCCTGATAATTTCAAATTTTTAATCGTTACATTAAAGCCTTTAAACTCATAACCTTTGCACAATTTAACAAGCGAGAACGCACCATATCTATTTGAAACTTTGCTAAAGTCTAGGTCGTTTAGAATATACACGTTTTTATTTAGTTCCGTTACTGAATAGTTTGGAACTTTTTTATCACCAGTTGCTTGACCAAGCACGTACCTTAAGAAATCTTTTTCGCTTCTAATTATGATGTTGTTTGAACTTTCTTCAAACATATCATATTTGCTATCGTTTTCACCCGGTCCAGCATTGTTTGGTTTATCTTTAACTTTAAAATCGTTATTTGCTTCACTTATTAACCCTGAATCGCTATCAACTGTGTTTTGCTTGTATTCTTTTCCGGCAACACCACCACCCACTGCAACATTTGTGAAACTATGTTCATCATCGCTATTTAAGTCTGAATTGATTCCAGTTGCGATCATAATTCCGTTATTTATATAATATGTGTTGTAGTTCTCATCGCTAGATGCTTTCTTCCAAACATTATATATATCTGAGCCTGGATTAATTTCATTATTTGATGAGTTAAAGCAAGCAATTTCGCCATCAATTATTTCATCTGAATAACTATTTCCATAAACGTTTATGAACCCAGCCGTGTTTCCAGCAGTTGGAGTTTTGGCTTTCATTTCATATGCTCCAGATGCACTCTTTTCATATATATGAGTGTATTTAATAGCATCGGCATTGAAATCTATAAAACTGCCTGAATGGAACGCATTCTCTAGTTTCGCTTTTGCATTCTCACCAGTTCTTTGATTATAAACTAATCCAGCCACTATAATTGAATCTGAAACCTCTCTATTTGGCGTGTATGATAATTTCTCAGTTGTGTAGAAATCTTTTCCATCAATTGTGATTTTATCGGCATATTCAACTTTGAAATCAGAACCGCCATACTTTTCGAAAGCAACTTTATAAATCTTTCCACTACCTTTAATAATTGTTAGAATTTTCTCCCCAATTCCGTTATCTTCAATCTTTGAACTTGCTATATCTTTGAATATAACATAACCTGTTTTAATAACACCCGCACCTTCTATTTCTTCATTAAATGCATATGCACCTGTTATAACATTATTAATATCTTCTTCGCTATATACTTTTGCATAACAACTATCAGTTGTTATATATTCTGCTAGCTTATCTCCATTTTTATCAAAGGCCATATATGTTGACTCGCCAGTTGCTAAAGTTACTTGCAAAGAATTTGCGTTGTATTCTTTCAACACACCCACATATTCTTCGTTAGGGTTAGTTGATATATTCGCTTCGTTTGAAGTTGTTAGATTATCGTAGTTTGCAAGAGAATATGAATCTTTAACAATTCCGTTATTTTCATTTGCGATTCCTGATATTTTCAAACTATTATTAACGTTATTGCCTTTAACTTCAATGTTTTCGGCTGTAATGTTTCCAGTAAATGAAACAACAGAACCACTTCTATATATCTGCCCGTTATTTTTTCCAACAAACGCAGATACGTTCTTTGATGAGCCTTTTTGTAATTCAATTTCAGTTTTGCCATACGCCACAACATTAAATATCATTCCATTATTCACGCTTGCAATTGGTGAATAACCATCTCTAATTTTATTTTTGTTATCATAAACTTTAACTGAGAAACCAGATAGAATTCCAGTGCTGTGAATCGTTCCAATTAATGACTTATTAGAAGTTAAATATAACTCCGCATATTTTGCTTGCTTAGCAGTTTGCTTAACGCCAACAACCACATCATATAAATCCGAAATCGCATTATTAACTTCACTCTTACTTGAATCCATTGGTATATTTGCAATGATATATTTTTCATCACCAATATTACCTAAAGATTCACTTAGTTTTGATTTCAATGTAATGTAGTTATCAACCCTAAGTGGGTTAACTTTTGAACCTTCTTCGCTTGAAATTTCGTTTGCTGAAATTGGGCTTAATAGGCCAGTGATTCTAAGCAAGAAACTTTCAGTAAACACACCTAAACTATAATCCACTTCAAACGAAACTGCAAATTCTGATTCGCCTTTTGATAAAATTTGAGAATAACCACCTGCATTCAAAACTCCTGATCTTTTAATTAATTCATAATCAAAATCCGAATAGCCCACACCAACTGTTCCGTTATATGCTGGAGTATCTTTAATTGAATTGCGAAGTTCATCATATTGAACTGAGAACTCGTTAATATAATAAACAATATTTGTGTTTGATGAATTTGATATATTTGAAATAGATGCAGTTTGAGCATTTAAAATGTTATCAACTAAAAGTTCGTTTTCATAGTTCAATTGATATGCATATAACCTTGAAATTGTGTAACCATAGCCTAAATTTACGCTATTTGCAATTCCACTTGCTAAAATAGGTGCGATTATATTTTTTGAGTCATCATAATAGAAAATATTTCCATATGAAACAAATCCATATAAGTCACTCGCACTTGCATACCCAGCAATCCCACCAGCAACCGCTTTTGAATTTGAGTTTTCTGCGAGCTTAATATCTCCGGCGTTATACACATTTGCAACGTTGCCCATAGATATAAATCCGCAAACACCACCAACGTAAATTGTGCCTGTGCAATCATCACAAACCTTAATTTCACCCAAATTATATGCATAAATCACTGATAATTTTTGACTAGCACTTCCAACAAATCCCGCTATTCCACCAACCATTGCTTCATTAATTGAGTTTATTTCAATATTAATATTTGATGAAACATTGTCGCTATATGAACTTATTGCTCCAAATAGCGATGAATTTCCTATCACTTCACCAGCCACGCCACCAACTTTGCTAGTTGCATTTAATCCGTTAGTGTTTAACACTATTTTATGATTATTCAGCTCAACTAACCTATCACCATTTATTAGCATATCAATTTGAGTTGAATAAACACCACTATTATTAATAGAGCCACACGCGCCACCTAAAACGATGCTATATGAATATGTATTTTTATCTGAAATTGAATTTGGTTGCATCACGTTTGCAAACACATTCCCAACAAATATTGATTCATTTAAAGATGAATGAGTAAGCACGCCCACCAATCCAGCAAGATAAACATTGTGCTTTATTCCAGTGGTTTCGCTATCGCTTCCAGCCTTATAACTAACACTTGGGCTAAGGCTCAAAATTCTGCTATTGATTAATTCATCGGTGTCTTCAACTTTGAATTTTCCACCTAAACCAATAAAATTATTAAACCAAGTAACAACATTTGATTCCGTAACAAGCGTGCTGAAACGTTTTACCATTCTTCTAATTCCACCTAAAGCCATAGTGTTTTTAATAAGTGCATTTGATGCTATTAAAGCCTCGGTTAGAACTGAGTTCTTATTTATTAGAATTAAACTTGTGTGCGATGCATCGGCAACCACTCCACCAATAATAATATCGTTATTCTCACCAGCTCTATTTTGGCTAAGAACGATATCAAACGAACCATTTTTATATTCATTTGCGTTTAATTCGCCTTTTCCACCAACCATTGTTAACACATCAACCGTGTTCAACACGCAATTGCTTGTTTTTCCAATAAATCCGCCAATTGAACTTGCTTTCCCTGCATTAATTTTAATTGGTGATAAAGTAATCACTTTGGTTGAATTTAATTTGCTTGCAACAGCATTTCCCATAACCAAACCAAAGTTTTTAGTAGCATATTTCTCACCCGTTTCGTTTGTTAATGTAGATAACTCAATATCAATTTGTTTGTTTTCATCATTTTCCACGCCACTTATAATAAAGTTGCAGTTTTCAAAAGTTGAATTAATAATTGAATGAGCAAACAATCCAAAACTTCCTTCACTACTTGCATTTGCATACGTGCTTCCGCTTGAAATTTCAAGCTCAAAATCAATATTCTCAAATGTTGCATTCATAATTCTATTAAATAATGAGTAAAGGTTGTTTGCACTAGAATAATGAATTTTAACTCTTGGGTTATATCCGCCAACAGCACTTCCAATGATTGAACTTAAGTATGTGCCTTGGAGTTTTGAATAGTTATAATTTTCATTAACATAAACATGATAAACTCCGCCTCCGCTTAGATTATCGGTTGCTAAGTTTTCTAGTTTGAAATATTTACTAACACCACTAACCGCTAACGCCTCGTTTAATTCTTCACTTGTTTTGATTATAACCACTGGGTTATATGGTTTGCTTGTAAATTTAACAATCGCAAATTCGTTTTCAGAAACATTTTTCCAAATTGAATTGGTTCTTGCATCAACTGAATCTAGCACCACAAACCTTGCGTCAATCACAATAGGAGAAATTGATGTTATTCTATTTCCATTTGAATCATAGTTATAAATTTCTAGCGTTCTTCTAAATAGATTAATAGATGAATTTTCATCTTGAATTTTATGTGATGAGCCATATGGTTGATTATTCACATAGTTTCTAAAATAACCAGTAACACTTTGAAGATTTAGTTGAACAGTTCCACTTAGAAGTTTTTCAAAGTTTGCATCTCCAGTTACACTCGTTATATCAGTATTGTTATCTAAAATTGTTTTAGCACTGCCACTCAATTTTCTATATGCCAACGCATAATTTTCGCTATAACTCATTTCAATATTTCCAGCCACATCATCTTCCATAGCAACTGTTAAGATATTATATGCCACACTTGCAGTGTTTTTAATTTTGGTTATATCTTTCACAAAGTTAACATTTTCAATGTAGCCATTTTTATTAAATAGGTTGCTATAATTCTCATATGAGTTGTTTGTGGTCATAGAACCAATAAGTGAGCCAGCATAGAACCTGATATTATCATATGATGCAGTAAGATTTCCGTTGGAATTATAATAATATGTTTTATTTGCACCAATATCATTATAAGATGAAATATCATTAATCTCGCTAAATTTTTGGTTTCCAATTTCACTTAATCTTATAACAAAGTTTAAATTAGATTCGTTCAACTTATTTCCAGTTATGCTAAGAAGTTTATTTTTTAATTTGCTAACAATGTTATTATCCCATTTATTTAAAGCAATTGAGCCTTCAATATGAAGTTTGAAATCAATATTTCCTTCTTCACCAAATGGAATATTATAGAAACCAACAAGGCCACCAACAACTTCTTTTGCAATAACCATCGATGTTGTTAATGATGAACCTATGAACGCATAGTTTTTAGCCAAGCCAACAAGCCCACCAGCCACAAACGCATTTTCGTTCATAACTGGAACTTTACTCATTGAATCCACGACTATTCCGTTGTTGCTTCTTCCAACAACTCCACCAATAACTGCCACAACCCTACCTGCTTCATCTTTATCAATAAATATATTGCACTCAGGTGTTTTGCTTACAGCACCTTTATTCCAATCATTAATACTTTGGTCAAACTCATCTTGAGTTGTTATATCAATGTTATCACCATATGTGTTAACTTCTTCATAGGTGAAATAACATTTTTCAATAATTCCTAAGTTTTCACCAACCACGCCACCAGATGTGTTGTAACCTTTTAATAATTGATAGTAGTTTTCACCTTCTTGATTTGTTACTTCTGGTGAATAAACAATAAATCCCGAATTCTTAACTCTTGAATTTGCGCCAACGTAGCCAAACACACCGCCAACGGTATCGCTGATAAATTTAACGTTTCCGCTAACTTTTAAATTATTTATATAGTTATCTTCAGTCACATCGTTATCAATCAAAATTTTAGATCTAAACGAATCAGTTGTGCTTTCTTCTTCACGATTAATTTCGCCAGCATTTTGAGCAATAATAACTCCAGCCACACCACCAACATATGAGATGTCTTTATTTTTACTATCATTTAGTTGGTTATAGTATGGTTTCTTATCGTTATCTAAATTAATTGATATTGAGCTTATGTTGTTTTTGTTTGTTTTGAATGTTTCATATACCCCATCAACTGTGGTTGAGTCAAGAGTTAATGCGGTATAATTACCATAGCTAGTTGAAATTTTAATGTTGCTAATGCTAATATCAACTAATTTCACAGAAGGTTTATCGAAGTCATCTAACACAAGTCCAGCCACAGCACCCGCCATATTAACCGCATTAATTTGAATCTCGTTTCCAGATGCACTAGAAATACTAACATTCACAATGCTACTATTATAAACTGAGCCCGCTAAGATGCCTGCTTTTTTCGCGTTGATTGAAGAATACTCTGAGCATTCAAAGTTAACGTTTTTAATCACAGCAACTTGAGTTTGAGATAATCCAAACTCTTTTGCTTGAACAATGCTATATCCAATTTGATTGAATAATCCATGATTTTCAAACGAACTTACTTCAATCTCGGTGCCAGAGCCTTGAGATAGATTTAAGTTGGTTATGTTTAATCCATTTCCATCAAAATTTCCTGCAAAACATAAATCTCTAACCCTATATACCTTGTTGTTTGAGCCCACAATTGAATTTTGCAAAACATTTTTGTTATCAACAATTGAGAAATCCAAATTGTTTATTTGGCGAAGATATGCTGGTTTTGTGGTGATTTCCTTTGAATAGTTTGCACCAAATATCATCATATTATTTCCCGTTGCCACGCTCTTAACTGCACTTGAGCCTTCAAGCAAGTTTGCCACAAAATATTCCGCTGAGTCTATTAGAATTGGATTTTCTTTTGAGCCAATTTGATTATTTAGATATTCATAATTGAATGAGTATTTAGAAACATCATTTAGGAATGTTTCAATATTGTCATCATTGATTTTTTGCCCTGCTTCTGATTCATCAACATTTCTAACACTAATAATCTTTCTATGAGAATAAGTGTTTAGATATTCTGTTGCAACTAGCACTGGTCTGCGTTTTCCTTTGTTTAAAACCCAGTTTGAGTCTAAAGATTCCTCATCGCAAAAACCGAAACTGCTAAAAGTTGCAATTGATTTAAATGTATTTTCATTTTCTTCTTGAATTGTGCCATTTTCATTAAACACAAGTTTAATAGGTTCGGCATCGCTTTCGTTTTTATAACTTTCTAAATCTTTAACTAAATAGTAAGAATTTTTAATAACTTGACTATCGCCCATTTCCCAAACGAACGCATAGTGAGCATAAGTTGAACCAATCTTTGTTTGAACATCAATTGATGTTGTGTATGCATTATATATTTCACCTTGGTTATTAAATGCAAATCCAGCTGAGTTTTTCGCTGGCGCCATCATAGCAACCATACTATATGCATTTTTAATTGTTCCATTATTTGAGAACACAAATCCCGATATGTCACCTGTTGAATATAGAATCTCATCAATTATTTCTGTGCCAGTTGCCATTGGTTCTTCAAACTTAGCTCTATATTGATTAATTGATGTTGGTTTGCCATCAATAGCAACTTTCAAAACACCTTCAATTGAGCAATCAAGAATATTTCCACTACTAATGTTGTTTAAAACGAATCCTGCCGTTGAACTTCCATTGTTTGAACCTTCACGAGTATTTTTATTATATAGCCCAACTTCTTTTATATAACTTGAACTAATAGTTCCACTATTTTCTAAAGCAAAGCCAGCAATATTTCTATGCCCAGCAATCACGAATGTGTTTGTTTGCATTGATGTTGTTGTATCTCCAGCACCTGTTTTAACTTGAACACCACCAATAATTTTATTCTTCCAGCTTTGAATATTTCCAATGTTTCCAATTGCCGAGTTTGTTATAACACCGTTGTTCACGCAAACTAACCCACCGATTGATATTGAAGAGATATTTCCTTCATAATATTCACTTGTTAGAACTTGCAAGTATTTATTTTCTGAGTTATTTAAATTAACAACTTTAATATTTGTTAAAATTCCGTTATTTGTTCCAGCAAGCACACCAAATCGAACTGTGTTTTTGAACGCTAAGTTGATTGGGTGTTTTGAAATTTGAGACTGAATCTCACTTGTTACACTATCCGCAGTGTTAATGCTTTCAATCGTTTTTTCATAATTTGCCATAACAGTTTTTGAAACAAGCAAGTTTTGAATATTGATCGTTAGGTTTTTAACAATTGAGTTTGCACTTATTGTTGTGAACAACCCATAATCTCCAGTGTTTGTTTCGCTCACACCACTCATATTAAAGTTTTTAATAGTTAAGATATAACCATTGCCATCTAACGATTTGAAGTTTGCATCAAGTGGAACATAGTTTTCAAGTGTTATATCACTCATCATAATATAGTTGCCATCGGTCATTGCTTCAAACTCAGATTGAGTGTAGATAGGAGTTGGGTGATCATAGGTTGAATTATCTTTAACAATCAATGTGAAATCATATTCGATATGATAAAGTTTAAATCTATATGATGTGATTCCACTTTCAAAATAAACATAATAATTATTTCCTAAAACGTCATTTAATCTATATCTTTCATCAATATCGTTTTTGCCATCACCATTTTTATCAATAAACACAAACACGTTTCCATTTTCATCATAGAAATAGTCGATTGCAATTCTCATTTCAACTGAGCCATTTGTTAAACCAGTGATGCTGAAATATTCGATTAAATCATCTGAATTTATTTGCTTGTTTTTAGTTCTTCTTGAGAACTCAAAAAGTTTTGAGAATGATTCCTCTTTATAAACATCGGGATTGGTAGATAAACGAACAAATTCACCCGCACCATTCTTAACGAAGAAGAAATTTGCATAACTTTCTATAGTTTTCCCAACGGTTTTGCTATATGGAATTGTTATTTTTTTATTTTCTTCATCAAGCTGATAAATTTCAATTCCTGAGAACAAGAATTCGGTTATCTTTTCGCTATTAAATTCGCTAACTTTATATCTATTGTCTTCTCTAAAATCATAAAGAGTGCCATTGAATGTGTTGTATACATATGTGTCTGGGGCGGTTTCTTCGCCTATCATAAATACTACTTTTTTAGAATCAACTTTCACTTCAACAAAATCAAAGTTGTCTTTATTAGAAACTGTTAATTTAACAATATTTGCATCTGCTTCATCTATCGCATTATCTTTCATTGGCAACTTATAATATGAATACTTGCTAGCACTGCCCGCATTAATCGTTTCTTTATCATACTTTGCAATCCTAACATAATCGCCATTTTCATCTGAAACATAACCGCCACTTAATTTATTCCAATATAAATTTTGAATTTTGATTTCGCTATCCTCAGTTTGAATTTCAGCCAAGTAAACTATTGCCTCATTCACTAAAACATAATATGTGATAGAAACAACTTCTTCACCCTCTCTACGTTCTAACGCTTTAATGCTATCCCCATAATCGCTAAGTTTATATAGTGTTCCGCCAAGCATAAAGTGGAAATTATACTCAGTATTTTTTAGGGAATCTTTTGTGGCCTCTTTATCAACAGTAATTATATCTTTAACCTTATATACTACCTGCACGCCATCAACTTCGTGCGTTGCATACTCTCCATCATTTATGTGTCTAACATTATCATCTCCACCAGCATATGCATAATTTCCTTGGTTAACGTATTTAAATCTATTGGTATCATTAATTTTGATATATGAATTATCTGCAAGTAAATATAAATCAGCTCCATCAACTTTCCAATATTTCAAGACTTCATTAAGTTCATCATCTGTTACTTCATAAATTGTTTTTGATTTTTCCGTTGCAATTATAAACTTAACTTGATATTTAATTTGTTCTAGTGTTTGGTATTCACCATTAAAGTTTATATATGTTGATGAATCCTTTGCATTTAGTGAATCATCTTTAACATATGATTGCTCAAATATTGAAGATTTTGCCTTATTTTTATTAACCTCTACTTGTAAGCCTGCATATGAACTATTTAAAACTTCAAAGTTATTAACATCGCCAACTTTAGATGATCCAGCAAGCCCTATTGATAAAACTTCTGAATCAACAACTTGAGCACCCACTTCACTCACATCATCTAAAGTTATTCCGTTTAGTGTTCTCGTTGCTGTTGCAATAACCCTAACAGTTGCATTGCTTGCATATTGAGTTTCATTTAAACTCCATAAGTAGTTTGAATCCTTATCTTTTGCAATATCACTCAAAGTAACAAGCCAATATCTTTTATTTTTTCCGTTTTCATCTTTTTCAAATGTGTTTTTAAATTTATAGTCGGTTGGCATTAAAATTTTATTAGTGTACTTGCCAGTTACTGCATCTATATCGTATCTTACCTTAGTGTTGTCAGTTGTTTCAAGATTAATGCTTCCATTTCTAAATTCGAACTCATCTTCACTAACAATGACTATTTTTCTCTCGTTAATTGAGTTTTTAAAACTCAAATTGATTGATAGGTTAGTGAAGTTTTTTGCACTCCAATAAATTTCTTTAATAGAGTTTTCTTCAATAACAACATCGTTTTCGTTGCCAATAGAAATAGCAACTTGTGGAAGAGGCTTAACTTCAAGAGAAATTGAATCTGCTTTAAATATAACATTATCATTTTCATCAAGCGCGATGAAATCAAAGTTTATAAAAGCTTTTGCCCCACTTTCTTCATCTGTTGTTGGGCAACCTTGCATTAAGAATAGTTTCACATAAAACAAGTCATCAAAAGTGCTATTGTTATCTAAGTAACTATTTGATGTTTTATCTAGAACTATTCCTTTTTGAGTTCTATCTGGAATTTCACTTGGCCCGCCAATGTCTTCATATTTATAGAAGATAGGGGCACTATCGGCCATTTTTGATTTATAAACCGCTCTTAATTGAGTGAAACGAACATAATTCCTATAAAGCGCTAAAGAGGATTCTGATAATCTTAATTGATAACTATACGCATTGTTTATTCCAGGAACAATCTTGAATTTTAATAATCCGTTTGTTTCTGGTGCTAAATAGTCTGATTCTTTAGCGTTTGGTGAGAAATAGGTGTCGGCAGTTGATTTAAGTTCATTTGGGTAGAATGCCGAAATAACGCTTGTGATGTTATCTGGTTTAAAAACTAAGAAATAGTCTTTAATTGTTTCATTCGTTTTAATTTGTCCATTTTCAATATCATCTGATTTTAGTTCTGAATTTTCAGTTGCAAAAACAAGTTTGAAATTCATTCCGCCTTGAGCAAAAATGTTGTCGTAGAATTGATTATTACTATTATATAAATCTTGGTTGAATCCAACCTTGATTTTATATGTTAAAACAAACATTTGCTTAGAATCCACCACACCACTGAATTTAATTGAGCCTTCCAACAACTCAAAGGTTAAAATTGATGAGTTATCTGTAGTTGTTGAATATATTGATGATAATGAATTAAAATCAATTTTATAATCTACTTCTTTGATGTATCTAATCGTTGATGTGTTTTGATATCTATAACCTAATAACCTTAAAGTTTCATTCGGTTTAACGTAGAATATTTCACTGCCTTTAGTTATTTCAAAATAACCCTCTTGATTCGTGTTTGACAAATAAACATTTGAAGTTTTAATCTCTGCCGTTAATGTAACACTTCCGTTGTTTGGGCTTATTCCCGCACTTGGGGTGTTATCCACAATTTTTAAATACTCTGGGCGAGAGCAAACCTCTAAGCAATATTCTTTTGTTAAATCATTAACAATTGCAAAGTGTTTTGTGGTGTCAACACTATTTAATTCATATTTATAAGAACTCTCAGCGCCAGTATCAGGGTCTGTTTGATTATAATTTTCATTCCAATATTTTTGAGTGATTGAATCTATTTCATTATCACCTATAACTGAATCCAAATAATAGAATGGAGTTACCTTGAATTTAAAGAATGATTTTTTATCTTGCCCCGCATTATCTCTAACTGCTTTCAAACTAAATGAACTTGCATTTCTTTCAACATTCTTAATAATAACAATATTATTTTTGAAACTATTCTCATCACTAACAGTGTTAAATGTGTGTTCTTCATTGCCAATTTTAACTGTTGCATTAACATTATCACTAATGCTTTCTTTTGTTTGATAATTATAGCTTGAATCTAAGATTTCTAAAATCAATCCCATTTTTCCGTTGTTTTCAACGAATGATTGATATTGAACATTTTCTTTATTAACATAATTTGATTTATACGTGTTTTCAATGTTAGCAACGATATCTTTGCTTTCATCAATATATAATTTATCTTTATCACGAACAAGTTCATCGCTTGATGTTAATTCTTTATTATTTTCTGATAATAATTTTAAACCGCTAATACCATCAACCACAATAACTTCCACAACCGCTTTAATTGTGTGGTCTAAGGCGCTAAAGATTGTTACTTCTGCAAATCCATAGCCTGTTGTTGAAACAATATTGCCACCATATCTAATGCTTTGCTTAACAACCCCTTCGTTTGAACTTCTAATTCCGATATTTTTGTTAACTTTAAGTTCTATGAAGTCCACACCATCAATTTCATTATTTCCAACAAATTTAATATTTGCTAATCTAACTACTTCACTTGAAGATGCACGGAAAGAATTAGAAATGCCAAATTCATAATAATTACTAGTAACATTCCCATTCAATTGAGTGTTGTGGAACAACACCACTCTTTTTATAACCTTATCGGCCTTCACATACGAACCTAAATCTATGTATTGTTTGTTGTAATAGTTAATTTTGTTATCTATAACAGTGTTAACCTTTAATGGAATAATATCAATCTCTATTCCACTTGGAACAATATCGTATAATGCTTCGTAATATACTGTTCTATTTTTGTCTTTTAAATATATTCCTTCGCTATGGTAAACCACCAATATAGGAAGTTTATCGTTAAGATTTTCATTTTGATACCAATTAAAACCTGGTATCTTCTCATTATTAACAACTTTAGTAAACGCTGGGTTATTAAATAAATCTTCTGAACTACCATTCGTTCCTGAATTAACAACAATAAATAAGCCACCATTAATATAAGCATAAGAAGTTTTAATATTGGTATAATCTTCTGTTGAATCAAAATGTTTTATTGAACCATTAATCAAACTATTAGTTCTAACTTTTGCATATGCATTTGTGATAGTTGCAGTGCCATTATTTAATCCAATCAACCCCGCAACATTATTGCTATTAGCCTCAACGTTAATCGATCCATCAAAATATGACTTAATAATGCTTGCATTACCATTTAATTCACCTATCAAGCCACCAACATCGGCACTCCATGTTGAATCTGGAGCATATAAATCACCATAATTATCACTGCCACCAACTTCATTAGTGTTAAAGCCCCTTGCGTATGATTGTTCGATTATTAACTTTGCATCTGTTCCACTAACCTTTGCAGAACCAATAACACCGCCAAGCTTTGTGTATGCCACAAGACTTGCAGTTGATATGCCTTTATCTTCAGTGTTTGGGAAGTAAACCACCACATCTTTAATATAAACACCATTTTCACTAACTAGCCCAATCACGCCACCAACGTTGCTATACGAATACAAAGTTGGGAACACTTGCACATCTGAAATGGTTAAATGACTTTCATTATACTCGCCTTTAATTTCACTCTTTCCTGCAACACCACCAACATTTGCTTTACTCAAGTTAACACTGCCAGATTCCACTGAACCCACTAAAATATATGTTTGCACTTTTAAGTCTTTTATGTTTGAATCTCCATCTGAACCTGCAAAGTCTATCAACCCAACAACACCACCGATATTAATTTCGTTGTTTTCATTTTTAGTGTTGTTTTTTGTTAACTTAGCACTCATTTTAGAACTATATTGCGCAATTGTTAAATTTTCATTAAAACCGTAAATTTTTCCATTGGTAGTATCGTTTGTTAATTTACCAACCATTCCACCAATATTTAATTTGCTTATTATAGCTCCACTTGGTGAATCATCAAATATAATATCCGTGTTTGCAACGCAATTTTCCATAACGCCCGCAAACTCACCACAAATTCCACCAATATTCAATTCAATAATTGTTTTATCTTCACTAACCATTGTGTTGATAGTAAAGTTGGCATTCACAATTAAGTTTTTAATAGTTGCTAAGTTTGTTGTAATTTTTTTAAACAATCCAAAACTTGCATTTTTTGCAAGACTATCAAAAGGCATAACGCTAGCAGTATATGAAATAGTGTGATATTCTTCCTTTGTGTCACCATTGATTTTATATTCAAACAACCCATTTAAACTAAAATTACCACCTTCATTATTTGTTATCTCTGGGAAATTAATATAATTTAATGTTCCATCAAGAGAAATATCGTTAGTTAAAATATAGTGATAGTATTTTCCTCTCTCCTTATTTCCATTTTCAACATCTTTAACAAAATAATTTTTATAATAACTCGCATTTGAAATTTCAAAAGGATTTTCACTTGATCCATCTGCCACTTTAATTCTAATTGTAACTTTTGTTGTTGCACTTTCAATTGAATTCTTCACAAAGCTATCTTCCGAAGCAATCGTTAAATATTCAGTTCCCGCTTTTGATTTAGGAATAATAACTAAGTCGTAATTACCCTCAACAATCCCACCAATAAGATCTTTCCAATTTCTAGAATTTTGCTTATCTTCCTTCGAAAGAGAACTTAAAACTTTTTTAACTTCATAGCAATCATTAATATAGTTGCCAAGAACGATATTTTCATTGAAAACATTATTTGGTTTTATTATTTTTTCAACAACGATACTTGAATTGTTATATCTATTCTCACCAGCTTCAAAATAAAACCCTGAATCTTGAACATCTTTTAAAATTATCTTTTCAACCTTTTTTGCACTATTGATATTCAATGTTAGTTGAGTAAACGCACTTTGAATATTAAATTGCTTTGCTTCAATTGTTATTGCCACTTTTATTGTGTTTTCAAATATCGCATTTAAGGCTTGCACCTTTTCATCTTCAGTGATTGCCTCTATATTAGGTCCACCAGCAGTTTTATGATTAAAATAACTTGCAATATACTCTTTCAAATTATCACTAAAGTTTGCAAACTTTTTAACTTTAAATGATATGTGAAAATTTCTTATTTTATCTGTATTAATCTCAAAAACATCATCAAACACAATTTGATATTCACTAGTGTATTCATTAGCTGGCAATTTTGGTAGGTTTAATGAGTTGTGTGAGAGTTCAATTTCAACAGCTCCCTTTTCTCCAACATTTCCCTCAGCCAAACCACCAAGCCTAATAACCTCTGGATTTAAAGCAAACTCTATGTTGTAATTAGACCTTTCCGCCTCAAGCCTATAGCCCACAGACTCAGGATTATACAATGTTGTTTTATTAGATGAAGTATCCGATGTGATTGTTACGCTGTTTAGAGCATCTAACACCCAAACAAAAATGTTATATGTAACTTTAATTGGTGTTTTTTCGATTTTATTACCTGCATCTAATTTATAACCACTATATTCTATATTTATCACATAAGGCTTATTAGAATCCGTTGTTAAATTTTCACCAACCGTTATTATTCCATTTTCCATGCGAACGCTTGAAGTTTCACTAATCAATTTAACCGTACAATTGTTTGTTATATCGATATATCTATAATCCGCACCATCTTTAAAGATATTGCTAAGCGTTAATTTAAGTTTGCTATTTGGAGTAACAACTAATCCTTGAATGTAATCATAGTCAATAGTTTCACCTTCACCACAAACATCATTTTCCTTAATTAAAGAATATGTACTTCCATCATACTCAACTTTAAAATCACTTCCTGCCTCATAATTAAACATTTTATTCCAAAGAATCATTCCGCTATTTGAATCAATATCTATTTTGCTTGGAATAATTGAATCATATGAACTTTCCTCAGCTTTATATTTAAAACCAATAGGAACAACAAGTTTTATGCCAAGTTGAATTTCGTAACCATTAATTAATTTAATTTTAACATTTTTGATTTCCGCAGTTTTTAAGTCATCATTTGGCACAACCACAATACTTGACTTTAAAACGCCACCATCTTCTTTATTAAACACTTGCAATTTGAAAAACTCATTTGAATAAACGATACCTTCATTTACATCTTCACAAACCAAAACCGATTTTAAATCGAAACCAGAAATTGTCAATAAAGTATGTGTTTCTGACAATTTCTCTAAATCAAAATCACTAATAGCCACATTTAAAAAGTAAGAAGCATCTTTTATCTTTTCCATCTCAACAATAGTGGCATTTAAGTTTGCATTACTTACCAAGTTGATTTTTATCTCTTTTCTGCATAACTCATACTGGCTATAGTTTTCTGTTAATTGCTTTTCAGGGCAAACATCAAAGTGGTAAACAATAGTTGCAGTTATATCTTTAATATTTTTCAATTGCTCATTAGTTTCAAAAGTGTGCTTTAAATAAACCACTTCATTTAAATTAAGATTTGAATAAACAATTGATTTGTTTGCTCCATCTGTGTATGTTAAAACATCGTTTTCATTATTATTTCTAAACACTTTTAATCCAGCCACATCGCCATTCTTTTTCAACACATCAATTGATTCAGATGAAATAATTAGCGAATATGTTGGGCTATAAATTGCACTATTATCATCGTTATCAACATTTAAAATTGGCTTAATTTCTGAGCCATTAAGCGTGCCTATATATTGAGTAAAAACACTAATGCTTGTTAAGTCTTTGTTATTATTGATAATCATATCTTCAGGCAAAGCAACCACATTAACAGTTACTTTAATCTCTTTATCATATAATCCGCCTAAATCTAAATTTCCAGTATTATCAAAATATTCAAATTTGAATGTTAATTCCGCTTCACCTATTTTATCTGAATTTGTTTTTATTGCCCAGGTGAAACTATTACCTTCAAGTTTATCCGCCTTAATTAATTCACTATTAGAACTTACGCAAGTTACTTTATAACTCGAACCTAAATCTGAAATAACGGCATTTGCTTTATTTCTTAAATCAAATGTTAAAGTTCTTTGCATTAAATAATTATTTGTTGTTGCGATTGGAGAAAGAATTGGATTAACTAAAATAACATTATATTTATCAAGAGAATTCTTAGATAGTTCAAATGTGCTTGAATCTAAACTATCTTTATTCGATTTCACACCAATATTATCGGCAACCTTCACAACAGCCAATGAAAATTCAAATGGTTGAGAATAATCAGTGGTTGAATCCAAAGTGTCGTGAGCATAAACTGATTTATTTTTTGATTTAATATTTATTTTAACTTTTTCAAAACCTTTCGTAAGCGCATCATTAGCACAAGTAAGTTTTGTTTTTGTTGAGTCTAATGTGAAAACGCTAGTTGAATCAATTCCATTAATAGTTTCATTAACTATGCTTATCTCAAAATCCCTTTGCTCCGTTTGCATTGGATAAAACTCAAATGCACGAGCTAGAATTTCATTTGAAGCGAAATCTATAGTTTGACCTTGAGCGATTGCAACTTTGCTTGATTCAAATTTTATTCTTTTCACTTCAACTAGTGATTTAAATGTAACTGATTTATATAAACTAGTTGGGCCCTCTTTTGGTTTGATCGTGAAAGTCCCCTTTCCGACCATATCTGTTGGGGTGATTGTTATTTTATTTAGCCCCAAAGCTTTATCGTATTCAACTGTGAATGTTGCATAAGCATTGTTTTGAATCGGCTGAATTTCCTTGCTAACCGATTTCCCAACCCCAGAGATTTTAACCCAAATCACTGTTGGGATAGCTTCACCCGTTCCAGCTGGCGAACCAACACTCAACTCCTCATTTAAGTTTAATTCGTTTTTGCATTCAACATCGGTAAAAACAACCATAGTCATTTTAGAATATGGGTTTCCACAGCTTGCCAAAAACATAATTGGGCTTATTAAAACCATTAATAAAACCATCAAGCACTTTTTCATTTTCATTCTCCTTTGCTCTAAATATATTATTAAACAATTATATAATAATTATTTACGCTCGCGCGTGCGCGTGCGTATTTATATAAATATACAAATATATTATATAAACTTTATAATATATAGTCAAATAAATGCACTAAAAAATCGCTTTTTACAATATTTTAAAATATAATGATTTAACTTGCTGAAAAATAATTTTAAGATTCCAAATTTTTATTTTAATTTCAAGTTTGATTTTTTACCACAACATCAAAAACTAAAAATTATTGTAAAAAAATAAAAATTTGTAATATTGTCATAAACATATGCGTTTTTGTCAATAACATAAGCATTATAAACACAACCCCTCATTTTGTTTTTCAACCCATTTAAAGTTTATTTGTGTAATTTAAATAAATAATTTAAAAGACATTCACATTTCATTAATTATTTGATATAATAATTTCACGAAAATTAAAAACAAAAACAACTCATCTGTTTGTTACAATAAAGCAAACTATAAGCAATTTAAATAACTAAAGAAAACATATGAAAACAAAAAAAGATATAAAATTTATAGTCAATAAAGTATTAACGTGCTTCTCAGAAGCATTGTTTTACTTTGCGGTAATGCTTTCTCCGTTTATAGCATATGGATACATTCATAAAACTCCAGTAACTTTATTTGGCGCGAATGTTTCAGTCGTAACAACAGGAAGTATGATAAATAGTGGATTCAATATTGGCGACACCCTTATTCTGAGGCGAATAAACCCACACAACATCAAAGTTGGCGATGCTATTGCTTTTTATTATGAAGCTAGTGAAATCCCAAATAGAAACGAATTGCAAACATATGTGAGCGTGAAAACTGTTCCTAATAACCTTTCATTTAATGAAATGTTTGGCATTAATAATAAGTATTTTCTTGAAGCAAGCAAGAAGAATCGTTTCGTTTGCTTTCACCAAGTTGTAAACATCTATATTGATAAAAATGGTGAACTATGGTTTGAAACTTGGGGCACGAGCAACGTTGATAATGAAGGAAACAAGTATTATGATAAAAAACTAACCAACGAAAACTATGTGGTAGGCAAATATTCTAGAAGGCCATATCTCATTTGGATTATAACATCTCTCGCTTTAAAGTTTGGTCTTAAAAACGTTTTGATTTGCGTTTGCACTGTTGTATTCATATCAATTATAATTAGATACTCATTAGTTTTTAGAAAATTATATTTATCAAATAAATTATACAAACGAGAGCTTTCCATAACAAATAAAGTTTTCACCCCAAAATTCTTTTTGGAAACCTCTTTAAAAGATAGAGCAAAGTTACTTTCATCAGCCAAACCAAACGAACTTATAATTTATAAAGAAAAGTTGTTTAATAGTAAATATATCAATTATTATAAATCATAAAGCCATAAAAGTTTTTAATTTTACATCTTTACCTAAACGCATCATGAAATCATAATTTAGCATAAAATATAAATGCTCACAATTTATTCGTTTAAAGTTTAAGAAGAAAGATTATTTCTTCTTTTTTTATTATTAATTTAAAAAAATGTGTAATTAATTTGTTTATTAAAATAACACATTAGATATTATTTAAGTTGTTATTATTTGACATTTGCATTGATTTAAGTAATAATTTATTATGATATAAATTAAAAGCTTTAAAATATCAAACGCTTTAATCAAACTAATTTAAAAGCTCAACAAAACTTATCATTATATAGGAGTGAATATGTACAACAAAGAATTTAGCAAAATATACAAAGATTCAGGCTGGGAACTTTTTGCCGATGTGTTTGGCAACTTCCTAATTAAGTATTTCGTTAAAAAAGAAAAACCAATTTTATCACACTTAGATCTTGCATGTGGAACTGGTTATCTTTGCAACCTATTTAATTCATTTAACATTGAAACGAGCGGAATGGATATTTCTGAAAGTATGCTTGAAATAGCACGCAAAAGTTATCCTAATATCACTTTCACTCAAGGCGATATGATCGATTTTAAAAACCTAAAAAAAGTTGATTTAGTGACTTGCACCTGTGACTCACTCAACCATTTATCGAGCTTAACCAATGTTCAAAACGCAGTTAAAACCGCCTACAAAAACTTAAATGAAAATGGATATTTTGCTTTTGATATTGTTAACACACGCAAAATTCGCCTAGAAAAAACATATGGCTTTAAAACTGAACACGGTGATATTGAATACTATTTCACAATAAACGATGATGATAAATTAATCACTAACATAACTGTCACTGATAACAATGGCAAAGAATATAAAAAGAAAATTGAAGAGTTAGCAATCAACAAGAGCGATATGAATTCTATTTTAACAGAAGTTGGTTTCAAAATAGAAAAAGTTTATCCATCAATTAAAGCAACTGGCACAAAACTAAACTTAAAATGGTTCTACATTTGCAAAAAAGAAACTCCAAAAAAGAAAAAGGAAATGGTTAAATATGGGAAACGTAGCAAAATTTGAAAAAATTTCATTTGGCCAATTTTTAAAAGATTATCAAAGCACTTTCCCAAACATAGATGAAAACACTATCACTGGTTATTATAACAACTTAAAATTACCAAAACGCGCAACAATGGGTTCCGCTGGTTATGACTTTTTTATTCCGTTTGATTTAACATTAACACCAGGTGAAACTATAAAAATTCCAACCGGAATTAGAGTTCAAATCGATGAAGGCTACTTCTTGCAAATCACTCCACGAAGCGGGTTGGGATTTAAATTCCGCCTTCAACTAGACAACACTCTAGGAATAATCGACTCTGATTACTACAATTCATCAAATGAAGGCCATATTTTTATTAAAATGACCAACTTAAACTCTGAAAACAAAGTACTTAATGTTCTTCAAGGGCAAGCGGTGGCTCAAGGAATTTTCCTTGAATTTGGTATAACATACGATGATGATTGCGAAGAAATTAGAGATGGTGGTTTCGGAAGCACAACAAAATAAAACAACTTAAATTTTAATATAAAATGTTTTAAACTCTACTATATGTAGAGTTTTTTACACACATTATAACACAATTTAAATAGTTGATTAAATAAATGTTATATGCTATAATTCAGATATGGACAGTGAAAAACTAAAAAATATAATTGTTAAAAATTTAATAGATTATAGAAAGGCAAGCAAACTCACTCAAGCAGAACTTGCTGAAAAAATTAATTATTCAGATAAAGCAGTTTCAAAATGGGAGCGCGGAGAAGGCACTCCTGATATATTCGTGTTGCAAGAAATTTGCGAGGTTTATAATATCTCAATCAACGACCTTATAAGCGAACACAACACTCCAATAGAATTGAACAAACACCACAAGAAAAAAGATCGATTTATTTCTTTTACCACAAAAAATTTAATAACCCTATTATCGTTTGGGCTTGTTTGGTTTATTGCAACAATTATTTATGCAGGGCTAGAAATCTTTACTAAAATCGATAGAGTGTGGCTTGTGTTTTTATATGCTATCCCAATTAGCGTGCTGGTTGTTTATATATTCACGAGAATCTGGGGAACAAATTGGCTCAACTTTATTTTCCTTTCATTCTTCTCTTGGTCATTTACCACATGCATTTACTTAACATTTAAAATCAATATGCTTTGGCTACTTTTCGTTGCAATGGCAAGTTTCCAAGTTTTAATAATTCTTTGGTTCTTTTTAAAGCAAGAGAAATTTAAATCAAAGCAAAAAAATAAATGTAAACCCATCGCAGACAACTTAAAACAAGATAGTAAAACTAAATTAGATTAAACCACATTAAATAAACATAAATTAGATTAAACTAAGTCATATAAAATCAAATTAAACAAAATTAAGTTAAATTAATTAAGTTAAATTAATTATATAAATTCTATTCAAACAATATTTAAATAAATAAGACTTAACAAAAAAAAACGGCATTCACCGTTTTTTTGTTAAGTCTTATTTTATATTTTAAAAGCCTTTAACCACATATTAACCATTCTTTCCATAAAATTAAATAAATTAGCCATTTTAATTTTAGCATAAATGACTATTTTGAAAATTAATCAGTAACGCAGTTTGCGATGCTTTGCCCTTTGCTTGTTATTTCCTATCACCCCATTTTGGAGTAAAAAGCAAGCAGAACAAGGCTCGATTTATTTTCAAGATAGGAGCATATTTAGCATATGTGACTATTTTGAAAATTAATCAGAAACGCAGTTATGCGATGCTTTTTACTCCAAAATGGCTTTGATACGGCGAACACCCGCCCCACAACTTTCCTCCTTAATTATCTTGAAATGCCCCAATTCTGCCGTGTTTTTTGCGTGTGGCCCACCACATA
Organism: uncultured Clostridia bacterium; assembly: GCA_934778125.1. Lineage (GTDB taxonomy): Bacteria > Bacillota > Clostridia > Christensenellales > UBA1242 > UBA11490. Next base: position 40,837 of record CAKVOF010000001.1, read on the forward strand.
TTTCCTTTGAAACATTGCCTATGGTAAACACTTTAACTATATCACCATATTTGTTATCAAAAACTCCTATGGCACCACTTTTCTTCGCTTCATCAACGCTCATTTGTGAGCATTCAACTGGTATGGCTTGCTTTATTGCATCGTTTACGAAATCTTCAACCTTAGCTATTTCTTCTTTTGTCATAGCTTTATCGTAAGAGAAATCAAAACGCGCACGTTCACTTGTGATATTACTTCCTTTTTGGAAAACTTTATCGTTCAAAATTTTTCTTAAACCTGCATTCATTAAGTGAACCGCGGTGTGCAGTTTAGTTGTTTTTTCGCTATCATCAGCAAGCCCACCTTTGAACTTTCCCGCTGATGTTGTGCGGGCCAATTCTTGATGCTCTTGCATTGCAAGCTTAAACCCTTCACTATCAACTGAGTAGCCTTGCTCATTTGCCATTTCAATTGTTATCTCAAGTGGAAAACCAAAAGTTTCATAAAGCCTAAACGCTTGCTTCCCTGAAATAATTTTTTCAACCTTTTCGCCTGTCTTTTTAGCAAATTCAATGTGCCTTTCAATTCCATTTATAACCTTTTGGAATTCTTTAACGCCAAAAGAAAGCGTTTTCAAAAACTTTTCTTCTTCTTTGTTTAATTCAGTTATTATTCTTTCTTTGTTTTCTAAAAATTCAGGGTAATCATCTTTAAACATTTCAATATAACAATTTGCAATTTCGCCTAAATGCCCCGCTTCAATCCCAAGGTTTTTCATACATCTAATAGAACGGCGAATTAGCCTTCTCAAAATATAGCCAGCATCGGTGTTTGATGGCACTATTCCTTTTCTATCCCCTAAAATTGCAGTTGCAGTTCTTATGTGGTCGGCTATAATTCTAAATGAACGTGTGTTTTCATCCCCATCATCACTATAAGATTTTCCAGAAAGTTTTTCAATAACTTTTAAAGGTTCTTCAAACAGCTCCGTTTCATAAATCGATTTTGCTCCGTTTAGGACCATTAAGTTTCTCTCTAAGCCAAAACCCGTGTCCACATTTTTTTGCTTTGCTGGGATATATTCAGTATCTGATATTTTTTCATATTGCATATAAACATCATTACCAATTTCAATATACTTTCCGCAATCACAAGATGGATTACACTCTGGGCAACATTTTTCTTTTCCAGTATCTAAAAACATTTCGCTATCAGGACCGCACGGACCTCTAGAAATCTCCCACCAGTTATCTTTTTTAGGGCGATAAAAAATTCTATCTTCTGGCACACCCATTTTTAACCAACAATCGTGAGTTTCAGTATCTTTTGGTGCGTTTTCATCACCTGCAAAGCAAGTTACTGCAAGTTGATTTTCTTTTAATCCAATATATTTTTCACTTGTTAAAAACTCATAACTCCAAGCAACTTTTTCTTGCTTAAAATAATCGCCCAAACTCCAATTTCCAAGCATTTCGAAAAAGGTTAAATGAGAGTTATCACCAACCTCGTCAATATCGCCAGTTCTTATACACTTTTGAACATCGGTCAACCTTTTCCCAGCTGGGTGAGATTCACCTAAAAGATATGGCACAAGCGGATGCATTCCAGCAGTTGTGAATAGCACGCTCGCATCGTTTTCTGGAATAACTGATGCAGATGGAATCACCGCATGACCTTTTTCCTTATAAAAATTTAACCATAAATTAATCAATTCTTTTCTTGTATATTTTTTCATTATGTTTCCCTTTATTAATTTGCATTGAATACTCTATTAAAAGCAAATTATATGATTTACTAAACTTTAGTATTTTACCAAACTATGCTAAATTTTTCAAGGTTATTTCATATGATTTTATATTTAATGCTTTTAAATAGGCAAATGGGCACGCTATCAGCCGAACGAAGTTCGGCTAGGGTGCGGGCGGGAATCAAACCCCGCACCCCGCTTGGAAGCAAAGCCTCCAAGCATAGCGTGCCCCATATTAACAAGCCTAAAAGCATAGCTTGCTTTCACTCATTCACAAACGCCTAATAATATTCATATTATGAAACGTAAGAAGGATTTGGAGAACATATGAGATACTACATAGATAAAAGTGTGTTATTAAACGATATAAAAGTGGTTGCTTTTGATTTTGATGAAACATTTTATTCGGCGGAAAATATGCGCGAATTATACTTAAATTATATTAAAAAAACATTTAAAAAACTTTGTGGTTTTGATGATAAAAAAACAAAAAAAGTTATGCATTCTTTGGGCTACACATTAGAAAGTAAAACCGCGCCAAGTTTTAGCCAAATATGCACAAATTTTGGCGTAAGCGATATTGAGTATCACAAATATAGAATAACAAACTATTTTGAAATTGATTACACAAAAGCTGAGATTGTTTCTAACGAAACACTAGAAAGGTTCGCCAAATTTTTTAATCTTTATATTGTGAGCAACGAAATCAACACAATTTTAGAAAGTAAAATAACAAAAATTAATTTGAATAAAGCCCTATTTAAAGGCATTTATTCAACGCCAATAACTGCCACCAAAACGAACTCAAAAGATATTCCATACCTAGATATTATTCATAGAGAACACATAAAACCTTCTGAATTGCTGGTTATTGGCGATAGATTTAAAGTTGATATCGAACCCGCAATTGAACTTGGCGCAAACGGAATTTTAATTGATAAACCAAGGGACTTAATTTCAATCATCTCACAAATCGAAGAACAAAAAAATATAAACTGATTAAAAAAACTTATGAACCACAATATTCATAAATTTTTTTAAAAATTTAAAATTCACTATGCAAAAATTTACACAAATCTTTTGTTGCGTTTGGTTTTGAAAATTTCAAGATGTTTTCTTTTGCACTATCAAGTAAACTTGGGTTTTCAATAAACTCATCAACAGTTTCATCTATTAATTTAAAGTTATTTACCATTAAAACTGCATTTTCTTTTTGAAGCACTTTAACATTTTCCACTTCCTCAAACACAAGTTTAGGAGTTGCCACAATAGGAACACACTTATTCGCACACTCCGCCACAATCAAGCCTTGCGGATGGCAAATGCAAACATCACATGCACTTAAAATCAAATCTAAATTGTTTGTAATTCCATAAATCCTAACATTTTCAAGCTTATGTCTCTTAACGAATTTACTTAATCTATATCTTAGGTTTTGGTTTTTAACGCAAACAACAGAAACCATTATTTGGTTTTTTGCTTTGCAAAGATTTTTAATTAACGCAACTCCTTCTTTAACGGAGTAATTGGGCACATAGCACACAACATTAAATAAATCATCTTTAATTTTTAAAACATTGCATGCTTTAGTTTTTTCCACTTTTTTTTCAAACTTTTCGTTTGTTGGAACTCCAAAATCAATTATATTTTGATTCATATTAATTCCAAAATGAATAAACTTACTACTAAGCAGATCGTTTGGCGTGATTATATAATCCGATGTTTTAAAAAACCTCGCATTTACTGGAACATTATAGTTATGCACTACCGACACAATTTTAACCTTTTCAAACAACTCTTTGCTATATGACTTAATATGGCAAACCATAGAACTAGGCAAAGAATGGGTGCATAAAACAACTGATGGTTCAAACATTTCAATTTTTTTAAGCAACTCGCTTTCAGCACCTTTCGTTAACTTAAACATCAACGTTTTCTCATAGTTTTTATTTTCTGATAGCAACTGTTTTTTATATATTTTGTTTGAAATTCTATTCATATTCCTGCAAAGCAAAGAATAGCCTTTGTTTAACAAAACGCCCTTAAATCCATCAACCATTTTCACAACATCAAGTGTTCTAAAAACCACATCAGGGTATCTTTCACTCATATACCCCGTTATTGCTCTTGCTATTTCTTTGCTTTCTTCGCTTATATTCGCTGTTAGTAAAAGTAATCTCATTATTTTTCCTTTCTTTACTTTTGTAATTAAATCACATCAATTAAATAAATCTATTTTACCTATAGTCTATTTTGTTTAGGCCTTTTCATCACTATTTTAATGTTTTTAAAGCAAGTAGTCAACAAAAAAATCCCATTGAAATTCAATGAGATTTATATGGTTTATTATTTTCTTTTGAATGCAAAGAACACCAAAATAGTGTAAACACAAGCAATGATTAACATAAACCAAGGCATAAATGATAGTGTTACCTTTATAGCTCCTAAGCCACCTGCACTAACAGATATTTTACTAGCATAGATATAACCACAAATGATTGTGATAATTACTAAAGCACAAACTAAAATTGCAACTAGCTTAGCAAGGAAAATGCCCATTTTTTCGAATGCAAGTGATAGTAATGATAAAACACATAAAGCACCGCAACCAATAAGTGAGAATAAATAAGTCCATTGCATAGCAGTTAAAGCCTGACCAGCTTCAGAAGTACCATTATCGCCAATGTTCTTTAATAATTCAGCACCTGTTGTTGAAGTATCTGAAGATGAACCGATAATACTTGAGCCAGTTGTTTTAAATGTTGCAAAAACAAGTGATAAAAATGCTAAACCTGAAACGATTAAAAGAATAATCTTTAATGCCATAGTAGTGTTATTACTTTTAGATCTGCTCATAACTCTCTCCTTTATAAAATTTCGCAAAACTATAAAACTTAATTAAGAGTTTCAACTGCTTGGCGTGTATGTAATAATTACCCCTCACAAAGCAAAACAATTCACTAAACTTTAAAGTTTCACTTAATAATATGATTATACACAATAAAAGATTATTAATCAAATTATTAAGCACATTATTAATTCATTAAACTGCAACTTTTTGTTTAATTAACTAAAATATTTAAACAACAATTCAATACTTAATTTTTAAAAATTAAATAATAGAAACTCAAAACCCCAAACGATTAGCAAAACATTACATAAAAATGCAAGCACAAAGCTTGCATTTTATTGTTTATTTATTTACTTTTTAATTATTTCAAAGCCATCTTTGCTATCTTTAATTTCATAGCCCAGTTCTAATAGTTTTGCCCTTATTTCATCGGCTTTTTCCCAATTCTTATTCTGTTTTGCTTGCCACCTTTCACTCGCAAGCTCTTTTATTTTAGCTGGAATATCATCTTGTTTGCCCTCGCCTGATTCTTTAGCAAACGCAAAGCCCAACACATCTTCTCCAAGAGATTTTATTAGGAAATTTACTTGTGCGAAAAGTTTCTCATCTTTTGATCCCTTGTTTGCCAAAATAAACTTAATCAACTTATCAAACTCAACTAGAGCAAGTGGTGTGTTGAAATCTTCATTCATTGCTTCTTCGAATTTTGCTTTAATCGCTTTTAGTTCATTGTTTTCCAAAACATTGCTTATTTTTGTTGTAATATTTTTTGAAGCCTTAACTTCTTCTAAAATTTTAGTAAATTGTTTTTTTGCTAACTCAAATTTCTCTTCATTAAAATCCACTGCCGATCTATATTGAAATTGCAATAAATAATATCTCACAACCATTGGATCGTACTTTTTAAATAAGTCTGGCAAAGTTATGAAATTACCAAGAGATTTTCCCATTTTTGTTCCATTAACAGTAACCAATCCATTATGCATAAAGAAATTCATTGGAATATGGCCATTCACGATATCGGCTTGTGCACATTCGCATTCGTGATGTGGAAAAATATTATCTATGCCACCCCCGTGGATATCAAATCTATCACCTAAAAATTTTCTACCTAGAGTTGTGCATTCAATGTGCCAGCCGGGGCAACCCACACCCCAAGGCGAATTCCATTTCATAAGCGCATCATCACCAACACTTTTCCATAGCGCAAAATCTTCTGGGTTTTTCTTATCATCAGCCACTTCAATTCTTTCACCGCTCAACGCTTCATCAAGTTTTCTATTTGAAAGTTGACCATATTTTGAATATTTCCTAACATTAAAATAAACGTTTCCAAGTGGTGTAACATAGCCATAACCTTTGTTTATTATATCCTCCACAGTTGCAATCATATCCGAAACAAACCCTGTTGCACGGCAAGAAATACTTGGTCTCAACACATTTAAACGGTCCATATTTTTAAAGTACTCGCATTCATATTTATATGCGATTTCATATGCATCAAGTTGCTCTTTTTTTGCTTGACGCGCAATTTTATCTTCACCATCATCGCCATCACCAACTAAATGCCCAACATCGGTTATATTTTGAACATATTTAACTTTATATCCCAAATGTTTTAAATATCTAAAAACAACATCAAAGTTAACATAACTCTTTGCGTGCCCCACATGAGGCATTCCATAAACGGTTGGTCCGCATACATACATTCCAACTCTACCTTCTTGAATAGGTTTAAATTCTTCTTTCTTTCTTGTGAAAGTGTTATAAATCTTTAACATACTATTTCCTTTCTAATCCAAACACAATTGAATTTGCTTAATCAATTCATTCACTTTAAGTTCAAGCAATTGCTTTCTCTCTGGTGGCAACTCTTCAAATTGTGCTTGTTGATTTCTATATATATTTTCTAATTCATGATAACCAGTTTCGGTTAAGTAATAGACTATTCCTCTAGTACTCGCGGTATTTTTCTTAACCCCAATAACAGAATCATCAATCAATGGTTTGCAAAGTTGAGTTAGGTTGCCTTTTGCTAAGCAAAGTTTATCAATAAAAAACTTTGGTGGCCTTTCGCCATATCTTCCTAGCAAGTGCAACATCTTACATCGAAATGTTAGAGTGTTGTTCTTATTAAGTTCTAACGCATTGAATCCATCACAGAACTTATTTAATAGTATTCTAAGCTCTGTTAGTTGTTTTTCAAATCCAAATTCACTCATATAAAGTTTAACACCCACTTTTAGTTTGATTAAATTATCGGTTGTTTTTATTTTAAACAAACCAAATTGTTCACCATTCCAATTATACCTATATTCTATTTAATTTGCAACATATTTTACTATAGTTGTAATAACATTATAACCGAAATCAGTGAATAAAAAACCATAATTTAAACAAAAATAATAGCAAGGTTATTTATGAAAAAATTAAACTTTTTTGTTAAAAATAGTTATGGAGTTGGTAATTTGGCATATAGCGTGATAAGCCAAAATGTGACCAACTTTTATATGTTTTTCGGAACTGCCGTTTTAGGTGTTTCGGGCTTTTTAGTTGGGTTAGCCATCTCAATTGCCACAATGTGGGATGGGCTATCCGATTGCATAGTTGGCGGAATTAGCGATAGATATAAAATTGGAAAATTAGGTTATAGAAACGGTTATATGCTAATTGCCACGATTGGAATGTCAGTTATAAACGTGTTGATTTGGTTTGCACCATTAAACGCACCACAAATATTGAAATTTATTTGGATTGGTGTTGGACTTTTAATTTTAGAAACATTCAACACCCTTTTTTCAACGCCCTATATGGCTCTTGGAAACGACATCGCAACCGACTCTCACGATAAAACAAGCATTCAAATATATAAAACAATGTTCTTCATTCTTGGAATCGCAATACCAAGCGTGCTTATGTATCTTTTCCTACCAAACACAGAAAATTATCCAATAGGCCAATTAAACCCATATGGTTATAGAAAAATAAGTTTAATTTTAAGTGGAATTTGCTTAATTGCGGGATTATTCTGCACATTTTCAACACTAAAATGTGTTGATAAAAATAGCAACGCTGATCAAAAACAAGACAAGTTTTCTTTCAAAAAGTTAATAGTTGATTTTTATTCATCATTTAAAAATAAGAACTTACGATGTTTAATAATTGGATTTGCACTATCTCAAATCACACCAACGGTTTTAACAGGTGCTGGAATGCACTTCTTCACATATTGCTTTCTTTACTCCACCAAACAAATAACTATTCTTTTATCAGTTTTAATGCTAGGAACTTTGGTCAGCCAGCCCGTTTGGTTTCATCTAAGCAAAAAAAATGGAAAGTGCTCAACTATGATTTCGGGCATATTCGTTTCAATTTTGGGTGCTTTTTTAATTATGTTTTCTTACTTTCTAAGATTTAAACTCCTTGAATACTCCTACATTTTGGCTATAATTTCAATCTTTATTTGTGGCTTTGGAAGTGGCACGCTTTACACCTTACCAATCAGCCTATTTGGCGATGAAATTGATAAGATAAATAAGGAAACACGCTCAAATAGAACTGCCACCTATAGCGGAAATTTAACCTTTTCCGCAAACATTGCAAATGCAACTGCACTTTTATTTATTGGCGTTCTATTAGATTTAATTCATTTTGATTCAAGCGTGGAAATTCAACCCCTTTCCGTTCAATCTGGACTTGCAATCATTCTATTTATTGGCGTTATCATTCCCTTTTTATTAAGCACACTATTTTTCTATAAATATAAACTTTTAAATCAGTCACACTCCACAACAAATCCTAAGTTACTAAAAAACACCAATGACACCAAAAACTAAATTAACTAGCAAAAGTTAATTAAATAGTGATAGCTTGTATTATTTGAAGTTGTAGGCAAACAGTCCAAAGGGATACTTGCTAGCAACTGATGTTAATCAAAACTGTGATTCCTTGATTTATCAAGGAGTTGCGTTTATCAACTTAAAATTTAACTTGATCAAATTTTACATCACTTAGTTTGTAATATTTAATTATTCTTTATGTTGCACACAACTTGCAAGTGCATCATCTTGCTTTAAATATTTTAAGCGCTTGTTTTTAATTTATGAAATCAATTTAAAGATCACTTTTTTTACAAGTGATATCGGAATATTAAAATAAAAACCTAAAACGCTTTTTAACCACATAATAGCAAATAAAAATAATTTTTCATAATAAATAATATGAAAAAAATGTCCCCAGAAGAAATAGCACTAATTGGAACAAGTATCGCCGTGGATTTGTGTAAGGGCAGAGATGAAGAAGAACTTGAATGCATTAGAAACATCGCTAACCAAGTGTGTTGCACCATCGGGAATATGATATCCCAAAAATGCCTATGCAATAAATATAATCATAAAAAGTTTTAGCAAAAGATGTTTTTAAATAACCCACCCCTTGCAAATTGATATTATTTATGATAAAATATATATAATAAGGGAGGTGGTGTTATGGAGAAAATCACAAATATAAACGATGGTGCAATTGATGATAATTTCTGCGTTTCAGATATGCTTGGTTCGTTTAAATTGTCTGAATTTAATGGTAAAAATGTTTTCTATCAAGATGAAGCTGGCGTTACTCATGAAGATGAGGCTGTTAAATTTTTTATAACAAACGCAAACACATCTTTATCAGATGATGTTATAGAAAAAATTGCGCGTGCTCCAAAGTATGTTATAAGCGGGCTTGGCACTTTCACGGACCACCCATCACTTAAAAACATTTCATCTATAGCAAGCGGAAAAACCGAATTGAAAGATGAGCGTTTGCAAACCATAAAAGATGCCGACACTTACACCGCCTCAAAAGAAATGGGCCGTTACTATGAAACATATGAGAAAACAAATCCCGACATAAATAACGGCGGAGTTTACTTCTTGGCATCGGTTATTGATGGCAAAGTGCATATTATGTCTCTTAATGTTTCTGAAACTGGCCAAACTGGAAAATCTGTAACGCTTTCGTATCTTCCAAAAGGAAAAGCAAAAGATGCTGTTATGATTGAAAGACTGTGTTTGCATGGAACACTTGGCAATAAGCATGTTAATCCAGATGGCTCAATTATTGAAAACACCGACCTTCACATTCATAGAAACTCTGAAGCATATATTGATAGCATCATTTCAGATCCAAATTTAAGCGAGCACGATAAAGTTGTTGCCTTAAACTCTCCTCCAGCGAAGCTAATCAGAAATAATGTATACGAAAACGATTTATCTTTAACTGAAATGACACAGATTTTAAATAAAGACTACGGATTAAACTATTGCGGAATCCTTGACCAAATTATAACAGACACAGATATGCCCGTGACCGACGCAATAATAAAAGAATGCAAAATTGCAGAAAAGTTTAACCCAACAAATGATAATCCAACATAAAATAGTGGATAATATAACACAAAAAAGGCGTTCCAATAGAAACGCCTTTTTATTATAAATAAAACATTATTAAAACAATCCTTAAAAGCTCATATTAATTTTTTCGAATAAGAAGCGATTAAGGTCTTCAATTTTCATTCTTGTTTGTTCCATCGTATCTCTATCTCGAACAGTCACAGTGCCATTTTCTAAAGTTTCAAAATCAATAGTGATGCAATATGGTGTTCCAATTTCATCTTGACGGCGGTACCTTTTTCCGATTGAACCCGCTTCATCATAATCAACCATAAAGTTTTTCTTTAACATATTTGCAACTTCAGTTGCCTTTTCGCCTAAGTTTTTCTGAAGTGGAAGAACACACGCTTTGTATGGTGCAATGGCAGGATTAAAATGCATAACAACTCTCATATCACCGCCTTCCAACATTTCTTCATCATATGCTTCGCAAAGAAGTGCTAAAGTTAATCTATCTGCCCCAATTGAATATTCAACAACCGTTGGAATATATTTCTCATTTGTGTATGGGTCCATATAAAGCATTGATTTTCCGCTAAATTCTTGGTGGCGAGATAAATCCCAAGTTCCTCTATGATGGATTCCGTTTAGTTCTTGCCAACCAATTGGAAAATTATATTGAATGTCGCAAGCGCACTTTGCGTAGTGGGCAAGTTTATCGTGGTCGTGATATCTTAGATTTTCCGCCTTTAAGCCCAAATCTAGAAGAAAATCCCACGCTCTTTTTTTATACTCTTTATAATGTTCCATACTTTCGCTATCTTTGCAAAATAATTGATGTTCCATTTGTTCAAACTCAACCGTTCTAAATAAGAAGTTACCTGGTGTGATTTCATTTCTAAACGATTTTCCAATTTGAGCAATTCCAAAAGGAACCTTTGCCCTTGCAGTTCTTTGAATATTTAAAAAGTTAACATACTCACCTTGTGCGGTTTCGGGGCGAAGATACACCACATCTTTATCACCATCCACAGTTCCTCTTGATGTTTGGAACATAAGGTTGAAAGTTCTAATTGGTGTCCAATCGCATTTTCCGCAATTTGGACATTTGATTTCATGCTTTTTAATATAGTCTTCCATCTCTTCATTTGTCATGGTATCTGGCACAACATCACAACCTTTGAAATTTTCGATAATCGTGTCGGCCCTGTGGCGAGTTTTGCAGTTTTTGCAATCCATTTTAGGATCACTAAAACTTGCGGTGTGTCCGCTAGCATCCCAAACTCTAGGATTCATAAGAATAGCCGCATCAACTCCATAACTGTTTTCGTTTTCTTGAACAAACCTTTTCCACCAAGCTTTTTTAACATTGTTTTTTAATTCCACACCCACTGGTCCAAAATCCCAAGTGTTTGCAAAACCACCATATATATCGCTTCCTGGAAACACAAATCCTCTTGATTTGCATAGGTTCACAATTTTTTCCATACTTGTTTTTGCCATAATAAAACTCCTTTATAAACCAAATTAAGTATCGTAATCTTGGTCATCAATATTTTCTTTTTCTTTCGGTTTTTTCTCTGGTTTTGGCTCGTAGTCAATATCAGTGAATTCCCACATTAGTGTGGTGCTTGGAAGAATATTCTTATTAACCTCCTCCACTGAGTTCAACACATCATAATATTTATATTTATCTTTAGTTGCTTTTTTGCTTTTTACTAAATTATTAAACTCAGGCTTAAAAATGCCAAGTTCGTAACTATGTGTGGTGTCAACAATTTCATCGGCGTTTTTAACATATGGGTTAATATATTTTCTTTCCGCCTCACAAACTGTATCCCATGTTTTTAAAGTGTGGTCAATAGTGTTTCCTCTTCTTCCCACATCTCTGATCATTCTTCTAAGAAGCCTTAAATCATCTGAAGAAATCTTTCCCGCTTTGCCCTTAAATGAACTCATCGCATTAACATAGATTGTGAAATAATTTGTTTCATCAAGGTTATTTAGAATATATGGGTTCAACACATGCAAGCCTTCAAATATTATGATTGAATTGTATTTAACTTTAATTTCTTTGGAATTTGGGATATTTTTTCCAGTGAAAAAATCATATACTGGAAACATTGCCTTACCAGTTTTAAATAACGTTGAAAAGCAGTCTTTTATTTGTTCCACATTGATTGTTGTTGGGTTATCATAATCCCTTAGTCCATTTGGAAGAAAAGGAGTGTCTTCCCTGTTTTTAAAAAAGTCATCCATAGAAACAGTAACAACGTGTTTTCCGCGTTTTTCAAATATCTCTTGCAAAAGTTTAGCAGTTGTTGTTTTTCCAGCACAAGATGGCCCCGCAAGAAGCACCATATTAATAGACCTTTTACGCAAAATTTTATCTGCCAAAGCGAATAACTGCCCTCTATATTTGCTTTCCGCATCAAGAATAACTTTTCTAACATCTGCATTTATTCTATTATTTAATTCGGTTATATTATATATATTTTTTTTCATAAGTTCTCCAAAATTTCAAGCATTAAATATTAATCATTTCGCTTAATTTGGCTCAAATCGAACCACTTGATAAACGCTGAATACACAGGATATGCAGTTTCCACAAACACAACAATAAACAAAATATTTTGAAGTGATAGATTAACGTATTCAAAGAAACTAAAAGGAATAAAGTTTAATGCTAAGATTAATAGGATTAATGAGCCCATAAACAATGCCCCTCTATACACATTGAAAGGTTTGCAAAGCCTTAGAAGCACAATTAACCCAGTAAACGTAACTGTTAATGAAGCCATAGTAACGTATTCTTCAATAGAAGTAACAAAATTAAATTTATAAACTAAATAGCAAGCCATAAAACCAACAGTGAAAAGAAGCCCAGCGGGAAGTGATTTTGCCATCAAGTTTCTTAAGAAATTACCATTAATTCTATCGGCGTTTGGTTGCAACGCCAAGAAGAATGATGGGATTCCCACAACCAAAGTTTCAAGTAAGATTAAATGGTTCGTTATAAACGGATAATCCGAACCTAAAAGTGGCATAATTAACGCCACAAGCGCCACAAAAATTGTTTTCATTAAGAATAAAGATGATGAGTTTTGAACGTTGTTAACAACTCTTCTTCCTTCTGCCACCACGCTTGGCATACAACTAAAGTTACTATCAAGTAACACTAAGTTGCTCACGTGCCTAGCCGCTTCCGAACCGCTCGCCATCGCAATTGAACAATCCGCTTCTTTTAAGGCTAAAATGTCGTTAACGCCATCGCCAGTCATCGCAACTTTATGCCCTTTATTTTTAAGCGCTTTCACAATAATGCATTTTTGCTCTGGAGAAACTCTTCCAAAAATGGTGTAGTTATCAACCGCTTGCATAACTTGCTCATCGTTTAACCCTTCCAAACTGATATATCTTTCGGCGTTCTCAACACCAACACGTTTGCTTACTTCACTAACAGTGATAGGGTTATCTCCCGATATAATTTTTATCTCAACCCCATTTTCTTTAAACCATCTAATAGTTTCTTCAGCATCTTCTCTAATATGATCCTCAATAACCATAAGTGCTATAGGTGTTTTGCTTGCTGGAAGCTTATCGTTTATTATCTCACCATCACACTTTGCCAACATAAGAACTCTAAAGCCTTTGCTAGCATAGGTTTTCACTTGACTATCAATTTCCTTATTTTTAACCTTATATATAAATTCTGGCGCACCAAAAGCATATGTTTCACCGTTTTTGAAAGTAACCGCACTGAGTTTTCTTGAACTTGTGAATGGTAAAACCGTTTTAGCGGTGAATTCTTTACTATAACCAAAGTGGTTTGCCAGCGCCCTAGATGTTGCATTGTTGTCATCTAATGCGGTTAGCATTGAGCCCACAATATCACCAATTGGTGTGGATAGCAAATTATTGATTTGAATAACAGTGTTAACTTTCATTGTTCCATCTGTTATTGTGCCTGTTTTATCTAAACACAACACATCAGTTCTTGCAAGCATTTCAATTGAGTAAAGGTCTTGCACCAATGTTCTTTTCTTTGCAAGCTTAATAACACCCGTTGCAAGAGCCAAACTTGTTAGTAAAAACATTCCCGCTGGAATAACACCAATTATAACACCAGCAGTTCTTTTAATAGTGTAGGCAATTGTTGCCCCATCTTTAACAATATTATAATAAGTTAAAATTGCTAGCGGAATTATTGCAAGACCAATAACCCTAATAACCAATCTCATACTTTTCAATAATTCGCTTTGTGGTTTTTTAAATTGAGTGGCTTTTTGAGATAGTTTAGAAACATAAGTTTTGCCACCAACTTTCTCAGCCCTTGCCACACACTTTCCACCAACAACAAACGAGCCAGCATAAATAGTATCGCCTTTGCGTTTCTTAACAGGAACACTTTCACCCGTTAACATACTCTCATTAACTTCTAATTCACCATCTAAAATTAAGCAATCCGCACAAATTTGTTTTCCAGTTGAAAACTTCAAAATATCATCTAACACAACTTCATCAGACTTTATTTCTTGCTCTAATCCATCACGAACAACTTTAACGAGTGGGTTTACCACAAGCTTAATTTTTTCAATTGTTTTTTTCGCTTTAATTTCCTGAATAATTCCAATAAGAATGTTGGCAACCACAATGAATAAAAAGAAAACATTTGAATAAGCCCCAACAGCAACTAAGGCACCAGCAACTAAAAAACACAACAAGTTGAAAAATGTTAACACATTCGTTAAGATAATTTTCATATAAGATTTTTTATTTTTATCTTTAACAGCATTTACTAAACCTTTAGACTTTCTTTCATCAACTTGGCTAGAGTTTAAACCAGCAGAAATACTAGGATTAAACCTTTTGATTTCTTCTTTTTTACTCTCCTTTTTCGCACGCCTTTTTGTGTGTGGTTGAATAATCACAACTGAGCTTTCAATATCATTTGCACTTTTAACCGCCACCCTTTTTTGCCTGTTTTCTTTGCTACCTTTAGCATTAATTTCATCTTGGCTTTTATAATCGCTTGCCACGTCCGCTTGATTTTCATACGCTGTTTCATTTTCAATATTTTCTAAGTTTGTGGCACTTCCATCTATCAAAACATCATATTTTTGCTCGTTATCTTTCATATTAACCTTTGCATTATTTTCATCTAGTGGTGTTTGATAATTTTTAACTTTTTTATTCTTAAATTTTTTATCGCGTTTTTTGACCATTGCATCACCTTTTAGTGTTCTAAATCAAAAATAATTATCTCTTAACTACTCTTAAAAGACAATTTTCAGACTCACTTTAAATTTTACTAAAATTTCCGCTAAATGTAAAGAAAAAGAATGTTAATAAATGCGATAGTGCATATTAATTAATAAACATCAAACATTTTTTTGCATTAGTAAATCCTCTCTTAATTTAAACGCACGCTTTTTAATATTTAGTATGGCTATCCTAACCACTAATTTACAATCAAATAGGTTAAAAACTTGCCAAATAAAATTTTCAGTGCTATACTTTTGCCATAATAATATATAAAAGGAAAAAGTTATGGCAAAAATAACCGCTGATGAATTATTAGAAAAAATCAAAAGAGTTGCAACCCATATCTACTCAATTGAGGATTTAGAAGAAAAAATTAAAAGTGGCAAAAAATTAAGAATAAAATTTGGTGCAGATCCATCAAGGCCAGACCTTCACCTTGGCCACACTGTTCCACTAAGAGTTTTAAAAGCTTTCCAAGATGCTGGCCACGAAGTTGTGTTTTTGATTGGTGACTTCACCGCTATGATTGGCGATCCATCTGGTAAAAGCAAAACTCGCCCAAGCCTTTCATTTGAAGAAACCCGAAAAAATTCTGAAACATACATCAATCAAGTTGTTAAGATTCTTGATATTGATAAAATTAAAGTGGTGTATAACTCTGAATGGCTATCTAAAATGAGTTTTGAAGATGTTTTGAAACTTGGTGCTAAATATACCGTTGCAAGATTGCTGGAGCGTGATGACTTTGCAAAAAGGCTTGCCGAGCAAAAACCTATTGGAGTTCACGAAATGTTTTACCCATTGATGCAAGGTTATGATTCTGTGGCTTTAAATTGCGACATTGAAATTGGTGGAACTGACCAAACATTTAACGTGTTAGTTGGAAGAGAGCTTCAAAGAGATTATAACCAAACTCCTCAAACCGTTATCACTTTCCCTCTTCTAGTTGGATTAGATGGCGTTGAAAAAATGAGTAAAAGTTTGGGGAACTATATAGGAATTTCTGAAGATGCTGAAACTATGTTTGAAAAAGCAATGAAGATTCAAGATGGCGTTCTTGAAACTTATTTTGAACTAACCACCGATTATGATTTAGATAAAGCAAAAGACTTAATCAAAAACGATATAATTGAAGCACACGTGGAGTATGCAAAAACAATCGTTGAGATGTATCACTCAAAAGAAGATGCAGTTAGAGCATATGAAAGATATAAGCAAGTGGCGAGTGGTGGCGTTCCAACAAACGTGGAAGAAACAAAAATTGGTAAAGATAAAGCAACTTTAATTGAATGCATTATGGCAAGTGGCCTTTGCAAAAGCACAAGTGAAGCTAGAAGATTAATCCAAGGAAACGGCGTTAAAGTTAATGGAGCTATTTGCACAAACTTCAACGAAGAATTGGATTTAACAAAAGAAACAATTATTCAAAAAGGCAAAAATAAATTTTTTAAAGCAGTTAAGTAAAAAATTTTAAAACAACTATTTATTTTAAAGCAATAGTAAGTTTTAAAATATCGTATACAATAGTAACAATATGTTTTAGTTTTTCATAAATAACAAAAGAAAAACATAAGGGGGAATTATGAAAATCTCAACAAAATGGAAAAATATTATTGCGTGGGTTTCAAGTTTTGTTGGAACAATTGCATTTATTTTGGTTGGCGGATATATTTGGCAAAAAGGAACTGAGGAAGAAAAAAAGAATCTTAAAAATGTGTTTATAGTGCATTTAGTGTTTATAGCAATTGGCGCCCTAATCACTTTGGTGGATACCCTTGCATTTTCAATTTGTGGTGCATCATACTCTAGCGGATTCTATAATTTTTGGAGAATTTTCAAAGCGTTAGTGGTTATTGCAAGTTTAATAACTCACTTAGTGTTCGTTATAATTGAACTAACAAAAAAGGAATTTTCAGCAAACTCAAACGAAACAAAAACGCAAACTTTAGAATCAAAACAAACTAAAGTTAAAACAACTAAAATTTCTGAAAACACAGACACAGAAAAAAGTGAAAATTAATAAAATTGTTTAAATACAAAAACTCCTAATTGAATTAGGAGTTTTTGTATTCTCAGTGATTTTTTAATTATAAAACACTCTTTCATTAAACTATAATCTTTAAAATAAAACTAGTCCACTATGTGGACTAGCTATGATTATTTCATAAAATCATCTTTTATCAAACTACAGTCTTTAAAAAACTAGTCCACTATGGTGGACTAGCCTTTCTTTATAAAAAACACCTTTATGATCTAGTCCGCTATTGTGAACTAGCCTTTCTTAACAGAACCCATCTCTCTAACAAAACTAGTCCACAAAATATGAGGACTAGTTTTGATTTAATAATTAAATCATTTTTAGCAAACTATGAATTAGTTTAACTTTAACGCATTTAATCATTTCGAGCAATCTCTATCATAACCTTGCAATCATCAAGTTCCACTGGAATTGAAATATCGCAAGACTCTAATTTTTCTTTAGCGAAAGACAATGTTTCGTTGCAAATCATATTTAAAGTTTTCTCATCGAAAGAAATTCCTGAAATTGAAATATTGATTCTATCTGTTATTCTGCAATTAATTTTTTTTCTTGCATCTTGAATGGTTCTAATAATATCTCTTGCAATTCCCTCATTTTTTAACTCATCGGTTATGGTGGTATCTAGTGAAACAACTATTCCATTTTCGCTAGCCACTTGCTTACCTTCTTTTGCAATAAATGATAAGAAAATAATTGATTTATTATATAACCTTTCTTCTCCGCCAATTGAAACCAACACGCCTTTTTCATCGAACTTATAGTTTCCGCATTTAATCGCCTTAATCAAGTCACCCATTTTATCTGGGTATAGGCTTCTTATTTCGTTAAAGTTTGGTGCATAATTAACTTTTGCCACATCATCAACATTTTCCAAAACTGAGATTTTCTTAACATTTAATTCTTCTTTTATAACATCAAAAAACTCCGCAATTTTATCTAATGTTCCTTTACTAGTGCTAGCAACCATCATTTCACCTAATGGCTGGCGATTTTTGATATTACTCTTATTCCTAATATTTCTTCCAAGATAAATAACATTTTGAACTAGCTCAATTTGTTTTAATAGGTCATCGTTTTTAAATGTTTTTGGCACATCTACCCAATTAGATAGATGCACAGATTCACTCTCTGGAACAAGATTTTTATAAACTTCTTCTGCAATAATTGGTGCAACAGGTGCAAGCAATTTAGAAATAACAACTAAAACATAATACAACGTTTCAAAAGCATCTTTCTTATCTTTTGAAAAACCATTACTCCAAAATCTTCTTCTCGACCTTCTAATATACCAGTTAGTTAAGCCATCAATGAGTTCTGCAAGTTCCCCAACATAGCAATCAACTTCATAGTTATCCATATGCTTTTTGATGCTCTTTTCCACATTATATAATTTTGCAAGCAACCATTTATCAAGTTGATTATCTGAATTTGGAGCAACCAAATCTTTTTGATAAAAGTCATCAATGTTTGCATAAGAAACAAAGAATTTGCAAGCATTCCAGAAAGGCAAAATAATTTGTTGATACGCCTCTTGAATGCCCTCATCATCAAATTGCAAGTCACCAATTAGCATTGCTTTTGTTTGATATAAATAAAGCCTAAAAGCATCAGTGCCGTATTTCTTCATAAGTTCCATAGGATCGGTGTAGTTTTTTGAAGACTTAGAAAGCTTTTTACCATCTTTAGCCAAAATTGTTCCGTGAACAACGCAATTTTTGAAAGCAGGCTTATCAAACAAAGCAACAGACAACACGTGAAGATAATAAAACCAGCAACGAATTTGACCAGTGTATTCCACAACAAAATCACTAGGCAAATGATTTTCAAACCATTCTTTGTTTTCAAAAGGGTAATGCTTTTGTGCAAAAGGCACACTCCCGCTTTCAAACCAGCAATCCAAAACTTCTGGAACTCTTTTCATTTCTCCGCCACATTTAGGGCATTTGAAAGTAACCTTATCCATAAATTGGCGATGCAAGTTGGTTAGCCTTATTCCGCTAACTTTCTCAATTTCATCAACGCTTCCTAAAACTTTTTCTTCTCCACAATCTTCACAATGCCAAATAGGAATTGGCGTGCTCCAATAGCGGTTTCTAGAAATATTCCAATCTCTTGCACCCTCAAGCCAGTTCCCAAAACGGCCGTGTTTCACAGTTTCAGGAATCCAATTAATTTCCTCGTTTTTCTTAATCAACTCATCTTTAATTTTGTCGATATTAAAATAATATGCATCCATCGCTTTATAAATTAATGGGCGTTTGCATCTCCAGCAATGTGGATAATTATGCTCTAAAGTTCCATCAGCAACTGCTTTCCCGTTGTTATATAAAAATCTAATAACAATCGGATTCATAGCAATAACGTTATCATCACCATTATCATTTTTTAAACCATAAAAATCGGTAACAGCTTCAGTGAATCTACCCTTTGAATCAACTGGATTAACAAGATCAATATTATTCTTCTTGCAAGTCCAATAGTCATCTTCACCAAAGGCGGGTGCAGTATGAACAATTCCCACACCTTCTTCAGCACCAACATAGTCTGCTAACACAACCTTAAAAGCACCTTTTTCTTTTTTATCAGCAAAATATGGGAAAAGCGGTTCGTATGTTTTTCCAACTAATTCACCACCCTTGCATTCTTTAATTATAGAAGGTTTTTCACCAAACACTTTTTTAAAATTCGCCAAAGTGTTTTTGCAAGCAACAAAAATTTCATCGCCAACTTCCACAAACGCATAGTCTAATTTTTCACCAACTGCTAAGCATAAATTTGATGGCAAAGTCCATGGAGTTGTTGTCCATGCTAGGAAATACACTTGTTTGCCATTCAATTCAAAATTGTCTGCTTTAAATTTAACTAAAATCCAACGGTCTTGGCGAGGCCTTGTGGAATCTGACTCACGAGTATCTGAAATAGAAAGTGATGTTTCACAGTGTGTGCAATATGGGGTAACACGATAATCTCTATATATTAAGCCTTTATCGTAGCAAGTTTTGAACGCCCACATAACACTTTCCATAAATTCAGGAGTCATAGTTTTGTATGCGTTATCATAATCAACCCAACGAGCCATCTGCCTAACGTATTCACTCCACGCTTCGTTGTTGTTTGACACAATTTCAAAACATTTATCATTAAACTTTTCAATTCCCAACTCTTGTTCAATTTGGTTTTTATCGGTTATTCCAAGTAAGTTTTCAGCTTGGTTTTCAATTGGAAGCCCGTGGCAATCCCAACCCCAAACTCTCGGAACACTATAGCCTTGCATAGTCCAATATCTAGCTATCATATCTTTTATAAAAGAAACCAAAACTGTTCCGTGATGTGGTTTTCCCGTTGGAAAAGGTGGGCCATCATAGAAAGTTATCTCTTTATTTTTATTTTGATTAACAGACTTTTCAAATATCTTATTCTTTTCCCAAAAATCAATAACTTTTGGTTGTAATTCTGAATATTGTGGTTTATCATTCATTTCTTTGTAAGCCATAAACAAACTCCTTGCTTAAAACAAAATTGTAATTAAAACATTATACAATATTTCACTCAAAAATGCAAAGCATATTAGCTTTTTATTAAAATAAGTCTAAGGCGGACACAAACAGCGAAAAAACAAAAAACTAACTCACGATAGCGTGGGTTAGTTTTATAATTTGAGCATTATTTAAAATTAAATTTCAATTAACTTTTAACAAAAATTAAACCAATTCGTTAATATAATCAAACAATTCAGCTTGATGGGTTAGGATATTAATTTGATAAGAAGATCTCATAGATGAAGCAAGTGAAACATTCTCAGTTTGAAAATAAATTTTTGTTTGAGTTAAATAGTCGTTATCTTTAACTTCCATAATAATTGAGTAGAATTTTACTTCAGTGTCATCAATTGTGATGGTTTGTTCGGTGTTGTATTTGAAAACTAAATGTTTGTTTTCTGTGTTTGTTAAAAGCGAATTAATATTTGAAGATGTTAACGAAACTTTCTTAAGTTCAAAAGACACATTATTTGTTTTTTGGAATATAGATGTTAAAACCTTTTCTTTTGATGCTTTATCAACCAACTTTCCAATTTTTGCAAAAATTTCTGGGTCTTTTTCATTAACTTCACCTTGCGCTAAAACATCTTTTTCTTTACCTTTTGAATAAACTGTTATTGATGTATAACCCTTTTGTAAATAGTTTGTATATGTTTTAGACACACAAGCCAAAGTTATAACAACGATAATAAGCGCTAAAACCACACCAACAACTGACCATAATGTAATTTTTTTTCCTGTACTCATTTCTCTTTGCCCCTTTATTTCTCTTTATCTTTTTTTGTTGAATTTTTAGTTGTTTTCTTAACTGATTTTTTTTCTTTTTCAGCTTTTTCAGCCTTTTTAGCCACTTTTTCCACTTTCTTTGTGTGGGCTTTCTTAGGTTTTCCTGTGGTTTTTTGCTCTTCATCTGAAACTTTTTCTTGAGTTGAGTTTTCATTCTCGCTCTTGGCTTCATTTTCAGAATCAGTGCTATTTTCAGAATCAGTGCTATTAGCTTTTGCCTCTTGATATTTAGCCTTTATTCTTAGCGTGTCTAACTTTATCGCTTCAAGTTCTTTTTCTGAAATCACTCCAGCGTTTTTCAAAGCAATAGCTGTTTGTTCTTTCATTTCTTGCATTTTGATTTCTTGCATCATTTTTTGTTCTTCCTGACGCTTCCTATCAAACTCTTTCCTTTGTTTGATTTTTTCATTCAATCTTTTAGCAACATCTTCATATTTTTCACCATTCATAATTGCATTTACTTCATCTTCATAAATTGTTTCTTCTTCTAAAAGTAAGTTAGCAAAATTATCAAGAATATTTTTATTCGATTTCAAAATATTTGTTGTTTGCTCATAGCAAGTATCTAAAATATCTTTAATTTCATTATCAATAATAGTTGCAAAACTTTCACTATAATTGCTCTTTGTTTGATAATCTCTTCCAATAAACACTTCATCAGATTTTCCCAAACTCATGCATCCTAGTTTTTTGCTCATTCCCCATTCGGTAACCATTCTTCTTGCAATCTCGGTTGCTCTTTGAATATCAGAGCTTGCTCCAGCAGAGATATCACCAAACATAATTTCTTCAGCAACTCTTCCACCCATAAGCATACAAATTCTTTTGTTTAGCTTATTTAAAGTGTATTGATCATCATCGTTAGCAGGGCGAGTCGAAGTGTAGCCCCCTGCCATTCCTCTTGGAATAATTGAAACTTCATGAACTTCATCACCAAAGTCTAATAGTTTTGCAATAATTGCGTGACCTGCTTCGTGATAAGCGGTTAGTTTTTTAGTATTTTCAGTAACGAGCCTACTTTTCTTTTGTGGCCCCATCAAAACTTTATTAATTCCTTCGGTGATATCACTCATATTAATAGTCACGTGGTTGTTTCTAGCGGCCATAATTGCGGCCTCATTTAAGAAGTTTTCAATATCTGCGCCAGTGAACCCACTTGTTAACCTTGCAAGTGCTGTGAAATCAACTTCGCTATCAATTGGTTTATTTTTTGCGTGAATTTTGATAATTCCTTCTCTTCCCTTAACATCTGGAACATTAACATAAATTTGCCTATCGAACCTACCTGGCCTTAAAAGTGCAGGGTCTAAAACATCGGCTCTATTTGTGGCAGCCATAACAATAATCCCATCGTTACTTTCAAATCCATCCATCTCAACTAGCAATTGGTTCAAGGTTTGCTCTCTTTCATCGTTTCCGCCACCAAGCCCAGCACCTCTTTGCCTTCCAACCGCATCAATTTCATCAATGAACACAATGCAAGGTGCATTCTTTTTAGCTGTTTCAAACAAATCACGAACACGACTCGCACCCACACCAACATATAATTCAACGAAATCAGAACCGCTAATACTAAAGAATGGCACATTGCTTTCTCCCGCAACTGCTTTAGCAAGCAATGTTTTACCCGTTCCTGGTTGACCAACTAACAAAACGCCTTTTGGAATTCTAGCACCAAGCGCCTTAAATTTTTCTGGAGTTTTTAAAAATTCAACAATTTCTTGTGTTTCTTCTTTTTCTTCATCAGCACCAGCAATATCTTTAAATCTTATATCGCTTCTTTCAACCATTCTTGCTCTATTTTTAGAGAATTGGTTTCCAACTCCGCCTTTTGAAGATAACATTCTAAACAACATAAACCCAATGAAAAGCATAACGATTGCACTAGCATAAGGTAAGATTGTTTCAATAATTCCAGCAGATGGAGTTGAGCTAATTCTTTCAATTTTCTTATAATCTTTGAATGCTGTTATATCAGTTCCATCTGAATATGTGATAGTTGTGATTTCAGGATTCTCCACAACTTTAGCTTTTGCAAAGTCCACTTTTTTATTGAATTCTTCAATATATGAAATAACTTTTTCTAGATCAATTGCAGTGTTGTAAGTTAAATAATAATCGCTATATTTCGGGAACTGATTCTTTTTTATTGAACTACCACTCATTCTAATATAGATAGTTCCATAAGTATTATACCCTTCAATATAAACATCTTCCATATGGTTTTCACCATTGCTATTCATAATGGCACTAATGCTTTTTTCACCATCAACCGTGATTTTTTCACCATTATCGCCACTATTAAATATATAAAAGCACACTATAACCACAAGCACTAATAAAATTAGCGATAGTAAAGTACGCCCATTAGATTTTTTCTTGTTTTCCAAAATAAAAAAGTCCTCCGATAATTTTAGTCAATATGAATTATACCACACCGCAAAAACGTTGTAAAGCAATATTCAATTAACTTTACCTCTTTTATTATATATATAAACATTAAATAGGGCTTATAAAACGAGATAAAAAACTAAAAATGTCTAATTTAGAATTATATGCTATGCAAAAGGCAAAAAGAAACAATAATTAATCAAGATATTATGAATGTAAGCAACCTTCAATCAACGCTATTTGTTAAAATGTTACACTTGCTCATAGTCTTAATAGTGATCACATATAAACCACAAATTAACTTGAAAGTTGCTTTGCAAATTTTAATGCAAAATTTATACTTTGCGCCATAAAATACGCCATCTTCAAAATGGAATTAATCCCTATATTGTTAATAAAATTATAGTCTTTCATTCCCACATTCCCAACAACTCCAATAAGTGAAATATCGCCCATAATTTTAAGTTTTTTATTAAAAAACCCCGCTGGAATAACCCCACAATTTTGCATTTTCACGCAAAACATTTCTTGAGAATAAGATAGCGTTGCATCAACCACAATAATCTTAGAATTTGGGTGCTTTAACTTGATATATTCATATGCACTTTCCACATTTTTAGAGTTAATAGGGTTCGATAATGTGCCATACACAAACGCATTCACTTTAAACTTTTTTATTAAATACTCGCTCACAATTGGTGCCAATGCATCACCAACAACCCTATCGCTCCCAACACACATAAACACAGGAATCTCTTTTTCATTTCTCAACTCATAGGCTAAATCCAAGCCCATTTTCAAACTTAACTCGTGTTTTTCAGAATTATAAATCATAAATTTTCACCTTTTCTTTTTCTCTATTATTGACCACATTCTTTTAAAATTAACTCTCAAAACAAAAAATTTGAAAATATTAATGACTTTTTTATATTTCTATGATAATATTTAAATATAAAAAAAGTATATTTGTTTTTATTTCGATTAATAATTGAATAGGCTTAAAAGAATTTTAAAATGCTAACAATGCAATGCTAAATAATTCTTTTTAAAATTTTAAACTGCATTACATTTTGTTATCACATTACTCTAGTTTAAGTTGATTTAATATCGACAATAGAAATAAAAGAAAACAAGGGGAAGAAATGTCTTGGTTTGATATTATTTTTATCGCAATAGTTGCCATATTTGCAATTGTTGGGCTATGGAAAGGATTGCTGGATAGCATTTTAGGCTTAGTCACAACCTTAGTTTCAATTGTTCTTTCTATTTGGTGGGCAAAACCAGTTGCAAAATTTTTAAGAAGAATTGTTGATATCGACAACATCTTTTTTAAAATGCTAAAAGGTGCATTTGCAGAAAAAGAAACAATTAAAGTTTTAGGCGTTATTAGTTTAACGCGTGAAAAACTATCGGCATTTTTAACTGTTGCACTATCTGCTGTTATAATATTTATTTTGATAAGATTAGCTGTTTGGGTTGTTTCGAAATTATTTGATTCAGCAACCGCATCAAATAGTGCGCTATCTGGGCTGAATAGGGTTTTTGGGCTTGCGTTTGGCGTGGCTAAAGGCTTAGTTGTGTGTTGCGCAATTCTTGCTGGGCTTTATGTTATTGGAAACACTGGGCTAGCAAAAAATCTAGACACAAAACTAGACAACACAAAAGTTGTTAGTTTCTTCTATAAGTATACTGGCGACTTTGTTACTGAAAAATTAAACGCATCAAAAATTCAATCAATAATTGATGATATGAAAATTGAAAAGCGTGAAGATGAACTAAAAGACGACATAGCTAAAAATTCTGATGCTTGGTTTATAAAAGGAGCCTACAACGCAACAGATTCAGATAAAACAATGTTTATAAACGACTTAAACTATTCTAAAATCAATTATTTTAACAAAAAATCAGAAAAAACCGAAATTCGATTAAATAGCGAATCTATAAGCATTAAGTTCTTTCCTAATATGGAGGGTGCTGAAGCAATTTCTCTCGACTCAGTGTTCTCATTAAACGCGGGCGAAACAAGTAAAACGATTAAGATTAAAATAACCTACACCACATCTGATAAAGATTACAAACTAGAATATTTAATCACAATCAATAAACCAACCGAATAAACATAAATCGCCTAATAACTTTTTATAACCCTTAACCCATCTATTTTAATCACACAAAAAGCCCCAATTAACATAGGGGCTTTTTTATTAAATCAAACTTAAAATTTAAAAATGTGTTAAATTGCTTTTTAAATCTCACCAAAAACTCACACGCGGAACAACATCATTCCATCAAACACATCTTCGCTAGTTATATCAATTTTTAACTTTCTAAAAACTTCCTCGTTATTAGGAGTTAAAATAACCGATGAATGAGCTTTTGCTCCCGCTAGCAGTGGTAATGTTTCTAAAGCTTTTTTTGCCATATCATTTGTTGTGGCACAAACTGATAAAGCAATTAAAATATCCTTCAAACTCAATTTATAGTTTTTGTTGTTTAAATAATCCATTTTTAAAGTTGTGATAGGTTTTAAAATTTCTGGCGATATTAATTTAAATTCATCACCAATATTGGCCAAAGTTTTTAGTGCATTCAAAATCACGCTTGCACTTGCCGACAAAACATCGGTTGTTTTTCCAGCAACTATTCTGCCATCGTTTAATTCAATTGCTATGCAAGGTGTTTTTGTTTTCATTGCTTTTTTAAGCGCTGGTTCAACACATTTTCTTATGTTTGGTGTTAAATTCATCTCCTTCATAAGCATCTCGTTTTTTTCAAATGCCGATAATATTTCTTGACCTCTTTTAAAATCAACCTTTGCTTTTAAAAATCTTCTAACTACCTCTTGCTCACATGCATCTTTCACTTTTTTTTCATCATCAATGCAAAAACCAACCATATTAACACCCATATCGGTTGGCGAAAAATATATATCTTTTCCATAAATATTGAAAAGAATTTGCCTAACAATTGGGAAAGTTTCTAAATCACGATTGTAATTAATAGCAACTTTTCCATATTTTTCCAAATGATAGTTATCTATCATATTAACATCACGCAAATCTGTTGTTGCAGCTTCATAAGCAATGTTCACAGGATGCTTTAAAGGTAAGTTCCAAACTGGGAACGTTTCAAATTTTGCATATCCTGCTTCCACCCCACGCTTCTTTTCGTGATAAAGTTGGCTTAAGCAAGTAGCTAATTTTCCACTTCCCGGACCTGGCGCTGTTACAACCACAATTGGGCGAATTGTTTCCACATAATCATTCGCACCATATCCGCTATCGCTAACAATTGTTTCAACATCGTTAGGATATCCTTTAATGCACTTATGGTAGTAAACATTGATATTGTTTGCTTTAAGCAAGTTTGCAAATTTAACAGCATTTGGTTCTTGGTTAAACATCGTGATAACAACCGAATTAACCATTATTCCAAGTTCCCTTAACTCATCGATTAACCTTAAAACTTCTCTATCGTAAGTGATGCCAAAATCTGCCCTAATCTTGTTATTTTCAATATCTTTAGCACTCACACAAAAAAGGATTTCGATATCATCTTTCATTGTTTCTAAAAGTTTTATTTTGTTGTTTGGATTGTAGCCCGGCAAAACCCTTGATGCGTGCAAATCATCAAAAAGTTTTCCGCCAAATTCAATGTATAATTTTTTACCGAAAAGCTTGCACCTTTCTAAAATCTTTTCCTTCTGAATTTGTAAATATTTTTCGCTATTAAATGCTTGTTTTTCCATAAACTTCCTACCGTGTTTTTGTTTATTGTATTGTTTTGCTGGTTAACCTCCAAATAATTAAACACATCTTTTTTTAAAACTTTAAATTTTGTGCAACTTTAATGCTATTTGAATTATTCAAAACAACACTTTGCTTTGCTTTTCACATAACAACCTTTAATAAATATAACTATTTTTCGTTTCAGATTTATATAATCATTATATTTTTATGCGATAACTTTTCGTTTGATATTTATATTACACTTTATCTTTATATAATAAATCTTCATTTTGTTATATCTCCTCTCCGCTTATCATATCTTCAAATACACAACTAATAAAACCTTAATTTAGGCGTCCTTGTGCAAGGGAAGCTGTCACGAATCTTCAGTGAGTGACTGAAGGGTTGTTTCCACTTATACTATCTCTTAATTGATTATTTTATCTTTAGTAAATTTTAGAATTTAAATCTAATTTATGCATTATTTAAATTATAAAGCAAGTTTTATTTTATTCTATGTTAAAACTTAAGAATCGTAAAAAAAATAAAAGCCCTTTAAAAGCGCTCTTATTTCATTAAATAAAAAATATTATGAAAAAACAATTAAAACCTAAAATAATCTTAATTATCAAATCCCAAAAAGTTTATTTGCCCAAAACGAAAACTTGCTAGTTCCATAAGGCACAATTATTTGCACTTTCCCTTGAATAGCACTTTTATCAACTGCGCCAAACTTTCTGCAATCCTCACTCACCAAGCGATTATCTCCCATACAAAAATAGGCGTTTTTAGGCACAACATACTCATAAAAATCATCACTTTCATCTGGCGTACCGTTATCGTTTTTAACAACAGTGCCCTCAACATAATTTTCGCCACCAAGCATAATTTTTTCCAGTTCATTGCCAGTTTTAGTTAGTTCATCGTGCCTTTTAAGTTCCTCTTTAATATAGTTTTCCTGTTGCAATTCACCATTAATAAACAACTCACATACACCCGTTACATCATTATATTCATAACGAATCCTATCTCCGCCAACCGCAATAACTCGCTTAATCAAACCCCTACCATTAACTTTCAAAACAACGATATCACCTTTTTTAATTTCAGCGAATCTATTCACATACACAACATCACTTTTATTTCCACCCTTTGCATTTAGAGTTGGTTGCATACTCGTTCCATCAACTTCCGCATCAAAAAAAACAATTGAAAACACAACGTATGAAAGCATAATCAAAAGAATAATAATATAAAGGGTGTTTGCCACCGCTTTATACCAACCATTTCTTTGCTTCTTATTAAATTGAAAATCTTCGCTAAAATTAAAAATTGGCTTATTCATATTTTTTTCCAATACTATTATACACTTCTTCAACGCCAATTAAAACTGTTTTTATTAATAACCAACCTAATATTCCATATTTTATTTCACTTTTTGGTGAAATTGTGTATAATGAAATTGCTAACTTAAAATCACGGTTCTTGCATAAGAGGGTTTTACCTATCATTAATCTTTATCATTTATCAATTTTCCTTACTTCTATAGTGTTCAGAACCTGCTCGTGTTCTCGGGATTTCCCTCTTAGCTATAATGGTTTCTTCCTTGCCTTTCAACTTTATATCTTTTATCAATTTTCCTTGCTTCTATAGTGTTTTGAGATATACTTCGCCATAGTCTTTGGAACGCGTTAGCGTGGGTTTAGTAGCTTCCATAAAAAATTACTATTTTGCATCTGTGGCTCAATTGGATAGAGCATCAGTCTTCGGAACGATTGGTTGTGGGTTTGATTATCCCACTAAAAAAATAATCAACTTTGCGTCCATAGTGAAATGGATATCACATAAGTCTTCGGAACTTAGATTTCGGGTTCGAGCCCTGATGGACGCACCATAAAAAGCCTGATTTTATGGGCATTTCAGCAACTTTTTAGCAAGTCGCTGATTTTTTATTTTTTATCACACATACATCTTACACCTGTCAAGTATCCTTGTTTAAGGGTTCGAGTTTTTGATTTCAAAAATGTATTGATTTTTAGCCCAAATTTACCAAAAAATCGTGTTTTTCTAAGATTTTTCTAAGATTTTTCTAAGATAAAACTAAGATTTTGTGCAAATTTTACTTAGTTTAACATAATTTTTTATGACTAAAATATGCAAACCCCACAAATAGCATATTTAGAAATTTCTACTATTTAAAGTTGCTTGCTTAACCTAAATTATGATAGAATGCGAATGTAAAATGATTAATATAAATTATAAAAGAAAAGCAAAACTTTTTTCTATAATATGCTTAATTATTATGCTTTTATTGTGTTTTGATGCATTCAAGAAGCATAATACTATTTTTTCAAACACATTATTAAACGCAACCACTTTAAACACAATGAGTGTTGATGAAATTGCGAACCAAGAAAAATATAATAGTTGTGATTTCGATATTGTAACCCCCACTCTTGATCAAGGAGACACAAATATTTGTTGGGCTTATGCAACTGCAAGTGCATCGGAAACATCAATTTTAAAAGATAAGTTAGATAACAACACAAAAGACACTTTAAGATTTTCTCCAACACAAATTGCATATAGAACCCACAACAGAGATAAAGACCCTCTTAACAACACCGTAGGGGTTTATGATAACAACAAATGGAATGAACCAGGAAACCCATTCAACACATTTTTGATGTTGTCGCAATGGTGTGCCCCAGTGGCTGGCAATGTGCATATGATGGCTAATGCATATGAAAATAACTTATATAGATTACTAGATGCCGAACAGATAAACGCATATGAAACTGGCACATATAGAATAAACGAAATCAAGCGAGCAATTGCAAAATATGGCGCTGTAACTGGTTCGTATAACAATGCACGAAATGCGTTTTATTACAACACAAAAGGAGAGCCAAACCCAAACGGTATTCCTCACGCGATAAGTATTGTTGGTTGGGACAACACAATTCCCGCAAGTAATTTTCAGCCAAAACCCGCAAGCCAAAACGGTGGTTGGATAATTAAAAACAGTTATAATTCTCTTCCTTATTTTTACCTTTCTTATGATAGCCATATTGGAAATGTTTTCGGATTTAAATATGCCAAAAAATCAGAGTTCGACTTTAATTATTTTTACGATAACGTTAATGATCCTATACCTCAACACGAAACCGTTTCTAAATGTGTTTCAAACGTTTTTGTGGCAAAGAAAGGCAACAATGATCATAACGAATTTGTTAAGGCTGTTAATGTGGCAACTATTGGATATAATCTAACCTGCAAAGTTCAAGTCTACACCAATCTAACCGACCCAAAAAATCCCGAAAGTGGAACACTTTCCGCTTTGGGCGAACGAGTTTTGAATTATGGTGGATACCACACAATTATGCTAGATAATCTTGCTAAAATTGATAAAGACTCATATTATTCCGTTATTGTGAGTGTTAGTAGCTCAAGTGGAGGAAGTGCAACCATTTTATATTCAAAAAACAAAAACCAAAACACTCATTATAAATCTTCAAGCGGTTGGAATAGCACGGGTTATGCTGGAAGAATAAAAGCCTACACCGTTTTGCAAGAAAAAGGAGAACCTGAGCAAAAAATAGATATATCTTCTGCCGAACACAGCATTATTTCTCCGATGCTATTTACCGGTCAAGAACTTTGCCCACAAGTAAACATAACGCTAAATTCACAAACCTTAACTAAAGATGTGGACTACACTGTTTCCTACAAAAACAATATCAATGTTGGCACCGCTGAAATTATAATAAGTGGGATTGGAAAACACTTTGGAAGTTTAAATTTGCAATTTCAAATTTTGCCAATTGATGTGCCTATTAAACCCAATAATGAAATTAATGTTTCAAGCACCATATCAACCCTATCTGAAATTGTTTTGCCTGAAGGTTGGCAATGGGAAAATCCGAATTTGCTAGTTATAAATATAACTAGCGCAACCGCAATTTATGTGGGCGAAAATAAAGATAATTATAAAAACACCAAAGTGCAAATATCTTTGCAAAAAGAAGAACCTAGCAATCCTAATCCCAATAATCCCAGCCCCGATAATCCAAATGACAACAACACTCCAAATGACAACAACAATGATAATAATAAACCAAGCAACAAAGCCCCAAACAAACCAGATGTTATTCCTATAATAATTATATTTTTCGGTGTTATTGGAGCAACATCTATCACAATAATCGTAGTTATAAAAAAAATCAAACAAAAAAGAAAATAAAAACTATTTAATTTATACTAGTTAAAATCTTATGGTATAATTATCATAAGATTGCAAGAAACTCTTGCCTTACTCCACTTTGCAATCAAAAAAAAATAAAAGGAGAATTAAAAATGGAACAAAATTTTTATTATTGCAAGCACTGCGGAAATATTATTATTAAGGTTAACGATAGCGGAGCGCCACTAATGTGTTGTGGTGAGAAAATGGAAGTGCTTAACCCAAACACCAATGATGGCGCAAAAGAAAAACACGTGCCGATTTATTCTGTTAGGTGTGGCAAAGTAACCGTTAATATTGGCGAAATTCCTCACCCAATGGCACCCGAACATTATATTGAATGGGTTAAACTTCAAACCAATAAAGGCTTTCAATTCAAAAGATTAACTCCCCACGCTGAGCCAATCACCACGTTCAATATAAACAAAGATGAAAAAATCGAAGCGGTTTTTGCATACTGTAATTTGCATAGTTTATGGAGAGGTTAATGGTATAGTTTGTTTATAAACCAAAATTAATACATTTTTCATTATTGTCTATTGTAATATCATTTATAATGTGCTAGAATAATACAAAAATATAAAAGGTGGAAATATAATATGGATTCATTAGACACTCTTAATTTAGAAACAGCTCGCTCTATTAAAGAGATTAGAGAAAAAGAAAAAGAAATTATTAAAAATTATGATAATAACCACTCAAGCGAAATGCTAACAGCAGGAATAATTGAATTGAATGACCTTAGAAATAAAACCTATTTTGAACATAGCAATTCATATGAATTTAACAGCGCAATATATAGAGCGAGTGGTGAAGATAAAACAACAAGAAAACTAATTTATGGAGAATACAAACAATATTGCAGGTTTATAGCAAGGCTAATAACGAAAGAAAGCTTGCCTTTTGATGATTTTGTTAGTATATCTAGAAACTTTTTAGAAAATTATTCTATGATTAGCCGTATTGATTATAGGGATTCTGCCTATAACACAACATCAAAAACTGTTGACAAGTGTAAAGAATACTTTGCTGTTGCATCTGTGAATGATAAAACAGATGCTTCGGCAACCAAGTACTATGCTCTTAATCAATTATATGGTGAATTAATTTTTTGTGGTAATTATCCAAAAGCAGAAAACGAAGATGATTTCTACGATATCCAAGAAGCTTATGAATTTGACGATCCAAACGATGATCGTGTTAATGAAATTTACACTAGAGGAAGATAAATTGTTAAAGAAAAACGACATTAACTAAAAAACCATCTCTTGCAAAAACCCAAATAACCCACAAACAAAAATAAATGTTCTATGATTGAAAACCATAAAAAACTAAACTCAAACGCAATAAAAATAATAGCAATTGTTGCTATGACAATCGACCACATTGCGTGGGCGATTTTTCCTAACTACTCAGTTAACGCCCTAGCAATTATTATGCACACTATTGGCAGAATCACTTGCCCTATAATGTGTTATTTTGTTGCCGAAGGTTTCTACCACACTAAAAACATAAAAAAGTATAGTTTAAGATTGTTTATTTTCGCACTTATCTCCCACATTCCCTATATGCTTATGTTTGGTTCGTTTGCTGAAAAAGGGGCAATAGCTTTAATTCCATTCGCCACAGGCTTTTTAAATCAAACAAGTGTGATATGGTCTTTATTTATTGGTCTTATGATGCTAAGAGTTGCGAAAAATGAGAAACTAAGCCAACTTTTAAAGGTTGAATACACACTAATCTTGTGCGTTTTAGCGTTACCTGCCGATTGGAGTTGCATAGCATCTTTATTTATTCTATGCATAGGCACAAACCGTGGTAAACCATTAAACCAAATTCTATGGTGTTTGTTCTACACCATTATCTATTCGGTTGTTTATTTCTTTGCATTTTCAAAAGTTTACGCCATAATCCAACTTGGAGTTATTTTAAGCGTTCCAATCTTATTTTTATATAATGGCGAAAGCGGAAAAAACATCAAACTCAACAAATTTATGAAGTGGTTTTTCTATGCATACTACCCGATCCATCTGGTAATAATCAGTTTGATTTTAATACTATGTTAGAGCATTAAATTTATCTTTACATCATAAAACAATCTATTCAAACAAAAAAGTTTCATAAATTTATGAAACTTTTTATTTTTAGGTTATAGTCACCTCAAAAGTAACTTCTATTTCACCGCCAACTTCCAATGCACCAACTTCAAAACCAACCGTTGGATCGAACCCTTCATCGCTCAGTGCTTTGTTGATTCTAACGCTTTTAGGCACAAAAACCGTTCCTTGAGGTATTTCATCTTTAAAAAACACGCTAGTATTTCTTATTTTCCCTGTGTTTTTGATAATACTTTGATACATAAGTGTATCTCCGCTAATAACAACTGTTTTATTCGATGTTTTATCAATAACGAGTTTATTTTCGGTTATTTTAACCACCACTTCAGGTGTGAACTCACTCATATCTTCAACTTCATTTGCATTAAAGGTGACTTTTGTTTTTAGAGCAACACTTGTTGCAGAAGTTTGCTCATCAATCACCAACACATACGACACAACTGCACCACTCTTTGGCTGAAACGAGTTTGGCAATGTTATTCCAGCAACAATATCCATATCAGGGAATGGCACGTTATCTATCTCAACCGAGCCAGGTTTAAAACTAGCACCCTCGCCAATAATTTCCTCAAGCCTAATATTCGTGATTTCCGACAAGCTTTCGTTTGCCAGTAAAATACTTTGCAATATTTCATCTTTAGGCGCTCCATAATCCAACAACGAAGATTTATCTTTAACAAACGCCACCGATAAATTTTCCACAACACTTTCGTTGCTTTCAAATGTTATTGTTTGAGTGGTTTGGTCAGGTGCGGTGTAATTAGCTCGAACCTGAGATTTGTTTTTTATTGTTTTTTCCATTTTTCACCTTAAAATTTTATATAATATTATTAAACACAACCAACAACTTATGCAATTTGCACAACGGTTAACATAGCGCTTGGTGCTCCAGAACTCGTTAGTGTTCGATTGCTCGATAGTGTTGGAACAAGCGTGATCACATCGTTTGCTTTCAACCTTAACACAATTGTGCAACTCACATTCGTGCTGGTGGTTAATGGGCGTTTTGTTCCACCAACCAACGTGTTGTTTGAATATATTCCCACACAATCACCCGCAGTTGCGCTCGATCCATTATTGATTGAAAAACTCACTATATATGTTCCAGTATACTGAATTGTGATAGAAGCATTATTAATGCTCATTCCGTTGTTTGTTAGCGTTGTGCCAAACGTTAATGGCCTACCATTCGCAATTTCTTGAGAGTTTTCTTCGTATATCGTTGCATTAATATTGTTAGTTGTTCCAGGAGGGCCTGCCACCCCTTGTTCCCCTTTCACTCCTTGCGGGCCTCTATCGCCTTGCGGGCCTTTTTCACCTGGATCACCCTTTTCCCCCGTTTTACCTTTTGGAATCTGAAAATCTAAAAAATGCACATCGTTTTCATATCTATCTTCAACTTTTGCAGGTTCATTTTCCCCAACTAAAGTTGTTGTTCCCGCCATTATTATTTCATCACCTTTTTCTCCACGTTCGCCTTTCTCTCCTTTTTCACCTTTGGGAATATAAAACGATAGGTGATGAATATAGTTTTCAAAATTATCTAACACTTGCGCATCTTCTTCTGGGTTGATAGTTTCAGTTAGGTCTATCGATATTCCTTCACTTCTTCCTATCTCGCCCGGCAATCCTCTTGGCCCCGTTTCACCCGTTTCCCCTTTCTCACCTTTTGGTATGCTGAAAGTTAGATGATGCGTTGTTCCATCAAAATTATCTTCCACAACCGCATTTTCATTAGGATTTGTTGTTTGGGTGGCATCAACAACTATTTTTTCACCCACGCCCGTTTCACCTTTTTCACCCGGATCACCTTTGCTTCCTTGAACGCCTTGAATTCCTTGAGCACCCGTTTCACCCTTTGCACCCGTTTTTCCCCTTGGAATCTGGAAATCTAAAAAATGCACATCGTTTTCATACCTATCTTCAACTTTTGCAGGTTCATTTTCCCCAACTAAAGTTGTTGTTCCCGCCATTATTACTTCATCACCTTTCTCTCCACGTTCGCCCTTCTCTCCTTTTTCACCTTTGGGAATATAAAATGTAAGAAAATGAGTGTTATTTTCAAAATTATCTTGAACATTCGCATTTTCGCTTGGCTCTATTGTGTGAGTTTTATCAATAATTATTGTTTCACTACGCCCATCTTTTCCCGGCTCGCCTTTTTCACCCGGCTCACCTTTATTTCCTTGAACGCCTTGAATACCTTGAGCGCCCGTTTCACCCTTTGCTCCCGTTTTCCCCCTTGGAATATAAAAATCGAAAAAATGCACATCGCCTTCATATCTATCTTCAACTTTTGCCACGTTGTTAGGTTCAATAGTGTTGGTTTTGCCCACTAATATTTTTTCTGGCACACCATTATATCCTCTTGGAATCTCAAATTCTAAATAGGTTGTGTTTTCAATGTGTGTTGATTTAACGTTCGCTTCCTTTTCTGGTGGAAGCGTTTTTGTTGATTTAACAACAAGATTTTCACCGCTTGGGCCTCTATCACCTTTCGGCCCCGTTGCGCCCGTTGCTCCAGTTACCCCAATTGCTCCAGTTGCGCCCGTTGCCCCAGTTGCGCCCGTTGCCCCAGTTGCTCCTCTTAGCCCCCTTGGGCCGTGCTTTATATTTTCATAACACACCCGCTTTGATGATAATTTTTGATTTAAATATCTACACCAAAATTTCATAAATTCTCCTATTTTTCGCCTATACTTATTATATAAATATTTTATAAATTTTGTTCATTTATACCTATTTAAACAACAAGTTACATTATCAATTGGAGTAAGCTTGTTTGGAACATATTGAAAATAAAAAAGACATATTAGTGTTACTAATCTATTAGATTAATCCAATAATACGTCTTTAATTTTAGATTTTTCTTAAAATAACATATCTTTTTATTATAATTAAACAATTTTTCCAGAAACATATAATCTAATATTATTTGCTAAAGTACCATCTTCATTAAATAATTTCGATAAGCCATTAGAATGATTAAAATTGCCTTTTGCTGGAGTTGTTTTTCCAGGATCTACAAATACATCACTAATTTCATATTTTTCACCATTTGGTGATTCGTTCATTATTTTTCCCAATAATTTAACAACATAATCTTTACTTTCATCATCAAAACCACCAACCAATTTTGCATATATTTCAGGAATGTTTTTAATCTTAATAAGGAAATGGCCCTTCTCATCAACTTCATAATCTAAATAATATGAGTATGAAGAATTTCCTATATTATCATCGGTTATATTTATCGATTCACCTTTGAAATTTTCTAAAGATTTGCCTCCCACTTCATTTGTGCCTAGGTCAAAGATTAAAGTATATTGTTGCTGATCAGAACTTTGTTCTCTTTGCGCAAAATAAATATCTGTGTTTGAACTTGGCCATGCAACAAAAGGTTTTGTTAATGTTTCATCAATAAAAATTCCAGAGAAATAATTATAATTAACCCCCTCATACATTTCTGTTAGCGATTTAAATAATTCGCTAAACGAGTAACCCTCTGGGCAAGATTTTGGAATTGTGATTGTGTGTGTTATTTTTTGAATAGTGTTGCTTGAATTTGAATAATCTAGGTTATGAATATTAATGATTAGTCCTTCATCATAAACCGCTTCAAATTTTATATTAGATGAAACACCACTAGTAATTTGACATGTTTTAGTTAAAACGGTATCGGCTCCGCCAACTAATTTCCAGCCTTTGAAAATATATCCACTTTTTTCAACACTTTCTGGTAAATTAATCAAGGTGTTTCCTTCCTTAACTAGTTCGTTTCCTACTAACTTTCCACCTTTAGTGTCGTACTCAGCAATATAAAGTTTCGTGTATTTCGCATATAAGGTACGCTCTTCCCCAAGGTAAACAGATTCAACATCTATTTTATTTTCAATTTTAAAATCCGCATCTGAATAGAATCCCTCAAATAGATAGCCTTTTTTATAAGGGTATCCATTCTCGCTAATGTTATCCGCAAGCTTAATAAATTTATATTCAAAGCTTTCCATTGTTCCACCATTTAATTCAAATGTGATTTTTGGAAGGCTAACATACTTAGCATAAAGTTCCATAACATTCCCCGTTTTTGAAACAGTTAACTTGTCATCAACGAATGCTGGAACTTTAAACTCACGATCTAAATACCAGTTTTCAATTTTATTATTTTTTATAATTTTATCTGAAATTGCGTTGTCAAAGTCAGTTTTCGAAATAGTTGAACCAGCTTTGATATATTGATTATTTATCTTTTCTAGTGTAAAGTCTTCTCCAATGTTGCAAGCCTTAATTTTAATGCTTTCATTATTTTTTAAGCTTATATCTTTATGTTCCGAAAATTCTGGATAAACAAAGTTAGATGTATCTTTATTAAACTCAATTGAGTATACCATTTTCTCGTATGTGTAATCAGTAGAGTATTCATTCTCTGTATCTTGATTCGTTAGTAAAAAGTTATCTTCTAACTTCCAAAAAACATTAACACTTGTCAATTTTTGGTTTGAAAAATTTATCTCGACTTTTTGATTGACCAATGGGTTATTTATTATATGCGACCTTGCTTCACTATTTATATAAACCCTATTATATTCATATTCTTCCAATAAGATTGTTTGTTCAATGATTGCTGTGTAGTTTTCTTTAGTTGCATTTTCAGCCATTCTAAATGAAAATTTATAAGTTCCCTCACCATAAAGAGAATTTATTTTATCTATATCTTTTTGATTAGCATTTAGTAATTCTTGAATTATATCAGCACTTGATAAATTAAGCAAATTTTGAACCTCTAAACTATACGCTTCATATTCTTGCTTACTCAATTCAACCTTTGTTTTCTCCAAGCATTCCCATGATGAACTATAAAATAAGCTAGGAGTTCCAGAATTTAAATTTAGCACAACGTTTAATAAATAATACTTTCCGTTATCTTCAATTAAATAAGAGCATGTTACTCCTTCATAGCTATCGGGATTAATTGAGCCATATTTACTAATCATTTGATTTTCAATTTTTTCATTAAAATCATCACATAAACAATAATCCGGGTTATCCTCACTGCTAGCCTTAACTTTTATTTTATCAGTGTTTACATCAACTGAAATATCATAATAGTAGAAATTTTCAAAACCTTGAACTTTTTCACTATTGCTTTTATTTAATAAATCAACTAATATTTTATCAATTTCAACATCGCTTTTTTCATAAGATATTGTTGCTATGCGATAATCACCACTTGATTGTGACTTACAAGTGAAAAAAACTTCTTTTGAATTGCTAGCCTTATAATAATCATATGTTATTTTATAATATTCTTCAGTGCCATTAGTATAAACCGATTCGCAAATTAAATCATTCTTCACTTGCCTTTTTCCATTTTCTGAATTTGAAGTTAAAAACCAGTTCTTTTGAGCTTTGGTGAGTTTTTTTCCCTTGTTATATGTCGTCAGTCCTGATACTCCACTTGATGTAGATACATGATACCACTCTCCTTTATCATTATCATAACACAAATAAGTTTCAAAATCTGTTAAAGAATTAAAATCATCGGCATTTTTAATCAATCCATTATTTATTCCGCCAGTTGAAGTTGACCTAAAGTCGACACTTCCTATCTCATCTTCTGGATCAGCTTTAAGCACTTGTTTTGCATAGTAATAATTACCATTTTCATCTTTATAAACATATAGTTTTAGTTCCCTGATAAAGAAGTACTTACTCTTATCAATATTATCGAGTACTGCAATAACTTTTTTGCCATTAATTAATTTCGATACCGCTTCCTGTTTATATTCATCAGATCCAAATAAAATACTATCCATCCCTTTAGATGTTTCATCTGCTAGAACTTTTTGTATGTCCGCTAATGTATATTCTGATGGATTAATTTCAGGCTCCTTTGGCTTTGATTTTCCACAAGAGTTAAGCATAAATAAGCAAGGAATGATCAGCACAATGGCCAAAAATAAACTAATAATCTTCCTTTTCATATAAACTCCTTAATATATTTTTAGTGATTTTGCTTATCATTATTCAATTAAAGCAAATAAAAATATGGTAACATCAATACTTTTCATCGAACAATAATATTACTATAATTAGATTAACATAATTTTTGTTTTTTTTCAAATATTTTTATATGTAAAGAAGAAATATATTGTGAGAATAAATTAATATTGTAGGAAACGAAAATTTAGTCATAGTTTTTAAAATACTCATCGATGTGGTTTAGAAGTCGGGTTCTTGAGGATATAATTAAGTATTTGATAATGGATAGTAAACTTTAATAGACATAATAATTTTCGTTTTAAAATTATATATCTACCTTGCTTATTATAACAACCAAAAACAATACA
The DNA here is from genome assembly GCA_934778125.1 of uncultured Clostridia bacterium. Taxonomy (GTDB): domain Bacteria; phylum Bacillota; class Clostridia; order Christensenellales; family UBA1242; genus UBA11490. Next base: position 81,249 of record CAKVOF010000001.1, read on the forward strand.
AATTAATCTTTGATTTAGGTGTCCCTGTGCACAAGGAAGCCTTATTTAGCGGTTTATTGGTTGTGTGTTTGAGAAAATAATAAGCGAAGTTAGGCATATAAATCTAAAACGAAGATTTATTACATAAAGATAAAGCATAATATAAAACTCAATCGAAAAATTATTTTAACAACACAAGGAATCTACAAAAAGTGACTGAAGGGCTGTTGTTGCGTATATCACTACTCAACCAATTATTCCACATAATTATTAAAAAGCAATTAAGCAAATTTACAAAATAATATATAAATTTAATTGATTATTTATAAAATAAATATTAGTATAATAATATATCAAGGAGAAATAAAATGGAAGAAAAAACAACTTACAAATCAAAAGTTATTTGCGATGCAATTTGCGGAATTTTAATGCTTCTATGCATTATATCTTATATTTGCGTTGGGCTTTTCGCTAAAGTATGGCACCCAACTTGGATTATCCTTGTTGGCGGAGCAGTTGCTTGCGGAATTATTGGAATCATTAATTCAACCGTTATTAATATGAAAGAAATTAATAACAAAAGCACCAAATAACTTAAAAACAATAAAAAATACTCTTCTTTATCTATTTTGATATTGTTATCATTATGATGAAGGAGGGTATTTTTTTTATAGTTAAATCTTTAACTTTTTATTTTTCACTCAAATAATTAGAGTTTTTATATTCTAAATAAAAAACATATTAGTTAGTTTTGAAGTTTTAATTTGTTGGCTTCAAATCACTAATATGTTTTTTATTTAATATTATTTAATTTAAAATGTTTTCAATTATTTAAATTAAGCAACTTTATTATATTTAGCAACTAGGTCTGCCCAAGCTTGTTGTTGTTCTGCAGTTAGTTTATTAACTTGAGTTTCGTATGTTGTTTTATATGTGTCTGCAAAAGATTTAACAGCTTCGTTATATTTACTTTCTAAGTCTGCTTTAATATTTGCATAATCTTTTTTAGCAGTTTCGATTAATTGAGTTTTAAACTTTTCAAATTCAACAACTAATTTATCGAATTCTTCTTCAGCGGTTTTTAAAGCAGATTTCGCATTTTTAACAGCTTGCTCAGCACCAGCACGAAGAGCACTATCTTTTGGAAGTTCGTTTAATGTTTTTTCAGCATTATCTAAAGCATCTTTAGCACCTTTGAATGCTTTTTTAGCTAATTCAACTGCATCATATTTTGCTTTATCTGCACCTGTTGTTATTTTTGCCAATAATTCATTAACTTGGCTTGAAGCAAGGCCAGCATATTGATTTTGTTTTTCTTTAATAAGTTTAATAAGTTCTTTTTCGCTCATTTCTTTTAGTTCAAAGTCAGCAAGTTCAGGAGCATATTTATTAACCAATTTAACTAAATCATCTTTAGAAACTTTTGGCAATTCAACTTTTGCTGTGATTCCAAGTTTTCCGAATGCTTCAGTAACTTTTTCTTTTGCTTTTGTTTGCAATGCTTCAACATCTGCACTAACAGAACCATTGATTGTGATGGTAACATCTTTAGTTCCTTCGAATTTATAGTTGCCAGAAATAGAGTATTTATCAACCATAATTTGAAGAGCAGATTCAACGCCCATTCCTTTAAAGTTGATATCAGCATAAAATTTATCGGCATCTTTGTTTTCAAATTTAACGCTTGCAATTTTATCTTTTCCATCAACAATGAAAGTGATTTCTGGGTTAATAGAAACATTCATTTCTTTCTCAGAACCACCACTGCAAGATGTGAAACAAAATAGCATTGGCACAATCAAACATATAGCAATAACTAAACTAATAATTGATCTTTTTTTCATTTTTCATTCTCCTTTTTTTAATACCCATATTTTAACAAATTAAACGCCTCTTGTTAAATATTTTTTTGTTGGATTTTGTAATTTTGTGCATTTTATTCAAAGTTTGTTTAAAGTTGTGTTTTAGTGTTATTGTTGTGTTTTAATGCTCTTTATATATATTTTTTTATATACATTCATTTAAAAATCGATTAGATTTTATGTGATGCTTATTGAAACCTTTGGCTTTTATTTATACTCGTTTTTGCTTTATTTTTGCTTTATTTAACCGTTTTTCGAGTGACACGTTTTCAATATCTCAACTGCTTTTGGTTTTGGTGCGCTTGATATTGAGAGTTTGTGGGGGTATTCTGGTTGCGATTTTCGCAACCTCCGATGTGGGCAACTGTCCGCATCGCCAAATTCAAACGCGTTTGAATTTGGAATACCCCCACCCCACGCACCACATTTCGCACCAAATATTGAATCATATCATAATCCACAGCAAAAACAACATTCTAATTAATTTATAAAATCTATGTTTGCATAATGCATTGCAATAAAAAAATCACTTATACCAACATAAGTGATTTTAAAAAACTATTTAACAAGTGGAATAACGATTCCTAAAAGAACAACTAAAAGGAACACAAACCAAAGAACTTTCCAAACCATTTGTTTTGGTTTAACATATCTCCAAGCCAAATAAGCCACAATGCAAATTGCAAATGCAGTTGCAACCCCTTGCATAACGCTAACAGCTTTAAAACTTGCACCGCAAAGAGATAAAATGCTTGCTATTAAATACAAAATTGCAATTGCGCCAACAACCCAGAAACTGATTTTATTTAAGCCCCATGTTCTGATTCCACCACTTTTTCTTTTGCTAGAATTTGATGAACCGCTTGCAGAACTTGAACTTGATTGAGCAGGTTTGCTAGATTGAGTTTTTGCAGTTGATTTAGTTGCTGTTGATTTAGTTGCTGTTGATTTAGTTGATGTACTTTTCTTTGCACTTGTTGTTTTCTTTGTTTCAGCCATAACACCCTCCTATTTTATATATGTTATTATTATACAATGTGGTCAAATTTTGTCAAATTATTTATATAAATTATTATGATAAATCACCAAAAATATGATAAAATAAAACATGCTGAATAAAGTTTAAGGCAACCTTTAACAAATAAACTAAAAAACTGTTTTAACTTAAAAATTTATTGAAAACAAATTTTTAACAAACTTACTCGCTAATAAATTTGCAAATTTTTATTTAAAGGTTCGTTAAAATTTTAATAAATAGGAGAAGATTATGATAGATGTTAGAATAGACCACAACGATGGCAATTTTAAATTCCGTGTTTGCGGAGTTTTAGAGCACAACAACAAATTTTTAGTTGTTCGAATAAATGACAATAAATTCTATTGCTTGCCAGGTGGCCACGTGGAACTAGATGAAGACACCGACCACGCAGTTGAACGCGAAATGGAAGAAGAGCTTGGCTTTCCAGTTAAAAAGAAGAAATTACTTGCAATTCACCAAAACTTTTTCAAAGGAAAAGATGGCAAACCTTTTCACGAACTTGGCTATTACTACATCGTTGAACCTGTTAACCCTGCCGATTTAAACACAAATGACTATGTTAGAATGGAAAACGACAAAGGTTATATCAACAAACTAGAGTTTAAATGGCTAACATTAGATGAGATGAAAAGCGGAAAATTTTTACCAAAAATTGTTCCACAAATCATCGACAACAAATCAGTTGAAAACATCATCACAAGAGACAAATAACAACCTATTATAACTAATACCACTACTAATAAATCCTTTTAAAACAAGAAAAAACATAGCAAGTTTTATGCGAACCTTAAGAATTTAAACTATTCAAAAAAATTCATATAGAAATAAATAAACAAATAAAAAACTTTTAAAACTAATACCCCACCAAACAACTTTTTTAAATTAAAAAAAGAACACTGTAAATTTAAAGCGATTTCCAAAGATTAAACTCTTTTAGGAAATTCACTTAAATTTTATTGTGTCCTTTTTTTATTTAGTTCGTTTTAAACGAGATTGGTTTAATTAAACACTAATTTTATTAAACTACAATTACATAAACTAGTACGCTAAACAAAAGTAAATAATAAATGATAAAGAGCTAATATAAGCAGAGACAACCCTTCAGTCAACCCTGTCGACAGCTTCCTTGTGCACAGAAACGCCTATTTTATGGATTTAAGAATTGTGTAAAGGTGGAAATAATAAGCGGAGTGGAGATATAATTCTAAAACGGAAATTTATTATATTTGGTAAGATTTATTATCTATCATTAAATATTATTTATTTTCTCAAATTCTCGACCGCTGACTCTTAGGAAAATGATGAATGCAAAAACTTGCGGTTAAAAAAACAAGAAACTAACGCATTATGAAATAATTGTGTGAGTTTTGAAGTTTTTTATGCGATACTTTGCATCATCATTTAACACCCAAGCAAAAAGTTTTATCAAACGAACCCTTCAATCACTTTACTTACATTCGTGCCAGTTTCCCTTACACAAGGATGCCTTATTTATTGGATTATTTGTTGTGTGTTGGTGGAAATAATGAGCGGAGTGATTGAAAGTTTGTTATATCTAATCTCTCTTCTCTATTTATTACTTCCACTATTTTTGTTTTCACCTTTAATTTTCTTATTAACCTTAAAGCATCTAATTGCATTTAAAATAGCAATAATTGAAACGCCAACATCAGCCAGAACCGCACTCCACATAGGTGCAAACCCAACAGCACCTAAAGTTATAACAGCAATTTTAACAAACAATGCAAAAATGATATTTTCTTTAACAATTCGCATTGTTTTTTTTGCGTGAGAAATTGTTAGTGGAACTTTTTTAATGTTGTCATCTAAAACAACCGCATCAGCAAAGCCAACCGCAATATCACTTCCCATCATTCCCATAGCAACGCCAATATCTGCTTTTTTCAAAACGGGTGCATCATTAATTCCATCACCCACAAAGCAAACATTTTCAAATCCACTCGCTTTTAAGTTTTCAATTTCTTTAACTTTATCATTTGGCTTAAGTTCTGCCCTATAATCCACAGCCAAACTTTTTGCCACATCGTTTGCCACGCTTTCTTTGTCGCCCGTTAGCACCACAACTTTTTCAACACCAACATTTTTTAAGTCACTTGAAATATATTTAGCATTTTCTTTAATCTCATCTGCCACCACAATGTGCCCCGCATACTCACTATCAATCACAATATGCAAAGTTGTTTCCGCATGCGAACACATATTGTTTTTTATTTTTAACTTTTGCAAAAGTTTATCGTTTCCCACATAAACTTGTTTTCCATCAATAACCGCCTTAACACCAAGCCCTGGCAACGCTTCACTTTTTTGCACACGATTTAAATCAAGTTTGTTTCTCACAGCAGCCACAACTGCTTCTGCGATCGGATGATTTGAGCCATACTCACATAGTGCGCAAATTTCTATCAAATCTTTTTCACTCATATCGTTTGGGTGATTAAGCGTAATTTTAAAATTACCTTTAGTTAAAGTTCCCGTTTTATCAAACGCCACCGCATCAATTTTAGAAAGAGTTTCAATATAATTCACACCCTTAACCAAAACGCCATTCTTCGATAACCCGCCAACGCTCGCAAAGAACGACAACGGCACAGAAATAACCAACGCACAAGGGCACGAAATAATCAAAATCGTGATTGCGTTTTCTGCCCAATATTCCCAATCTCCAGTAATTAAAGATGGCACTAATAAAATAAGCATTGCAATCGCACACACAATTGGTGTGTAAACTTTGGCAAATTTTGATATAAACTTTTCAGTTTTTGATTTTTTATCTTCCGCATTTTGAACCATTTCCACAATTTTAAAAGCGGTGCTATCCTCAAATTTACTTTCGATTTTAATTTTTAATGTTGCATTTAAATTTATGCACCCACTCAAAACTTTATCTCCCACGCCAACGCTATCTGGCACACTTTCTCCCGTTAACGCACTTGTGTTCACATCACTTTCCCCACTAACAACCACGCCATCAAACGGAATTTTTTCGCCACTTCCAACAACGATAACATCACCAACGCTCAATTCTTTTGGATCAACTTTTATAAGCTTTCCATCTTTTTCAATCATCGCATAATTTGGCATAAGATTAACTAGGTTTCCAATAGCATCTTTGCTTTTATCAACCGCTAAGTCTTGCAAGAATTCGCCCACTTGATAAAGATACATAATCGCAACACCTTCAATAAACTCACCCAACACAAACGCACCAATTGATGCAATAAGCATTAAAAAGTTTTCATCAAAGATTTCACCGTGCGAAATATTCTTAATCGTGTTTATAACGACCGAATATCCAATAACCAAAAAAGAAGCCAAATAGAATGTTAACGACAACGCAAAAGAAAAATAGCAAAGCCCTAACACAAAAAATATCGCACTTAAAACAAACCTAACAATCATAATTTTTTGTTCTTTTTCCATACCTACTCCTTAATATGCTCGCTTGCATTCTCAAAGCACTTAATAATGTGGTCATCATAAAGCGAATAATAAACAACTTTGCCCTTCTTCTCAAACTTAATGATGTTGCTATCGCGTAAAATCTTTAGTTGGTGAGAAATTGCCGACTTTGTCATTGATAGTAAATTAGCCAAATCGCAAACACACATATCACTTTTATATAACGCCCAAACGATTTTAACGCGAGTGTTATTCCCAAGCACTTTGAAATATTCACTCATTCCAATGAAATCACCCTCACTCATCATTTCAATTTGCACTTTCTCCACAACATCTTTATGCACCATTTCACAATCGCACACAAACTCATTCCTACTCATATTTTTCTCCTTTTTTTCCACATTGAAACATTATGCGTTTTCTACACTATCTTTTTATATCTTCTTCATTCTTTAAATTGAAACATTCTAGCACTTTCCACTTGAATGTTCATATTTTTTCGCTATTAATATTGAAACATTTCCCACTTCTTCTACTTCATCTTTTATATTCAATTTTTGCTAGTTTCTCTAAATATGCTTTAATCATTTTTCGAATTGAAACATTTACTGCATTTTTCACTTTTTATCGTTTCAACTTATTATTACGGTCGAGAACTTGAGAATATAAGCAATATTTAATGTTGGATAATAAACTATAATAAATATAATAACTTCCAGTTTTAAATTTATATTTTCACTCCGCTTGTTATTTTCGCTAAAACCTAACCAATAATTTTTAGCCGACATAGTTGAGTAGTTACTCAATTATATATAATTATAGTTGAAAAAGTATTCAACTGTCAATATAAAAACCCTTATTTATTTGTGCAAAACAGCCAAATTAGGAGTTTTATCACTTTATTGTTTTTTAAATTTTAGATGTTCATACCCTAAAAATAAAAGCTCACGCAAGTTGGCGTGAGCATATAGGTAAATTATTGGTTTAGTTTTATATTTTAAATTATCTACAATTGAATTTTTCTCTTCTATAACAATTGGTTAAATTACTCAGTTTGTTTATCACAATCCCAAAACGGAACTGGCGATATTGAAATATATTAAAACAACAGCGCAGTCTAAAATTGTTGTGATGATTGGTGCCGCCATCATAGCTGGATCCAATTTTAATTTTTTAGCAAGCATAGGCATTGAGAAGCCAATAAAGTTAGCAATCAAAATTACGATAAATAATGATGAGCAGATTATAAGTGCTTTTGTTATGTCGTATTGAATCCAAACTCTAACAAACATAAATAAGCAAGCAGATGCTCCAAGCATTAGAGAAACTGCCATTTCTTTTAGGAAAATCTTGAAGTAATCTCTAAAGGTAATTTCATTCAACGCAAGCCCACGAATAATAACAGTTGAGCTTTGGCTTCCGCAGTTACCAGCGGTATTCATCAAAACCGGCATAAACGAAACTAGCATAGGAACAGCAGCTAAGGCATCTTCATACTTTGAAATAAGCAATCCAGTGAAGATTCCAAAAACCATCATAACCATAACCCAAATAATTCTGCTTGTGTAATGCTTCCAAACTGGAGTGTTTAGGTACTTATCATCAATCGCACTCATACCACCGATTTTAGAGATATCATCGGTAGCTTCATCTTCAATAACTTCCATAACATCATCAACGGTAACAATTCCCACCAAACGCTTTTCGTTATCAACAATTGGCAAAGTAAGCAAGTCGTATTTTTGGAAAATGTTCGAGATTTCTTCTTGGTCGGTGTAGGTGTAAGCAAAAATAACATTGTCTTCCATAATATCTTGGATTTTTGTTTCGCCTTTAGACAAAATCAAATCTTTAATCTCCACCGTTCCAATCAAAACCTTTTTAGGACTGGTAACAAAAATTGTGTTGATTGTTTCTAAGTCGCTTCCAATTTTACGGATTTTTTCAATTGCGTCATTAACAGTAACATTATCAACAACATCTAAAAATTCAGTTGTCATAATTGAGCCTGCGGTATCTTCAGCATAGCTCAAAAGTTTGTTGATGGTGTTTCTTGTTTCAGCAGTGGTATTTTTTAAAACCTTTTTAACCACATTTGCTGGCATTTCTTCAATAAAGTCAACCGCATCATCAACGGCAAGGTCTTCCACGATTCTAGCAACTTCAGCATCAGACAAAGAATTAACAATCAATTCTTGAACATCGTTATCAACATAACTGAAAACATCTGAAGCCTCATCTTTGTGAAGTAAACGAAAAATAATTATAACATCGGCGGGGTTTTTCAGGCTCTCTAGCACTTCTGCTATATCTTGCACAAGCATTTCGCTTAGCATATTTTTTGCTTCTGAAAATTTCTTTTCAGAGATTAATTCTAGTAACTCATCTCTCACTATCTTAACCCTCCTTTAGTTTTAATTTTATTTTCTAATCATATATCTCCTTGCTAAATTTAATAGCACTCACAATATATCACACAATTTCAAAAAAAACAATATATTTAGAGAAATTTCTATACTTTTTTATTAAAAATTTTCCTTATTAATTCATATTATCCAACCTAAAGTTTTTTTCGTTACCATACCTTTCGCATTGAACAATTGAACTTAATATTTTTTAAGTTATATACTTCTTTTGACTCACATAAGAATGATGACTATGGCTGAGTTGCGGTTTGAAATTAACTTTGTTTCACGCACCTTTAGGTAGTGTGAAATAAATTAAATTTCAATGCACAAAGCCATATCATCATTCTTACTCTACTAGTAGTAGAATCCTCCCTTTCCCCTCTACTCTCCTGCACCAAAAATGTATACCTTAAACTTATATTATTTCATTGATTAATTAATAGAATGATAATAAAATTTAATCGTTAAAAAACAAAGCAATTAATTTAAGGTCGAAACCAAATAAAGTAATTTAAAAAAAACAAATTGCGAATATATTAACATCAAGGAGAGAAATATGAAAATAGCAATATCAGCAGAAAGCACAATTGATATGCCAAGCGATCTATTAAAAAAATTTGATATCAACACAGTGCCATTCAGCGTTCAACTAGGTGAAAAGTTGGCATTAGATGGTGAAATAAACCCACAAGAAATATTTGACTACGTGAAAGCAACAAAAGCATTGCCAAAAACTAGTGCAGTAAACGAATATCAATATGTGGAACATTTTGAAAAATTATTAAAAACGCACGATGCAATAATTCACTTCACACTTTCAAAAGAGATGAGTTGCGCTTATGAAAATGCAATTAAAGCTAGCAAAAATTTTGAAAATGTTTACATAATCAACTCAAATAGTCTATCAACTGGAATCGCACTACTTGCAATTTATGCAAGTGAGTTAAGAGAAACTATGAGCAACCCAAAAGAAATTGTGGAAGCGGTTGAGAAAAGAATTCCTTTCGTTCAAGCAAGTTTTGTTTTAGAAAAATTAGACTATTTAAGAAGAGGCGGAAGGTGCTCAGCTTTGCAACTATTTGGTGCAAACCTTTTGCAACTTCGTCCAGAGATTCTAGTTGAAAATGGCAAGATGAGCCCATCAAAAAAATTCCGCGGAAACTTTGAAAATTGCGTTAAAAGTTATTGCGAAGATATTTTAAACAAATTCAACACACCAGATTTAAAAACCGCTTTCGTTACATTCACAACCGCAACTGAAACAATGGTTGAATCTGCGGTTTCTGCACTAAAAGCAAAAGGTTTCCAAAATATATTCACCACCCACGCTGGTGCCACAATCACTAGCCACTGTGGCGAGCACTGCTTAGGCATTTTATACATAAACGATGGAAATCAAAAATAATCATTTAAATAAAAATATGATTAGTTAAAAAATAGCAAAGCAAAAAATATATAAATAAACATATCCTAAAGCAATTTTAAACTTATATTTAAACTGATAGCCAAATATTTTCAACTATAATCAAATTTATTTAAAACAAAAAAACACTACGCATAGTTTCGATAAATCGTAGTGTTTTTATTTTCAAATTACTAAAAATTGATTTATTTAAATCTCAGCTACTATCAACCATGAGAAGCAATCTAATTGCTTTAGTAACTTATTCCAATTAGCATTTTTCACTCAACCCTTAGTTCATTTCTGGCTCATCATAACTAGATTCTTTCATTTGGTCTAACTCTAAGTTATTGCTATCTTTAGCCAACTTTTGTGAATCTAGCCCTTGAGTTTTTAAAAATAATTCTTTATCATTAACTTTTTCACTTTCACCATTGTTGTGATTTTTATAGTAGTTGCGGTCTCTTTCAATTATCTTGCTATCTATTTCTCTTTCTGCTTCTTCAATTAGTTTTTTAATATCTTCTCTCATAAATTTTTCCACCTAAAAAATTATTTTACCAATAAAATAACTTCAACAAGTTCTCTAAGTTTAAAATTTGCTTTAACGCAACACAAATAAACATTCACTCACTTACATATCAAGCGAATCAACATCAATATTGGCATCATTATTTGCAAAGAAATCATCAATTGCTCTTGATGAACCAACAAACGATTGATGTTTGTTTGCAATATCTGCCATTTCTTGAAAATCTCTAACGGTTACTTCTCTTTCACCTAAAACTTCTTGAGCTTTTGTTTCTTTGCTTAACATTTCACCATATTGAGCACTCTTTTTCGTATTCTTTTCGGCAATCGCGCCTGATAAAAATGTTGCAAGTGTGCAACCACCCATAACTGCAAATGCTGCAGGCAATTTTGATGGATCATCAAGCCCTGCTCCAGCTAAAGCGCTTAAAAACATACCAGCTCCAGATCCAAAAAAACCGATTGTTGCAATCCCAGCCACTTTATCGTGAAAATTAATTTTTTCTTTTAAATCATCTATTCTTTTACTCATATTCCACTCCCCACCTTTTTCTTATTATAAGTATTTTAACATAATATTATTAATTTGTAAAGAGCTAAATTAAACTTAATTGCCCACCAAAATACTCAACTCGTACCCATTTATGCAACGAAAATGCTCCTCCGTTTTTAATACACAATTAATAATATTTACTGACCAATTTAAATGATAAATGAAAAATAAAAAAAACTAGCAAAATTTAAATTGATAAATTAAAAAACAAGGAACAAAGCAAATTTGGAGCGTTTTTCAATTTAATGCTATGTTTCTTTTATATTAGTTTCAAAAATACCCGATTAAGACCTTTGTTTTTTAATCAAACCTATTTATTAATCTAATTTATATAATTTATATGATTGTTCAAGAATACCAGAAATAAAGTCGTTTTTCGATGCTGTATATTTTTTTCTTTCATCAGCATATTTCACAGACAATTCTTCTTTTAATTTTTGATATTCTTTTACGCTTTCAGGGTGGTCAAGCATAAATTCTTTGAAATACATAAACTCATTCCAATATTCGCTTCCTAATAATTGGATATGAATATAATGAGTTCTACATTCAGGAGTGCCTTTTCTTGCTAAAACCTCTCCTTTTTCTTCATAAGAATTTAGCATATCATAGCCAGCATCTTCCAAGCGTTTTGCAATTTTAAATAAATCTTCTTCGCTTTTTGTACCAATTGCAATGTCGATTATTGGTTTTGCACTTAAACCTGGTATGGATGTGCTTCCAACATGCTCAATTCTAACATCAAGTCCTTGAAGGTGTTCTTTTAAAATTTCTTTTTCTTTTTGGTATTCCATCGGCCATGTTTCATCATATGGATATACCGTAACTAAACTTTTATTTAATCCTATCATAACTATCCTTTTTATTCCTTATATACAAACTAAGTAATGTTGTGTTGTTCATTTCGCTCACAACCCAAGTTGCTATCGCAACTCCTTGATAAATCAAGGATCACAGTTTTGATTAACATCAGTTGCTGGCAAGTATCCCTTCGGGCTGTTTGCCGACAACTTCCGATAATATAAACATAAGTGATGAAATTTTAAGCAAGTTAAAATTTTTAATTGCTAACGCAATTTC
>CAKVOF010000002.1 GCA_934778125.1 uncultured Clostridia bacterium
TGTTGAAACTACTGCTGATTCAAGCAACTCAACAAGGAAAAAAAAGAAAAAAGTTAAGATTAAATACGTTAAAAAGAAAGTTAAAGTCTCAGAAGAAGATATAATAAAATTTAACCTTTCACTTGCTAAAGACTATCTACTATATCTTTTTATGTTTTTGCTTGTTATGGGCGCTTCCGCTTTTTTATTTTATATGGGATTTAAAACTCCAGATCCTAAGATAACATATTTTATTTTCTTAGGGATTGTTGGAGCTTTATCTGTTGTTATGTTTCTTATATGTTTATTTAAGTCCATTTTTAAAAAACAACTTTTAACAAAAACTTTATATAAAGAAGTTATCAAACCAAAACTTTCAACAAAAAACATTAGTTCTTCGTTTAAATATAATTCATCTCAAAAACCAAAAAAAGAACAAAATGAAATTCTTGGAACCGTTACAAACAAATACATAATAAAGACCGTTTTACAAAAATTGACACTAAAAGAAAAAAACATTAAAACCATTTGCAACGCAATTATCACAAAAAATAATGACTCGCTTACATTATTTTTAACCAAACTTAAAGGTAATTTTCCCAAAATATATGGCGAAAACGAGTTGCCTAAAAACGCCGTAAAAATTAAATCTATCTCAAACAGCAATTTAAGTTTTGATATAACCTCACCAGACAAAAATTATGCAAAAAACATCTTAAATGGCGAAATAACTAAATCAATTAGTAGACTTTTAAATAGTTATAAAGAGTTTTCATTGTATATCTATAAAAACCACTTAATAATAATACTAAGTGGGAATCAATTATTTAATTTATGTGAAAAAACAAAAACAGATAGAGCAAAATCTATATTAAGTGAAATTACAAGACTAACCGACTTTATAAGTGATAACTTTACTCTTGTTGATCAATTAAATTCATTGCATTTAAAAGATTTAATGCCAAAACTAAAACAATCTAAGAAAAAATAATCTATCGTGTTAAATTAAAACAAACTTGAATATAGGTTAAAACCATAATCATATTCAAGTTATTTTTTTTTGTCAATTATAAAGTATTAATATTTCTTTATTTAAACTTTTTTGTAAAGTTTTATTCTTATAGCAAATAAGGATGAAACTTTTTTTATTACATAAAACTGTTAGCCTTCGCCTTATTTAATTTAAGCAAAGGGGGTGTAAATTTGGCATATCGCACTAGAAGAGCTTATAGCACTAATAAGCCTAGAAGAAAAAAGAGTTCTTATACAGAACTAGAAAGAATGGCTTACAATTTGGGTAAAGTTAAGCGTGGTTTAAACAACCCAAACAGCAGAGTGTTTGAAAGTTACAAGAATGGTTGCACTGGTAAAACAACAAAGAATAGAAAACCATTAATTTAGTTTATAAAGGAGAAAATGTTTGAGTATTCGCACAAGAAAAAAGAGTGGCTTTGCTAGGACAAAAAATTACCCACACAAAAGACACCCTGCAACTTATAATCGTATTGGAAATGATGAAATAGAATACATTACTTTCACACATCATAACCCAGCAAGAATTAATGATAAAACTTATAACACACTACCCCTATCAACGAATATTGATGTTACAGAAAGGGGCAAAAGCAAGTCTTACGCATTTCCAAAAGTATTTTTAGGCAAAAGGTCGGCACTTGGTAAAGAAGATAAAAATTTAAGTTTAACAAAAGAAGATAAAAAATTTGTTGATAGTTTATTTAAAACTTTACCAAAAGTAAAAGTCCCTTATTCCACTAATTCCAAAAAGAAAAAACGAAAATAAAAAAAGAAAGTGCCTACAAGTATATAAATACTTCATTTGGTAGGGGGCTACAAGGTTTTACAACCGAGCCAATCACTTTCAACAACTATTATACTCAAAAAAATTATAAAGTCAACCCTTTATAACAAAAAAGTTCCGACATCGTCACCAAATTCAATTTGGTGTTGTTCGGCACACAATTACAACTGAATAAAACTGTAAGTTTCCTATGAATGTAGTAGTAGGCACACAATCGGTAGTTATAAAGCCGATTACAAAAAAACTAGCCAATAAAAATAAAATATAAGGAGAATAAAAAATGGCAAATAATGTTAAAAGAATGATTAAAGAAGATGGAATTGTATTAGAAAAAATTTATAAAAAAGCTTCTGACACTATGAAGTTGTCTGATGGTCGTGTTATTGAAGCACAACCTGAAAGATATTTCTTAAAATGTGTTAGTGGCGAAGATTTTGTAAAAGATACTGGTTTTTTGAACTCAACAATCTTGGAATATAAAGTGGACAAGCAAGTATTCGATAAAGTTATCGCATACTCCCCTGTCATTGTAAGATATGAAGTTTCCAATTTTGGTGCAAAAGCAGTATCAGCAGAACTTAAAGAAAATAAATAAAGAGGAGAATCAATTTGACAGTATTTAAAAATTTTATGTTAGTGCTTTTAGGTATGGTGTGTGCAGCTGCAATTTTCTGTGCAACAGTTGGTATTGGCTGTGCAGTAAACGGTGTAACTTTCGGGCAACAAATTGTTGATTGGTTTGGCACAGCAAAACCCGCTGTTGATACTGGTGCAGAAGCACTTGCAATGATTAAACCAATAATCTAATAAAGGAATTGTTCTATGAAAAAAATATTACTAATTATTATAATAGTTGTTTTAGTAGTGTTGTTTGGAACATTCCCATTATCCATTCTATCTAAAATTTTTCAGTTCATTGGCAATGCTATTGAAGGGCTAGCAAAAGTATTAAATTTTTTCGGGTGGAATGGAATTGTGTAATAAACAAAAGCACTATCTAGGACAACCTATGTAGTGCTTTTTATTTTAATTAAAATTTATATAAAGGAGAAAATATGAAAATATTAAAAGTTTTAGGTAACTGTTGTTTAGTTTTCCTTGCAGTAATTAGTGTTTGTATCTCCCTTGCATTTTGTTATTATCATTTTTTTGTTGATGATATTATAATGGGTGTCAATTATATAGACAACCAAGTAGGCTTAGATATTGAAGAAAAATTAAAAAATGATACTACTATAACCGAAGAAGAGAGAAACGAACTAGAAGACAGATATTTTCTAGAAGTCAACTATTATAGCAACGAGAAAAAGAATGGTATCGAACTGCAAGAGTTAAAACTTAATTATTTTACAGATTATTCTTTGACTTCTTCTGCTTATCGTTCTACTGGTATGCAATATATCGGCAATTACAAGGCACTTCCACTAGACACTTGGGATGGAAACAGTGAAGTTAAGTTTATGAAACTATTTGGTAATAACGATAGATATTACGGAACTTCTGATGAATGTGTTGCAATAGCAAACAATTATGTTGACCCAAACTTCTATTACTATGACTCAATAAATGGTGTCAATTTTAATGGTATAACCAACAATAATGGTAGTATCGCAACAGAACTTAAAAGAACAACTGGCTTTATTGTAAAGATAGATAATAGGGCTTTTGAAGTTAGACTTAACAAATACTTTGATAAAGATGTTGGCGATGTTAGAAATATCTTTGGTGTAGGTTGGAAAGTTGGCGAAAAATACAACCGTTATTATTACACCTATGGTAGTCTTTTCCAATCATGTTTACAAGCAACAAATATTCAAAGTGCTGGGAATGGAACATTTTATGTAACAGTAGATTTAAGTTCTTTATTTTCAATAAGAGAATACGACCTTACAACTAAAAAATACAAAGAAGATAATGTTACAGATGTTATTAAAAACTATGCTGTTATGAAATTCACAAAAAATGAAAATGGTGCAAGTAATAGCACTCAATCCATGTTCGGTATTATTGAAAATAGCACTAAATACGACTTAAAAGAAGACAAAATAGACACTACTTACTGGCAAGAAAGAATGCTTTATACATTATCTGAGAAAGACTTCACTTATCGTTATAGTGATGTTTACAAGGGCTATTTTGCTAGTCTTAATTTAGACACTAAAAAGATGTTTGCAGATATGCCAAGAGCAAAAGTCAATATAACCATGAACTTACAATCAAAATATTTGACAGATAACAAAATTAACATTGTTGGTTTTGATTATAACGGACTAGAAGATTTTGAAATTGATACGTTAACAATTACTGGTAAAAGTCAAACATTTTATTTACTAGAAAAATCATTGTATAACACCAATTTACAAATACTTAAATATTCTAGTGGAATAACATTTGATTTTGGCTCTAATGCCATAAATAACGAATATACGGGGGTGGCTCTATGAAATGGTATTCTTATGTAATCTGCTTTATTTTAATAGTTGTAGGCACATTTTGTGGTATTCAGTTATTTAAAGAAGTTAAAGCTGAAAGTTATGTAAATGGCACAATAGATATTTCTAATAAATTTAGTCAAGAAAGTTTCTTTTATTCTGACCAAAGTGTAGTGTTTTATCACGATACTTACGATGATACAGACACATATTCTTTTGAAAAGGACTTGTTAAAGGTTGAAGATTTTAACGGAACTGATAAAGAATATAAGATTGTTCTTAATAACTATGTATTGACTAATTGCGATATTAAGGCTGGCTCTATCTTCTCTACTATTTTAATGGACTTTTACAACACTGATGGAGAACTTGTTTGCCCCGCAACAATGCAGATGTCTATCAAATTTTTAAGCAACAAAACACAATTAACCTTAACAACAAAAGGTAACAAAAATTCAAGTTTCTTTGAACAGTATTTCAAAGATAATGGCATTAAATTACAAGTTATAGAAATTTTATAAAGGAGAAACTATGGAAACAAAAAAAGTTTTAGGTATTATATTTAGCCTACTCTTTGTTGGTGCATTTGCTTTTGTTCTTTCTTGGGGAATTATAAACTTCAATAAAATTAAAGATGGAATGTCTGGAACTGGTGTTTATACCAAAGAAGATATAAACAAGTCGTACGAAGATGGTTATAATACTGCTCTAACAGATAAAGAAGAATATACAAAGCTTATTGCTAGTTATAGAGATACAATCACAACATTAAATGATAATATCTCACAACTTAATTCACAAGTTACTATTCTTCAAAATAACAACAAAGATTATTCAAATCAAATTGACAAATTGAACACACAAAAAACTTCTCTTGAAACACAAGTAAATAATCTTACTACAATCAAAACAAATAATGAAACCACTATTGCAAGTTTGAATAGTCAAATCGCAAGTTTGCGAAATCAAGTTACTAATCTTACAAATAGTGGCGAAGATAAAAGCGAACAAATCAAAACTTTGAACAGCCAAATTACGACATTACAAAACACTGTTTCACAGTTACAAACCATTAATAATATGAATGTTGATACTATCACAAGTTTGAATACACAAATTACTAATCTTAATACTCAAATAAGTGATATGACTTTACAATCTCAAAATTCACAAAGTCAAATCAATGCTCTTAACAACAAAATCAGCGAACTACAAACAAGTGTAACTTACTATGAAAGTTATATTGCACAACTTGAAAATGGCGAACAGGTCGTTGCAACATTCGAGTTTGATGGAAGTGTCTATAATATTCAAATCGTAAATAAAGGTTCTAAACTTTCTGTAACAACTCCAACAAGTACTGACTATAAAATATTTAATGTTTGGACTGTAAATGGTTCTGCTATTGATTTATCTACTTACACAATTACTACCAACACAAAAATTGTTGCAGATGTTACATATAAATATGATGTTAAATTCAAAGTTGACAATACAATTTACAATAGTCAAATAGTAACTAAAAATTGTTATGCAACAATACCCACAAATCCAACTAAAACTGGTTATGAGTTTGATGGTTGGTCTTTGAATGGTGTTGATGTTATATCAGATATTACAACTAGACAAGTTACACAAAATGTAACATATATTGCCGTGTTTACTAAAGTTCATAATGTTACTTTTATTAATGGAGACAATGTTATTTCAACTCAGATGATAAGAAATGGTGAATATGCAGAAACTCCTTCCAAACCTTTTAAACCTGGATATCTTTTTAATGGTTGGACTATAAATTCTTTACCTGTGGAATTGACATCATATAAGATTTTTAACGATGTTGTAATTAATTCTAATTTTTCTCAATTAACTTGGAAAGAAACTGACACCGGTATTTATACTCCTGGTCCTGTTGTAACTTTTAATTCAAAACAATATTCAATAATTGATGGTAATGTTCATGTTTTTGACAAAGACAACAAGCAATGGAATTTGATTATAACAAATCCAGATACAACTTTGACTTCTGTTTCTTTATGGACTGATAATACACATTTATTCATTTCATATAATAATAGCAATGGACTAAAACCACACAATTATTTTATAGATACTGAAAAAAATCAATTAATTGAAACCCCATTCTTTAGTAAAAGTGTAATTTTTATATATAATACAATTATTAATATTGATGGTATTATTTATTTAAATTCTTCTAATCCTTTAGATTCTTCACATTCTACAGAAGTGTTTAATAGCGAAACTATGCAGTTTGAAGAAAGCGAAATAACTTTACCTGTTGGTGAATATTTCACTTTTAAGGGTATTACTTATGTATTTTATCAAAATATTCTTTACAAATATAATAAAAACACTAATGCTTTAGAAGATATTGGATTTACTAAAAGGTTTACTTCTGTTTCTGGCTTTTGGACTGATGGTGATACTTTATATTTTAGTGCTCCGGGTTATAGTGATGATGTAAATGTTTGTCTAAATGAAATAACTAATACTTGGGTTGAAATAACTTGGGATACTGCTTCTCAAATACGTGGTATGGATGTTTGGTCTGATGGAGAGAATGTTTATGTTTCTTGTAAAAATCCATATACAAACACTACGTATGCGTATGTTTTATCAGTAAAAAATTAGGTTGATACGAATTATGATAACAATAATTTTTGCACCGCCAAGAACTGGTAAAACTTGCTTTATGACGCATATGTTAAACATTCAAGCATTCAATAGACAACGAAACAGACAAATGCAAGTAGAACTATCAAACAAAGTGCAAAACGGCTTTACAAATATAAAGACTATACCTATTCACTGTGTTTCAGCCAACTATGACTGCAAATTCAAAAAGTTTGGGTATAGTCCAAGATTTAGCCGTAGAATAAACCCATATAGACTAGGCTTTGCAAACAAGTTTGTAAAAACACATTTCAACTTACCTTTTGAGTGTATCGGCATAACGGAAGCCCAAAAGTATTTGAATAGTAGAATGTCAATGTATTTTCCCGAATGGCAAAGCCGTTGGTACGAACAGCACGGACACAATAATTTAGATATATTCCTAGACACCCAAAGACCAATGCTAATCGATGTAAACATTCGAGAACTAGCACAGTTTATTGAAATTGTAAAACTTGACATTGATTATGATGAATATGACAAAGTTAAAAGTTTAACTTGGAAAATTAGAAAGATTGAAAATAGTAGCCTATTTGATAGATATATGGCAAGCGGAAAGAAAGATAAAGAGTGCTATACCGAAGAAACAGTAACAGCAAACTACAATGTATTTGAGTGTTATGATAGTCAAAATTGCAAGCCAAAGTTCTATGAAGGTCACTTTGATGAAGATATTGACTATAACGAAAGTGAAAATACGGAAGAGACACTGCAAGGCTATATCAAATATTTACAAGGAAACGATGATGAGCTACCCGAAAATTATTATCAAAGGAGAAAAGCAAGTTGATAAATTTTAATAAAAACAAACTTATAAACAAAACCCTAGACAAGTATTATGAAACCTTTTCTCACACCCTAGACACTGCCGACTATGTTCCAGAAAAGTTTAATAATAAAATACATAAATACATTTACAAAAATATGAAAAAAGCCTTTCGCAAAATAGACAAAGAAGACAACAAGTATCAGAAAGGCTTAAAACGAAAACTCAAACTGAAACAACAAGAAGAAAAAGCAACCGAAGACAAACCAAAGAACAAACTTGCTTTATTCTTCCAAAAGTTGTTTTCATGCAAAAAGCGAAGTGAAATTGTCAAGGAAAAAGCAGATTATTTTTTGGAACAAAAAATCAACGAGTGCGATAGCACTTCTGCCCTTGACAAGTGAACAAGCGAACTAAACTCTTGCAATGCAAACCACAAACAATAACATTGTTTCGGGGTTTGGTTGCCTAACGGCGAGTGTGACATTAGGTCAAGGAATGTTTTCCTTGCGGGTTTGGGCAGAGCCCAAGAAAAGAAAGCAAGTAGTCTAACGATAGCATTTTCGCACCGGGGCCAAGGGCTTGCCCGAGCCCCGTGCGAGAGTGTTACTCTACTTGACAATAGTAACACTCAACGGAAAATATTTTATAGATGGAGATTTAATTATGTATTTTAGCGAAAAAGATGTTCATATACAAAACAACAAACAATTAGAAAATATAGAGAGAAGATACCCTATTGTTAATAAAGTTCGTAGTGTTTTTGAATTATTTTTTGAAGATAACGGACAGTTAAGAATAGTAGAGTGTTGCGATGGTTATTTTAATGAAACACTTTCAGTTGAAGAATTAAAACAATTATCTCAATATTTTTTAGAAGTTGCAAAATATATTGAACATAAATAAAAATTTATTTTGGAGAAATAAAATGGTTATAAGAGATAAAATAATTACTTTAAGAGTAAACAAAAAAATATATGAAAGAGTTCTTGAAATAATTGAAAACAATACAAGAACTTATGAAACAAGAGCAACAAGGTGTTCTTTTAATGAATTGAAAGGCAAATACTCTCAAGGTTTAAAGTATTATAGAAAATTCTCTGTTGGCGATTTATTAGAAATTGCTATGAATGAATTTATTAGAGATAATGAATAACTTCAGTTTATTTGTAATACAAATTGCTTCAGCGAAAAAGTATTACAAATAATTCGAAAAAAACTAATACAAAAATACCTGGTTTAAAAGTAATACAAAAATACCTGGTTTAAAAGTAATACTTTTGTTCTTAAGATAAATATAAAAATGGGAGTTTTTATGGAAGAATTAGAAAAACAAAAAACTGCCTATTACTTGTTCCAAAAAGATAGAATATATAGAGATAAAACATTAACATCGCTATACTTTCAATCTAATAAAGAACGAGTAGACAAAAAAAGTCAACCATACGATATTGATGGCATAAGGTATAAACTAATTAAAGAAACTGGTGAGTTAGAATACTATACAAAAAGTGAAATTCAAAACTCCCTCGCATGTTCATTAAGGCGTACAAAAATATTGTTAAATATGTTGCTAGAAATGAATGATTTTGATTGGTTTGCTACATTAACTTTTGATAAAGAAAAAATCGACAGGACTGATGATAATTTAGTTTATGGTGCATATGTTAAATACATCAATAATATTAAACATAAGTATCCAAATTTTAAATATATTACTGTTCTAGAAAGACACGAGGATATGTGTATACATTTTCATTTACTCATCGCTGGAATGACATCACAACAATTAGGGCTAGTTAATTCTGGAAAAGTTTGTTGTTCTTGGGCTTATTATAAAAACAAAATAGCAAGCCGTGAGTTTTTTGAAAAAACTAAAAGTGAACACGAATTAACAGATACTGATGGACTGACTGTATATAATGTTACATCATTCCCTTATGGACTTACTACTGTTACTAGAATAGCAAGTCGTGAAAGATGTAATAGTTATGTTAAAAAATATATTAATAAGGATATTGGAAAATCAACTGAGATTTTTAAGAAACGATTTTTTTATTCTAAAAATTTAAAAGTGCCTAATATTGTTAGTAGGCTTATAGGTGCAGATTTTGACACACCAAAAAACATAAAAGACATTATGTCAAACAACCCACATTTTCAAAATGCTGACTTCACTAATTACAACGAAGAACATAACATTTTGCAATACTGGGAAGACAACAGTGTTAAAAATTGTATTGATAAAGGTTATATTCCTTTATCACAAAAAATAATTGAGGAATTAGGAGATATATTTTAATGAAGAATAAATATATAAGTGTACATGATTTATTTAATATCATTGATAACGAATTAGAGTTTTTAGATACTTTAAATAATGAAATAGAACATATTAAAAAAAGAATTACTTACTTAAATGCTTTACAAAATTATTTAATTGAAAGTGATTTTTGTCCTATTATCAGAAGAAAAATAATTGATAGTGATATTTTGTTACAAGAATTTGTAACACCAATATTATTAAAAAACAATTCAAAGTCTTATGCTTTTATTGGTAGTGTAAATTCAAAAGATTATGGTGTTGAATTTGACACTATTGATATTTTGCTACACGATTTTGTAAATTATGTATGTAAATGCAAAGGACACAAAATCGGTGTTGGAGATTTACTTATTGACAAATTCATTAAGGAGATGTGCAAGTAATGGATGAATTTATAAAAAGTGATTTTGATTATGGCGTAGTGATTTATGAGCATAGATTTAGTATAAATAGGTCTTTGGATGATTATGTTGAAACAACATTAAATAAATGTATTCGTATGGGACTGGTTTATAAATATAAAACTATGGCTTGTGATAAACTTATTGCAGAAATGCAAATTGTATATAAAGATTTTAATAACAAATTGCAGTGTTTATGTTTAGACTTGCACGATTGGACTTTCAAAATTATTCATAAAGGTAATATGTTGGTTGAATTATAAAATTTGTTAACAAAAATTATATCTTAAAGGAGAAATGTAAATAGTGGAAGAATTTATAAATAGTGATTTAGAATTTGAAGATAACGAACTGTATTGGTTAGTTGAAAGATTAAGATTAAATTTTAATCATTCACAACTAAATTTTGCTAAAACTTGTGAATGTATTTATAACATTTGGAAATACTGCAAAGGCAATTACTATAAAGCCAAAGACAATGAATATTATAATTCATACAAGTTGCTTGCAAAGTTTGGCTTTGATAAAAAAGCTGTAAATAGATACAAAAATTGTTATGAAAGATATGTGAACCCACAATCTTGTAGTTTATACCCTATATATGAAGTTTTTACAAGTAGCAAACTTTTTGAATTACTTGTATTGTCCGAAGATACTGCAAAAAATTCAATTATTAATGGTTTAGTATTGCCAACTATGACAGTTAAACAAATTCGTGAACACATCAAAACATTAAAAGATGGTTCTAACAAAGCAGAAAAAGTCATTGAAGATACAACAATAAATGAAGATGAAATTCCAATGGCTTATGATCCAAAACAAGAATATGAATATTCATATTTTGAAACAAAAACAAAAAATCAACTATTGAATATAGTTTGGGAATTACAAAAAGCATATCAAAAATTAAAAAATAATAAGGAGAAAAAATAAAAAAATGATTAAGACTAATACAAATACATTTGATTATATAAAACAACTAGAAAATGAAATAGAATTATTGAAACACAGATTGATAGAAGAAATAAGAAGTTCCAATAGGCTCATTATGGGCGAAAAAATCAAAAACGAACAATTAGCAAAAGAAAATGCTTTTTTACGACAACGAAACAGTTATTTAACTTTGTTTACAAAATAATTTAATATCAATAATAATTCTCTTTATAAACTAGGTTGTTTAATGACCTAGTTTTTTTTAGTTAAATTATTATCACTAATATATAAAGTATCTTCAATGATTAGTTCGTTATTATATTTTATAGACATATAATTATAATCTTTGTTTTTTATATTTGTAACAACTCTTATGCGAATATTAAGTTCTTGTTTGCTTTCTACTATTGCACTTGCATAAAAGACTTCTTCAAATTCATACAATAAGCCAACAGTTGTAAATTCTTCTTCATTTACTTGAACTATAAAGTCTGTAATATTTATAGCAATATCATTATTTGTTTGATTGTTAAATTTTAGTGTAAAATCTAAATAGTAGTCATTTTGTCTTTGTCCTATACCAAATCTAACAAAACTAACAGTTAGTTGTTTATTTGAACACCCAACAAAACAAAAACAACTTAATAATATTGCAATACATAAATAAGTAATTTTAGAAAACTTTTTCATAATACCCACCACTTAAAATTTTAAATATAATACAATAATGCTAAACAAAAGTCAAACAAAGGAGAATTAGTTATGAAAAAAAGAAGAAATTTAACATTTACACAAAGATTACAAATAGAAACATTATATAATGCCAAGAAGACTAAAAAAGAAATTGCCCAAATACTTGGTTTACATCTCTGCACTATATACAGAGAATTAAAACGGGGTGCTTATGAACATACCACAAAGCAAGACACATTTTGGTATGGTGTTAGAATTAAAAAACAAATAAAATATTCTGCTCAAATATCACAAGATAGATATGACTTGCTTTGCTCTGGTAAAGGCAGACCAATTAAACTTGGTAAAGACTTTGCTTTTGTTAGGTATATGGAAAAGAGAGTTATAAAAGACAAAATATCTGCTTGTGCAGTTCTTGGTGAGATTAAGTATAAGAATATGCAGTTTGATACAAACATAAGCAAAACCACTCTATATAGATATATTGAAATGGGCTTATTTCCACATATCAGATTAGAGAAACGAAAGAAAGAATATAAAAAAGTCAAAATTAAACGAGCGCCAAAAGGTACAAGTATTGAAAGGCGACCAAAAGAGATTAAACAAAGAAATTCATTTGGACATTGGGAAATGGATTGTGTGTGTGGTAAAACAAAGCCCGTGCTTCTAGTGTTAAGTGAAAGACTTACACGAAAAGAAATAATTTTCAAAATGGAAAATCAAAAAACAATTAGTGTTGTTAAGTGCTTAAACATATTGGAAAGAAGATTTGGTAAAACATTCAAAAAACTATTTAAGTCAATTACAGTAGATAACGGAAGCGAATTTGCAGATTTTCACGGCATAGAAAAGTCTTCTTATGGTCACGGTAAGCGAACATCTGTCTTTTATTGCCACCCTTATTGTTCTAGTGAAAGGGGCACAAACGAACGACTTAATAGAGAAATACGAAGACTAATACCAAAAGGCTCTGATATTGGTAAATACACAATACAAGACATACAAAGAGTTGAAGACTGGGTAAACAACTACCCGAGAGAAATATTTAACTATGCTACATCTTCTGAACTCTTTGAGAAACATTTACAAGCAATAGCCTAAAAAACAAAATACAGCCACTTTTTAAGTGTGTTAGATGCACACTCTTTTTTGCATATCATAAAAAAGAAAAGTCAAAGAAATTTTTCCTATTCATACCCTTGCAAGGGTATGAATATATGGTTACAACAACCATTTTACACAGTTCTTTAACTTTTTTTAAAATTTTTCAATTTTTTTGCTATATTTTCTTGACTTTTCATTTATTTAAACTTTTTTCATATTGATTGATAGTTAATAAAAACCGCAACCCAAAGCCCATTTGCTATATATTTTAGTAATTCTATAATCCCTTACACAACTTTAACAATATCATATAAATCATTTAAAACCAGCCAATTTTGCGGATAATATTGGTTAATTGTCCAATAGCTAACTCCTGCCAAATTATATTCATCAACTAATTTTAACCTTGCAAAATAACTTCTTGCATCATCAAACCACACTATATGTTTTACATTTTGTGAATAATAAGTGAAAAATGGTGATTGATCTTTTTCATTATACTCTATATTTGCACCAACTTTTCGCGCTAATTTCACTGCACCAGTGTTTGATAATGTTTTTGCTGGCGTTCCTTGTTTATACGGCAAAGTCCAATCATATCCATAGTTACTCATTCCCATAAGTATCTTTTCACTTGGAATTACTTTAACTGCATAATTTAGCACATTTCTTATTGGATTTATTGGCGAAACTGCTTGTGGCTCTCCATATAAGTAACCCCATTCATATGTCATCAAAACTATCCTATCAACATACCTGCCGTGAAACGCATAATCGTGTGCTTGGTATAACAAGCCTGTTTGGCGTTCGGATTCCTTTGGTGCTAATGCCGTGAAGAGCTTTAGATTATTTAATGCTAACTGCTCAGATAACTCTTGAACAAATGTGTTGTATGCTTCCCTATCTTCAGGATAAATATATTCGAAGTCAACATTTAAGCCATAATATCCCTTATTTTTCATTGTAGTTATAAGATTTTGAATTAGACTAGTTCTGATTTCTTGGTTATTCAATATCGCCCTAGTTATGTTGCTATCAAATCCTCTATCTCCGATATTTGTTATCACCATAAGTGGTGCAACGTTAAATTTTTTTGCTTCATTAATAATTTCTTCATCATCAATAGGATCAAATGTGCCATCATTTTTGATTTGGTAAGAAAAAATACTTATATATGTTAAATTTGGTAAAGTTTTTATAAGCACATCGTAGTCAATGCCCGGTAGAGCATAGCCATTCACTTCTATACTTCTTAGTTTGCCGTTTGTGTCTTCTATAGTTAACTTATCACCAATTCGTATTTGAGCAGGATTAGTTATTTGCGGGTTTGATTTTACTAACGACTCAAGCGGAACTTTTAATCTTTGAGCAATTGAGTATAAAGTGTCTCCACTTTTAACTATGTATTCCATTGTGTTTGTGGGTATAACTAATGTTTGCCCTATAACTAATGTGTCGTTAGGATCAATTTCATTAATCTTAGTTATTTCTTCAATTGAAACTCCATAAGTTGATGCTAGTTTATATAATGTGTCACCATCATTTACAGTATGTATTATCATAAATCACCTCAATATTCATTTCCATATTATATATGAAACTAACTATGGTATTGTTAAAAATTATCAACCATATTTAAAAATTAAATAAAATAAGCTAAATCAACTTACTTTATGATGAATTTTAAATTGATAATAAAAAAACAAAATCTAATATTCTCTTAACATAATTAAACATTGATGATATAATGAAATATATGGAAACTAAAATATGCAAATTAACAAATAAATTTAATAAATACTGTGTCTCGTTAATTAAAAATGGCGAATTAGTTGCATTCCCAACTGAAACCGTTTATGGGCTTGGGGCAAACGCTATGAATGGCGATGTTGTAAAAAAAATCTACGAGGTTAAAGGAAGACCACAAGACAACCCACTAATAGTCCACATCGCAAACAAAAAAGATATAGAAAAATATGCATTAGTTAAAAACGATATCGAACGAAAAATTATAAGAAAATGTATGCCTGGGCCTATAAGTTTAATCTTAGAGAAAAAGGATACTATTTCCGATGTTACGACTTGTGGATTGAAATCCGTTGCGATAAGATTTCCCAGCAACAAAGTTGCTCAGAAGTTTATAAAAGCTACTAATTTGCCAATATGTGCACCTAGTGCAAACACATCTAAAAGACCAAGTCCAACAAGAGCTAAAGATGTTTTTGCGGATATGAATGGAAAAATTCCCGCGATTATTGATGGTGGTCAATGTACAATTGGCGTTGAAAGCACTGTTTGCAAAGTTGATAGTGGAATTATATATATTTTAAGACCGGGAAAATATAGTGCTAAAAAGCTTCAAAAAATGATTAAAGTTCCCGTTGTTGATAAACTTCAAAACACTAGCATTGTGGAAAGCCCTGGCACTAAGTACACCCACTACGCCCCTAAATGCGAGATGTTGTTAGTTAAAAATAATATTATTAAAAATATCAATCTTCTTTACACAACATTAGTTGATCAAGGTAAAAAACCGATTATTCTATGCTCAAAAGATAATTTAAAAAACTTTAAAAATTTTAATAGAGTTTCGATTGGCAAAAATTCTGATGAAGCTTGTAAAAAGATTTTTAAAACTTTAAGAGATGTTGAGAATAACTACGATGTTATTATTGCAGAATTTATTCAAAGTGGGAATATGGCAGATGCTTTGTTCAATAGAATGATTAAATCTGCTAGTGGTAAAATTGTTTAAAAAAACTTGCACAAAACACACTTAATTTAGTATATTTTGTGCAAGTTTTTTTAGCAATTTATTTTTAAAGTTTTAACCTTTTCCCAAGAAAACTCATTCCTTCCAAAATGACCAAAACAAGCCGTTTTCTTATAAATAGGCTTATTTAAATCTAGTTCTTTTATAATATTTGAAACTGAGAAATCAAAATTATCATCAACAATTTTTTGTATTTGTTCTAGTTCAACTTTATTTGTTCCAAAAGTATCAATTGTCATATTGATTGGCCTTGGTTCACCTATTGCATAACTAACTTGAATTTCACACCTATCTGCCAATTCATTTGCAACAATATTTTTAGCCACGTATCTACTATAATAGGCCGCACTTCTATCAACTTTTGTTGCATTTTTACTACTAAAGCATCCACCTCCAACATGACCAAATCCACCATATGTGTCAACAACTATTTTTCTTCCAACACATCCGCTATCACCAAAACTACCCCATATGGTAAATTTTCCGCTTGGATTAATTATTGCTTTGTAATTATTTGTTTTTGGATACCTGCAACTTTCTAAAACTGGATTAATTACATTATTTAGTATATCAACTTCAATTTCCTCATGCGTTAAATTCTCATTATGAGAAACAGATACAAGAATTGTGTTTACTGAAACAGGTCTTTCGTTTTCATATTCAACAGTTACCTGTGACTTAGCATCTGCAAAATATTTATCTGAATTTACCCTTCTAAATTCATCATACTTTTTCATAAGTTTATGAGCCATTATAACTGGTAAAGGCATAAATTCTGGCGTTTCATTAGTTGCATAACCAAACATCATTCCTTGATCATTTGCATTTAATTCTGAACGCACAACTGCTTGATTGATATCTGGTGATTGCTTAGAAATTATCTTAACAAAACTAAAATCATTTTTATAACCGATATCTTTTAGTGTTTCCTCGGCTATTTTCTCATAATTAATATCCGCTTTTGTTGTTGCTTCCCCATATATCATTAAAACATCATTTTTAATAGCACACTCCACTGCCATTTGCGAATTTTCATCTTGCCTTAATGCTTCATCTAGAAATGAATCTGCGATAACATCGCAAGTTTTATCTGGGTGACCAATGTTAACACTTTCGCTCGTGTGTAAAACTTTCATATATTTCTCCTAAAAC
Source organism: uncultured Clostridia bacterium (assembly GCA_934778125.1). Taxonomy (GTDB): domain Bacteria; phylum Bacillota; class Clostridia; order Christensenellales; family UBA1242; genus UBA11490. The sequence goes on from CAKVOF010000002.1 coordinate 17,073, forward strand.
TTGTTTAACATAATTATTGTAACAGTGGCTATCCCAGCAATTGCAACGAAGAATAACGCCATAGCTACCCAGCCAATAGCCTTTTTATTTAATCTCAATTGATAAATCCAACATGTTAGAGATGCTATTATTAAGTAGGATCCGCCCCAAATAGTTAGAACAATTAAAAATACTAACAATATTATTAAACCAATAACAACCATTATAGCATCTTGATTTAAAACTGAAATTATCCAAACCACACCGGCAACACCAGCACATATAACCGCAAGCATTGCAATAGTAAACCAGATTGAACGAACGCCAAACATCTTACTTTTTGGCTTTAATTCAGGATCGCCCTTAACTTGCTCAAAAGTTGATCTTGCTTTAACCTTAAAATCTAATATTGCAAAAATTAATTTTAAAAATGAAAATGAATTATCTGCCATAAACCTTCTCCTTAATATAATTTACCTGATTTCCAAATTTGAGTTCTATTGTATGATTTTATGAATGCGCGTTTTCTTTGCCTAGAATTAATAATTTTTATTGCCTCTTTAAATTCTGCTTTTTCCTCTTCACTTAACTCGTTAAATTTTTTTCTGGAAATAATTAATTGAGTAATATATAAAATTGCTGATATGAAATATCCAACAGAAATTGAAATAAATGCAATAAGAAATAAGCCATTTATTTTCAATATTGGAATAATTATAAGAGCCAACACTAAATATAAAATAGCTGAAATTATTATTCTATAAACTATTGTTCTATTAAAATAACTTAGTGCAATTTCTTTGTCATCTCGCTTAATAGATTTAAATAATCTTGTTGTAAGAATAATTGAATCAATTAGCGCATACAAAAATAACAACAACAAAACAACAATTACACAAAACAGAAAGACAACACCTACAGAACCCATTAAACTGGAAAACCCAAAAGATTTTATCATAGTTTCTTTCTCTGCCGTTATGTTTGACAAATCGCCAAGTGTGCCACATAGAGGAATAACACAAACAATAGTATAATAACAGCAAAAGAATGCAATCACGCTTAAAACCAATGCTGAAATGATTGCCGAAATTAACAATATAGGCTTTAATTTATCGTGTTTAGGTGGATTTTTTAGGTTTGCAAGAAGCTTTTCTTCTTCTTTTTTTAATTCTTTAGAACTTAGTTTATAAACCGAATTTTTATCTATCAACGAACTGTTTGTTGAGGCTAGTTCTTCATGAGTGTTAGTTTTAAATGAACTTTGCATATTTTTCGAACTATTTTCATCATTTTTTTCAATTTCATTATTTTTGCTATTAATTTGATTTAAAGAGCTTTCATCTTGAGAATTAGTACTATTTGGCTCAGTTTCGCCATTTTTTTTATCAGCAAAAGCTTCGCTCAATTTAGAAAAATCAACCTTTTCCTGCTCGTTATTTTTCATTATTCTCTCCTAAATTTTTGAATATAAAATTATAGGCATCTTTGCACATATCTTCAATAGTTAACTCCGACTTCCAGCCTAATTCTTTTTCGGCTTTGTTTGGATCTGTGAAAATTGCCTCACTATCTCCTTCCCTTCTTTCCACAATTTCATATTTAATATTTGTGTTATTAACTTTATTGAAAATATTTACTAATTCTAAAACACTAGTTCCTCTTCCAGTTCCAAGATTATAAATGTTTAACCCACCATTTTCAAACAATCTATTTAGTGCACACAAGTGCCCTTTTGCTAAATCAACCACATGAATATAATCTCTAACACCTGTGCCATCTTTTGTTTTATAATCATTACCATAAATGCTTAAGTGGTCAAACTCTCCCGTTGCAACTTTTAAAATGTATGGCATTAGGTTGTTTGGAATATTATTAGGATTTTCTCCAATTAACCCCGATTTATGTGCACCAATTGGATTGAAATATCGTAGTATAGTTGCATTGAATTTAGGGTTAGATTTATGAACATCTTCAATAATATTCTCTATCATTAATTTTGTTCGACCATATGGGTTGATAACCTGATTTGGTGCATCTTCTTTTATTGGGACTATTTTACAATCACCATACACGCAAGCGCTTGAACTAAACACTAGATTATTTACATTATGAGCAATCATACATTTTAGTAAATTAATTGTTCCGCTAACATTATTTTCATAATATTTTAATGGTTCTCTAACACTCTCACCAACAGCTTTTAAACCAGCCAAGTGAATAACGGCATCAATTTTATTATCATCAAAATAACCGAATAATTTATTGTAATCAGTTATATCAACAATATCAAAGTTTGGTTTAACACCAGTTATTTCCTTTATTTTATCAACCACTTCAATTTTACTATTTACTAAATTATCAATAATAAAAACATTATAATTTTTTTCTATAAGTTCAACAGCAATATGTGAGCCAATAAAACCTGTTCCACCTGTTAATAATATATTTTTCATTTTCACTCCTTACGCTTTAATACACAAAGTATATCATAATAATAAAAATTTACAAAATAAAATATAACACAAATCTTGTTACATAAAAACACTTTGAGCTAAAAACTAGAAATGTTATCAAGTTTCATATAAATATTTTATTACTTAATACCAAATTTTTAACAACATTTTAAATTTAAATAAAGAACACTGTCCATTAATTTTTATTCTATTAATTTTCATAGGGTTGTTTTTTCTTGTTGATGGAATGTATGGTCCAGCAAAGGAAAATGCTAGTTTATAGTTAAAATCATTCGCTGTGTTTCTAACCAATTCATTTGATGCACCAAAAGGATATGCCATGTATTTCATATCATATTTTTCCATTTGCTTAAAATCATTAATAATTTGTTCTTTTGTCATTGAATAAACAACTGGCTTGTTATTATTACTCATATGATGCATATTAAAGGTATGACTTTGAATATCAAAATTAGGATATTCCGTTTTAATTAAATTAATTTGTTTTTCACTTATATGTACTTGTTTTGTTTGACCTTCATTCCACACAGCATCTTTTTCAATTTCAGAAGCAATTACAAATAATGTTGCTTTTAAATTGTATTTTTTCAAAATTGGCAAAACTATATAATAATTTTCAATGTCTCCATCATCAATAGTTATAACACAAGTTTTTGATGTGTTATAATTAGTTTTGCCTGTGTACCAATCATAGTATTCATCTAAAGATAATGTTCTATAACCATTGTCCGCCAAAAAACTCATCTGTTTTTCAAACATCGTTTCTGAATGAACCCATTGATTATTTTTATAATATTGATTTTTTACATTGTCTTTGACCACTCTATGAAAAGTTAATACCACCATCATATCATCACCCTTTTTAGTAAAACAACAAACAAATCTATATATAGCCAATGAAAAAAGAATAGAAACTGAAATTAAAAAAATTGCAACAACATAATTAATTTTTCTCATAATGGTTTTACCTTTTAAAAAATAAAAAAGTGGCTAACACTAGCCACGTTTGGTAGGAATGAGTGGACTCGAACCACCGACCCCCACCTTATCAGGGTGGTGCTCTAACCTGCTGAGCTACATTCCTATATAAAATTTGGTGGAGATAATCGGATTCGAACCGATGACCCCCTGCTTGCAAGGCAGGTGCTCTAGCCAACTGAGCTATACCCCCATATATATAAAATGTTTGTTTTCACAAACACGTGACTATATATTATCAAAGTTTAAAATTATTGTCAATATTTTTTCAACATTTTTTTTGGAAAAAATATTTTTTTTATTATTTTTACTTATTGTCTTTTAACAATTCTTAAACAACTTTTAATATTACAATATATTTTAAATTCAAGGAGTAAAATATTTCACTCCTTGAATTTAATCTTTTAATTTTTAATTTTATCTACATACGAACATGCCATAATACTTGCAACAGTTCCATCTGACACAGCTGTTGTTAGTTGGCGACATTTTTTTGTTCTGCAATCACCAGCAACAAATACTTTTGGGTTGCTTGTAAGGCAAGATTCATCAGCTTTTATATAGCCAAAATCATCTAATTCTACCATATTTTTAACTATTTCATTTTGCGGAACTTGACCAATTGAAACAAACAAACCATCAATATTTAACTGTGAAATATTATTCCCCGTTTTAATTTGAACAGCTTTTAGTTCATCTTCACCAATTAATTTGGTAACAACAGAGTTTAATATTACCGAAACATTTTCCTTTGCACTAAGTTCATCAAGTAAACTTTTTTCAGCCGTTAAATAAGTTAAATTTTGAATTATTTTCACACTTTTACAAATGTTTGAAAGATACAATGCACTAATAATTGCACTATTACCTCCACCCACGACCGCAACATCTTTACCTTCAAAAAACTCACCATCACAAACAACGCAATAACCAACACCGTTGCCTATTAACGATTCTTCATTTTCTAATCCTAAATGACGGTGTTTTGCTCCTGTTGCCACTATTAGCGATAATCCTTCAAATGTGCCATTATCAGTTTCAACAACAACTCCCCCATTAGCATCACTAACCTTTTCCACGTTTGCAAATTCAAATTCTACATTTAATGCACTTGCCTGGTCATATAATTTTTCTCCAAAGTCAGCTCCCGAGATACTCTTAAAACCAGGAAAATTTTCAACTTTAGGTGATGATGTTATCTGACCACCTAAAGTTGCTCCTTCAATTACTAAAACTTTTTTTCCAGCCCTTGCAGAATAAATACTTGCAGTTAAACCAGCTGGGCCTCCACCAATTATAATTATGTCAAACATTGAAATTTCCTTTATCCTTTTTTCTCAACATATGCTCTAATATTTGAAACATTTACTATTTTCTCAACCATATTTCCATTAACAACAATTAATGTTGGTGCTTGCTTAATATCAAATTTAGCACATAGTTCTTTGTTTTCATTCGCTATAATCGTTTGATATTTTATTCCTGCTTTGTCTAAGAACGTTTTTGCCATTTTGCAATTTGGACATGTTTTTGTTGTGAAAAGCATTACCGCATCTTCGCATTCGCAACTATCACACTCACACTCTTTATGTTCTTCAACCTTCTTATCTTTATGAATGATTGAAGAGCCAATATCATAAGTTTTTCTTGCCTTAAATTCTTGTGCTTTACCATCGTTCCAATTTTGAACTGGTCTATAATAACCTGTGATTCTGCTATTTACCTCAGTTGCTTCACCACATTCTGGGCAAATTGGTTGATTTCCAACCAAGTATCCGTGATTCTTACAAATTGAATATGTTGGACTTAAAGTATAGTATGGAAGTTGATAGTTTTCAGCAATTTTCCTTACTAAACTAGCTGCCGCCTTCCAATCTGGAAGTCTTTCACCTAAGAATGTGTGGAAAACAGTTCCAGATGTGTAAAGTGTTTGAAGTTCATCTTGAATATCTAATGCCTTAAACACATCTTCTGTGAACCCAACTGGTAAGTGAGAACTATTTGTGTAGTAAGGTGTTTCACCTTCGCCAGCAGCGGTTATAATATCTGGATATTTTTCTTTATCGTGTTTTGCAAATCTATATGTTGTACTTTCAGCTGGTGTGGCCTCCAAGTTATATAAATCACCATATGCTTCTTGATAATCAGATAGTCTTTCTCTCATATGATTTAAAACTTCTTTAGCAAAAGCTTGAGTTTCTTCGTGAGTTAAATCAGCTCTTAACCATTTAGCATTTAAACCTACTTCGTTCATTCCAATTAAACCTATTGTTGAGAAGTGATTAGAGAATGTTCCAAGATATCTTTTTGTGTATGGATATAATCCTGCTTCAAGTAAATTTGTTATAACCGTTCTTTTGATTTTTAATGACCTTGCTGAAATATCCATTAATTTATCTAAACGCTTAAAGAAATCCTCTTTATTTTCTGATAGATAAGCAATTTTTGGTAGGTTAATTGTTACAACACCCACTGAGCCCGTTGACTCACCACTTCCAAAGAAGCCTCCTGACTTCTTTCTTAATTCTCTTAGGTCTAATCTTAGCCTGCAACACATACTTCTAATATCACTTGGTTCCATATCTGAGTTAATATAATTTGAAAAATATGGAGTTCCATATTTAGCAGTCATTTCAAATAACATTTTATTGTTTTCAGTTTCAGACCAATCAAAATTCTTGGTGATTGAATATGTTGGAATTGGGTATTGAAACCCTCTTCCATTAGCATCGCCCTCAATCATAATTTCAATAAAGGCTTTATTAATCATATCCATTTCTTTTTTGCAATCTTTATACTTAAAGTCCATTTCTTTTCCGCCAACGATTGCGTTTAATTCAGCCAAGTCGTTTGGAACAACCCAATCTAAAGTAATATTGCTGAATGGAGCTTGGGTTCCCCATCTTGAAGGAGTGTTGACACCAAAAATGAATGATTGCAAACATTGTTTAACTTGTTTGTATGTTAAGTTATCAACTTTAACAAATGGAGCAAGATATGTATCAAAAGATGAGAAAGCTTGAGCTCCAGCCCATTCATTTTGCATAATACCCAAGAAGTTTACCATTTGGTTGCATAGAGTTGATAAGTGAGATGCTGGAGAAGAACTAATTTTACCTGGAACACCACCTAATCCTTCTTTAATTAGCTGTTTTAAACTCCAACCAGCACAGTAACCAGTTAGCATAGATAAGTCGTGGATATGAATATCTGCATTTCTATGAGCATTAGCTATTTCTTCATCATACACTTCGCTCAACCAGTAATTTGCTGTTATTGCTCCAGAGTTAGATAGAATTAATCCACCAACTGAATATGTTACAGTTGAATTTTCTTTAACTCTCCAGTCGGCAATTTTTAAATAACCATCAACAACATTTTTGTAGTCAATTAAAGTATTGTTTATATCTCTAATTTTTTCGTGTTGTTTTCTATATAAAATATACGCTTTAGCAACTTCCGAATAGCCCGCTTCAATTAAAGCCACCTCCACGCTATCTTGAATATCTTCAACATTAATAATATTATCCTTTATTTTTTTCTCAAAATCAGCCGTTGCTCGAAGTGCTAACAATTGAATAATATTATCATTGTAATTTTTACTTTGAGAATCAAACGCCTTTTTTATTGCTGTTTCAATTTTTTCAATATTAAAATCAGAAACTTCTCCACTTCTTTTTAAAACTTTATACATAATCATTTCTCCTTTTTTAATCCACACCACGCACGTTAGTGTTTTGAACATACTTTTTTGCAACATCTTGGAATTTCAACATTTCTTCTTTTTTGAAGCCATGTAATCCACTTTGCATAATATTTCCTGAATCTTCAAAGTTTTGCAAGTAATATGCTTCTGCACCTTTGATTCTTTTGGCAATTTTTTCTATATCAGATAAGGTATGATATTCCGAAACTAGTGTTGTTCTAAATTCATAATCAATTCCACTATTCATAATTAAATCAATACTATCTTCAATATGCCCTATATTAACGATTGTTCCTGTTATTTCGGAATATTTCTCTTTGGAATTTTTTATGTCCATAGCAATATAATCAAGCAAATTTTTATCGAGCAAGTTTTTCAAGACTTGCGGTGCATATCCGTTTGTATCGAGTTTAACTTTAAGCCCTAAACATCTTATTTTAGTTATAAATTCTTCTAAATCCTTATGAATAGTTGGTTCTCCACCTGAGATGCAAACTCCATCAAGCATTTTTTTCCTTTCTTCAAGATAATTTAAGACATCATCTTCAGACAAGTTCTCATATTCATCTTTAGCAATAGATGAATTATGGCAAAATGGACATCTAAAATTACAATCAGACAAAAATATCGTTGCACAAACTAAACCAGGATAATTTAGAAGAGAGACTTTCAATAGCCCACTAATTTTCATCTTCTATAGCTCCTATCTTTTGAAACTAATATATATGAGTTATTTTGCATAATAATCAATATATAGTATTACTCAATGCAATAAAAAACTAAATATAGTTATTATCACGTTTGTATGCTATCACTATTTAATGATCATAGTCAAACAAAAGACTATTAATTTTTCGGTTAACTTAACCAAAAAATTAATTCATATTTTTTTAATTTTAGAAACAAACAAAATTCAAAAGTGACTTTTTGACAAAAAACCACCTATTTAAGTGACAATTATTGATATGTTTATCAAAAAGGCATTAAATTATAAAGTTATAACAAATAAATAAAAAATGCATTAGGTTTTATTTCCTAAATGCATTTAAATTTTAATATTCTTATTTGTTTTTAGAATTTTATTCAGTTCTTAAAGCCACAACTGGATCTTTTTTAGAGGCAATTCTTGCTGGAATTAAACCTGCTATAAATGTTAATCCCATACTAATAGCAACTAAAATTACCGCGCCTAAAACTGGAAGTTGCGCAACTGATGCTATGCCTGCTAAGGCGTTAACAATTATATTAATTGGAATACAAAGTATTAAAGTTAAAAGTATTCCAAACACCCCTGCTGTGAATCCTATAATTAAACTTTCAGCAGTAAACACTCTTTTAACATCTCTTTTGCTTGCACCAATTGAACGCAAAACTCCAATTTCTTTTGTTCTTTCAATAACCGAAATATAGGTTATGATTCCAATCATTATACTTGAAACAACCAATGATATTGAAACAAACGCTATTAACACATAACTTATTGAATTAATTATTGTTGTGATAGAACTCATTAGAACATCTATTGTGTTGTTATAAGTGATAGCTTTAGACTCATCTTCCCTAGAGTTATTATAAGTGTCTATAAAATTATTTATCACTTTTTTATCATCAAAGGTTGCAACATATATTGCTATAGAACTTGGATTAGATTTATCTATAATTTTAATCTTCCCATCGCGAACAGCTTGTGATGAATTATATTCTGAGATCAATAAATCTGTTAGTTTTTTAGAGTATGCTAATCCTGATTTTAAGCATGCATTTGTTACATTTTTCTTAGGCCTAATGATGCCACTTATCTTTATCTCTTTTGAATGAGAATTAATAAAATTAACCAATTCTTCACTGGAGTAAACTTGCTTTAATTTTTCAACATAATCTGCTTCACTTATGGTCCCTCTATCCACACTTGCGGTTGTTTCATTATAGTAACTAGTTGGCAATATCAATTTATATTTTATTTCACTTGTTGGGTTAACAATATCTTCATATTTAACTGAAACACTATTTTCCTGATTTGTTACCGTTTTCTTTATAGAAGTTATCATTTCTTCATATGATAACATCCCAAGCGAATACAAAACATAATCATCAATTTCGTTATTAGAATCAAGAACTAATAATACATCCTCTTCATTTTGAACCCAATTACCCGCAACAATATCATACTGAGATTTGATTAATTCTTCATTATCAATCATCTCATATACTGCACCAAGGTCATATTCATAAAACATTCTTATTGAATACGAACTCATAGCACCCATACTTGAAGATGACTTTTTAAATATAATATTGTCAATAATATCTATTAGTTCACCATTAGTGATAGTAAGTTTATCTCCATCAGCAATAAACTTATTCATACTTTCTTCATTAATATACGTTTTGATAAAACCATATGTTTTAGTTTTTTCTTCAGTTGTTGTTCCCCTACCTTGGATCTCATAGTTTTCACCAATTTGAACAATTTTAACATTTGCAAGGTTTTCAAAATAGATTGTTGAATATGCTAGAATCACGTTGAATAACGCTTTACTTTTAGGCAATATTTTTTCATTGCGCTTATTATATAACTCTAAATTCAAATTATATGTGTATTGAATAGCATTAACATTGTTTTCAATCTCATTATAATGCTCTTGAAGATAACTATAAAAACTTTTTATGTCGTTTGGCTTTGCAGCATCTGCCACCGTGCTGAAAAGTGATGTTATTGCCTCAGATGCATAAACTTCATCATTGGTATGGTTAGCCTTTTTTTCGTTTGATGAAAACATGCTAGATAGCATTGTCATTGGATTAAATGTTGATTCTTCAATTGTTATTGGATATGAAGATAAACTATCTTCTTGAATCTTATTTATATATGTTTGAAATCCACTAGAAACTGAAAGAATCAATGCAATTCCAATAATACCAATACTCCCAGCAAATGAAACTAAGAATGTGCGTGCCTTTTTTGTTAGAAGATTTTTAAAACTTAATGCTAAAGCCGTGAAGAAGCTCATTCGCTTCTTTTTACCTTTCTTAATTAAATCCTTTTTACTTAAGTCTTTATCATTTGCCACACTTAAAACAACATCATCTTTAATTTCGTTTTTACTAGAGTCATATGGATTTGAATCATCAATTATGCTACCATCTAGAAGTTTTATGATCCTAGATGAGTATTTATCTGCTAATTCTGGATTATGGGTAACCATAATAATTAATTTATCCTTTGAAATCTCTTTCAATAGTTCCATAATTTGAACACTAGTTTTACTATCTAAAGCCCCAGTTGGTTCATCGGCTAGAATTATTTCTGGATTATTTACCAAAGCTCTTGCAATTGCTACCCTTTGCATTTGACCGCCAGACAATTGATTTGGTTTTGTGTTTATTCTATCTTTTAGCCCAACCTTCTCTAAAACCTTTATAGCTCTTTTCTTTCGTTCTTCCTTTGAAACACCAGAAAGTGTTAGTGCCAATTCAACATTTTGCAAAATAGTTTGATGAGGAATTAAGTTATAACTTTGAAAAACAAATCCTATCGAATGATTCCTATAAGTATCCCAATCTGAATCTTTATATTTTTTTGTTGATTTATTATTAATAATTAAATCACCAGAAGTATATTTATCTAAGCCACCAATTATGTTTAACATAGTAGTTTTTCCGCAACCACTAGGACCTAAGATAGAAACAAATTCATTTTTTCTAAATTCTAAATTTATTTGTTTCAATGCATGCACAATTTGATAGCTTTTATCTTTTTTCTTGCCAATTTCATAATTTTTAGAAATATTTTTTAAAACTAGCATATTTTCTCCTTTTCACAATATTTTTCTTTGTAATAAAAAATATCATAACAATGTATTATGATAATTTTTATAAAAATTGTCAAGCAAAGTTTTTTTTAATTTATAATTTGATAAAGTTGTTTTCTTGAAAAAATTTGAGATTATTTAAATAGCTTTTATCGTTAGGTTTATACTTTCCTGCTAGGTTGTTATATTTTATCGAGTTTTCAATATCACCTAAATTATAATAGCAAACACATAGTTCAATGCAAGGCAAATAATTATATGCATCTAGCATACAAAACGCCCCTGATTTTTGATTTATTGGAATACTTAGAGCTTGCTTATACCAATATATTGCAAGTTTATATTGTTTTCTAAGCTGAAAAACATACCCTATTTGGCACACAATTTCAGCCCTTGGATTATCTGATAAAAAACTTTTAAATAATGCAACCAAGGCGTTGTTTAAATCTTTTTTTATAATATAGCAATAGCTTAAATCTAAACAGGCATTTATGCTATTTTCAACCCAACCTTCATTAGAATTTATAAATTCATTAAAAGATTTGATTGCTTCATCATATTTTTCATTATAGTATAATTCTCTAGAATAATAAAACTTTTGCCTTGGCGTTAGAGTTTTTCCACTAGAAATAATCTTTTCATATATCCTTAGGTTTCTATCACTAACTCCATTCTTTATTGAGCGATGTTCAATTTCTATATCACAGTATTTAATATTTCCTCTTGGCGTGATGGCTTCATGAACCTCATCTTTCCATTTAAAATTCATTGTTCTTTTTAAGATACGTTCTCTATAATACGAAAACGTTGGCTTATTGTTTTCATCAAAAGCTGTGTTATATTTCAACATATACACATCAACATCTTTCGAATTATTTGATTTGATTTCAATTAGTTTTTTTCTATTTATATCACTCACAACATCATCTGCATCTAACCACATAATATAATCACTTGTCGCTTTTGAAAAAGAAAAGTTGCGTGCATATGAAAAATCATCAATCCATTCTATTTCAAACACTTTATTTGTATATTTTTTTGCAATATTTATAGTTGAATCAGTGGAACCTGTGTCCACTATTATAATCTCATCAAAAACTCCACCTACTGAATGTAAGCATCTTTCTAGCACCTTTTCTTCATTTTTTACTATCATACACAAACTTAATGTTGCATTTTGTTTATTTTTATTTATTTTCTTATTTTTAATCATAGTGATATATATGAAAAGATTTAAATAAATGACATTAGTATAATTTTGTTGATTTAAAAAACATATAATTAAATTCAAAATAGCAAAATCTATCTTATGAGAAATTTAAACAACTTTTAACTTAATAAGATTTTTTATTGAATATATTTATTTAAATTACATTAACAACATAAAAAACCAGTTAATCTTTTTAACTGGTTTATATAACTATTTTATTTTATATTTTCCATATCTATAACTTTAGTTGCAACTTCCCGAACAAATTCCTTACTATGACTAACAAAAATAATTGCGCCAGTATACTCAAGCATCGCTTCTTTTAATCTTTCAATTGCTAAAACATCTAAGTGATTTGTTGGCTCATCTAAAAATAAAATATTAGATGGGCTAATTGTCAACTCACATAATTTCATTTTACTTTGCTCACCACCACTCAATTTTCTTACTTGATTTCGCAAATGTTCTTGAGTTAAGCCACACCTAAATAGCGATGCTCTTAATTCTTTCTCACTTAGTTTTGGAAATAAATTTTGAATAAAATTTAATGGCGTGCCTTCATAATCTTTAAAATTATTCTCTTGTTCATAGTAACCAGTTATTGTGTTTCTAGCATAAGAAAACGAGCCTGAAATTGCCGGAATTTTATTTAATAGTGTTTTTAAAGTTGTTGACTTACCTATTCCATTAAAACCCACAATAGCAATTCTATCCCCTTTGCACAATTCAAATGAAAGCGGTTTTTTCAATAGTGATTTCCCATTATAGCCAACTTGTAAGTTATCAACTTTTAGCATTAAGTTTCCAATAAATTCCTTTTCTTTAAAAGAAAACGTTGGTTTTGTTAGTTCCTTAGGCGGAATCACAATCTCCATTTTATCAAGTTTTCTTTCTCTACTTCTCGCCATTTTAGCAGTTGAAGCTCGGGCTTTATTTTTTTGAATATAATCTTCAAGTTTTTTAATTTCTTTTTGCTGATTTTGATAAAGTTTGCCTTGCAACACTGCTTGGCTTTCCTTTATAGCCTTTACTTTTTCAAGATTGCCGAAATATTTAGTTATAACCCCATTTTCCACATCGCAAATATGCGTTACAATACTGTTTAAAAATTTCTCATCGTGACTAACAACTATAAATGATTTATCGCTAGATTTTATAAATTTTGATAGCCATTCAATATGATTTACATCAAGAAAGTTTGTTGGCTCATCTAAAATCATAACATCAGGTTTTGCAAGCAATAACTTTGCAAGCATAACTTTAGACCTTTGCCCGCCTGAAAGAGTTTTAACATTTGTATCCATTCCAAGAGCTGTTACTCCCAATCCAGCAGACACTTTATCTATATTGCTATCTAGTGAGTAAAAATCATTTGAATCCAATATCTCAAAAAAATTGCTACTTTGTTCAAAAAGTTTTTCCAACTTGTTTGGATTCGTTTCAGTTGCCATTTTCTCATTCACTTCGTGATATTTTTTCTCAACATCAAAAAGGTAAGAAAAAGCCCCCGCAAGATATTCGCGAATTGTGCAATCCATATTAATTTCTGCGTGTTGGTCTAAATACTCAATTTTATATTTGGGATTTTTATAAATCTTCCCTGAATCTAACAGAACATTTCCTGTTAAGATTTTAATAAGAGTACTTTTGCCAGCACCATTTAATCCTGTTATTCCAATTTTTTCACCAAGATTTAAAACAAAGTTCGCATGCGAATATAAAGGTTTATCACCAAAATCTTGTGAAAAGTCCGTAATTTCTATTATACCCATTTTTTATACCGTTATCATTCAATTGTTACATCTATCACTGCGTTATAATATGATTTTAAAATATTAAACTTAAAGTTGACCATAAATTCATAGTCAGCCCTTTTTGCATTAACAAATCTTGAAATATATGATTCTACATTCGCCCCTGCAAAACCGTTAAGCCTATTCATTTCTAAATTAAACATATCAAAACCATCATAAATAGTTTTATAAACTTTAAAGTTTTGGTCATAACTTGATTTATAATATCTTAAATTTTCAATTTTCTCTATATTAACTGGAGTTAGCGAATTGATTTTTAATAAATCTAAAAGTAAAATATACTTTGAATTATCAAAAGAAGAATCATTTTGCGATGCAACCACGCATTCTAGGTCACAAACACCATTTGTTCCACTAACATTGTTAAGAGATTTAAAGTTTTCATAAAAACATAATCTTGAAATATCAAATTTTGCTTCTTCAAAATTTCTAATTAATGCGTTTATATCATTTTGTTCTTCACCAAAAATTTTCTTTTTATGAATATTAATAAAACTATCCATGAAGCTGATCGATTTTTCAACTAATTTATTATACTCATAAGCAAAGTTGGTGATCGTTAAAGTTGGTGGATTCTCCACTCCTAATATAGCCAATTCTTCTTCAAGTTCCCTAACCACAGAATTAAAAGATTTCAACTCGTTAGATAATTGGTTTAATTTATTATAAATTTCATTAAGTTCATTTTTAGATAATAGTGCTTCACTATTGTAAAAGCTATCTGCATAAGTTTCATAATAACTAAATATGCCTTCAAATAAAGAGTCGTAGTACTTTAATGCAACATATCGCCTTTCATATGCATTTGTTGGATTTGATTTGTTTATGGAATTTTTTAATGTTGCCAAGTTGTATTTAATATTGATAGTGTTTTTATTAAATCTTAAGTTTTCCTCTCCGCTTTGATACTCTTGAATCATTTCAGAATGTTTTTGAATGATATTTTCAAGCGTGTAGTCAGTTTTGTCACAAGATGTTAAACAAAAACAAACCGAAACAAATATTAAGATGAATACAAAAATTTTAAATATTTTTTTCATATAAAATCCTTTACTAAACTAGTAAACTAAATATAAGTTTATTAAGTGAATTGATATTTTCTAAACAATCAGCAAAAGTTGAAGTAACAGTGTTAATTGTTTCTTTATAAAGCAAATATTTATTCTCTCTTGTTAATTCAAAATAATTAAATAATTTCTGGTTAAATTGAGTTTGCATAGTAGTGTAGTTATAAATTAATTCCATTTCACTTATGCTAGAAGTTGCATAAATATCTTCCCCAGCATATACCTTTTCTTGAAGAAGGCAGAAAAGTTCTAAATCAACTATTCTAAACACTTCTTTTTCAGAATCATCTTTTGAGACTTTAAATGTTTCAAAGGCTTGATATATAACGCAATCGTTTATAATTGATTGTGTTGTGTTGATTTGAACATCAAAAGCATATTTGGTGCAAATATTTTTAACAGCAACGGTTAAATCCGAAAGGCTATAAAGCATACTTCTATAGTTTGAATTAATATTATTGCAATAAGATTCAATATTTGCAAACCAAGCAGACCAATTTGGATCAGCTGGATCAGGAATATTATCTTCACTATATCTCAAATTTTCTTTTAGTTTGTCGAACTTAGCCTTTAAATTTTTCATCTCAGTATCGTATTTAGATGTTTTACTTTTTATAGTTCTCAAATCTTTGCTTGAGATAGACTTAATGCTTCTAGAGTAAACAGCATAAAAATTATATACCTTTAAAATTCTTTCTTGATAATAATTATAGTTTTTATAAGAATTATATTTTTCATCGTATGTTTCACTATGTTCTACTTCAATATTATAAGAAAATAATTTATCTAATTGAACTTTAACATTTGATGGCAATGCTTTTCCATTAATTCCATTTTTATAAATTAATTCTAATTCATCTAGATATGTTGGAATTTCATATTTTTCAGCGATTCCATTGGCATTCATTAATCTTTCATTTACTGAAACTTTTTTATCAGGATTAAAAAAGATTGCCCAAACACCAAATATAACTCCAGCCAATACTAACCCAGCAACGATAAACCTTAATGTGTTCTTCATTAAATCAGCCAACTCCTTTTTGTTATTATATCAATATAATTTTTAAAAATCAATTATTTAGTTATATTGAACCGATTTTAAAAATAAACCTTTGGATTTTGCAGTTCTACCTGCTTTAGTTCTATCTTTTAATTTGATTATTTTTTCGAATTCTTCAATCGATAAAACACCATATCCCACCTGCAATAGCGTGCCAACTATAATTCTAACCATATTATATAGAAACCCATTTCCACAAATTTCAAAAGTGTATAAACCATCAATTATGGGGTTTTTTATTATTTTTGCGTAGTATATCGTTCTCACTTTTGAAACAACATCAGTGTTTGAAGCACAAAATGCACCAAAATCTTTCTCTCCCACCAAATATTCACAAGCTTTTTCCATATTTTCAATATTTAGGTTACTACCAACATGAAAGGCAAAAGAATCAATCATTGGAATTTCAGCTGAAGAAACATAGAAATTATAACAATATGTTTTTTTCTTTGCATTAAACCTTGAGTGGAAATCATCTGGAACCACTTCACTTTTCAATATTCTAATATCTTCTGGCAACATCACATTCATTCTTCTATATAATTTTGACACATCTTGGCTATATCCTTCAACTTCAAAATGTGCAATTTGATTTAGAGCACTAACGCCAGCATCTGTTCTTCCACTAGCGATTAATGATACTTTTTTATTAAATATTTCACTTAACACTCTTTCAATTGTACCTTGAATTGTTAGTTTATTTTTTTGCACTTGATACCCTGAATAATTTGTACCTAAATATGATAATACTAATTTTATTTTCATTTCTAACCTTCTTTATTAAATATATTAACATA
The DNA here is from genome assembly GCA_934778125.1 of uncultured Clostridia bacterium. Lineage (GTDB taxonomy): Bacteria > Bacillota > Clostridia > Christensenellales > UBA1242 > UBA11490. Next base: position 33,970 of record CAKVOF010000002.1, read on the forward strand.
ATCTGCCCATATTATTAAATGTTTTAGAAAATATTTTTTAAAAACTAGATTGATATAATCTTTAATTTTACTTATTAATTGACTAAACTAGAATTGAATTATATAATATTTATTGAAATTTAAAATATAGGAGAATACAATTGAAAAAGATTACTATTGATGGCAACACTGCCACCGCAACTATTGCATATGCATATAGTGATGCAACAACAATATACCCTATCACTCCATCTAGCCCAATGGCTGAACTTTGCGATGAATGGGCATGCGCTGGAAAAGAAAATGTTTTAGGAAATAAAGTTAAGGTTTTGGAACTTCAATCAGAAGGTGGTGCGAGTGGTGCACTTCACGGAAGCTTAGCTGGTGGCGCATTAACCACAACCTTCACCGCTAGCCAAGGTTTACTTTTGATGATTCCTAATATGTATAAAATTGCCGGTGAATTATACCCTTGCGTTATGCATGTTAGTGCTAGAGCACTTGCAACTCACGCGTTATCAATATTCGGCGACCATTCTGATGTTATGGCAACAAGGCAAACTGGTTGGGCTATGCTTGCTTCTGCAAGTGTTCAAGAGTGTATGGATTTGGCACTAGTTGCACATATCTCTGCCCTTAAAGGAAGCGTACCTTTTGTTCATTTTTTTGATGGATTTAGAACAAGTCACGAAATCAATACTATTGAACAAATTGATGATGATGTTTTGAAAAAACTATTTCCTAAGAAAGAATACGAGGCCTTTAAGAAAAGATGTTTAAATTCTTTTAATCCTCATCAACAAGGTACTGCACAAAACCCTGATATTTATTTTCAAAATCGTGAAGCATCTAACAAGTTTTACAACGCCATTCCTGAAATTGTTCAAAATACAATGAATGAAGTTGCTAAACACACAAATAGGCAATATCATTTATTTGATTATGTTGGTGCACCCGATGCTGAAAGAGTTGTTGTGTTGATGGGTTCTGGAAGCGATGTTGCTGAGCTTACTGTTAAATATTTATTTGAAAAGTTTGGTGAAAAAGTTGGCGCTGTTAAAGTTAGATTATATAGACCTTTCGCATCAAATAAATTTATTGATGCTTTACCAAAAACTGTTAAAAAAATCGCTGTTTTAGATAGAACAAAAGAACCTGGTAGTGATGGTGAACCATTATACAAAGATGTTGCATGTGCTGTTTTGAATAGTAATTTGAAAAATGTTAAAGTTGTTGGCGGAAGATATGGGCTTGGAAGCAAAGAATTCACCCCTTCTATGCTAAACGCAGTGTTTGAGAATTTAAACTTAGATGAACCTTTAAATAACTTTACTGTTGGAATTAATGATGATGTTACTCATTTGAGCTTGCCAATAATTAAAGAAATTAATGCAAGCGATGAATCAATAACTGAATGTAAATTTTATGGTTATGGTGGAGATGGGACTGTTAGTGCCAATAAAAGTAGCATAAAAATTATTGGAAACAACACTGATTTAAATGGACAAGCGTATTTCGAATATGACAGCAAAAAAAGCGGGAATGCAACTATATGTCATTTGCGATTTGGCAAACATAAAATAAATGAATGTTTTCTCCTTAACAATATTGACTTTGTTAGCGTACACAATCAATCTTATGTTTACAAATACAACATTTTAAAAAATGTTAAGAATAATGCAATTATGCTTTTAAATACTAGTTGGGACTTAAACGAGTTTGAAAAAATGGCTCCCAATAATATAAAAAGAGAGCTTGCGATCAAAAACATTAAATTGTTTACTATTGATGCTTATAAAATTGCTAAAGAAATTGGGCTTGGAAATAAAATCAACTTAGTTATGCAATCCGCATTCTTTAAATTAATCAACATTATGCCTTATGAAAAAGCAGTTGAAGAAATGAAAAAGTTTGCCGAAAAGAACTACGCCAAAGCTGGAACGGTTGTTTTGGAAAAAAACTTCAAAGCAATAGATAGTGTTAAAACTGAAATAAAGGAAATACAAATTCCTAAAAAATGGGGAAATTTAGAAGATATAAATAATACTAAAGCAAACTCAAAAGCAGAGTTAAAATACTTTAAAGACTACATTGATCCTATTCAAAAACTCGAAGGTGAAAAACTCCCTGTCAGTTCTTTTGATCCTAGCGGTTTTGTTCCAACTGGAACGACTAAGTTTGAAAAACGCGGAGTTGCAAGTGACTTGCCTTGCTGGAATAGCGAGAAGTGTATTCAATGCAATATGTGTTCATTTGTTTGCCCTCACGCAGCAATAAGACCATATTTGATTAAAGAAGAAGATTTAGTTAATATGCCAGATAGTTTCGTTACCATACCTGCAACAGCAGAAAAGGGTTATAGATTTGTTATGCAAGTTAGTGCTAAAGATTGCACAGGTTGTGGTGTGTGCGCAAGTGTTTGCCCTGCTAAAGAAAAAGCAATAACAATGAAACCAGCATCAGACTTAATGGAAACTCAAAGCAAAAATTATGAATATGTGGAAAGTTTACCACACCAAAAATCAAATATATTTAAACCAAATTCAATTAAAGGCAGTCAATTTAATCAACCATATTTTGAATTCAGTGGTGCGTGTGCAGGTTGCGGTGAAACGCCATATATTAAAGTTATTTCACAGCTTTTTGGAGAAAAAATGGTTATTGCTAATGCAACTGGATGTTCGAGTATTTATGGTGGCTCTTCCCCTACTTGCCCATATACTAAAGATAAAGATGGTCACGGAATCGCATGGGCAAATAGTTTATTTGAAGATAATGCGGAATTTGGGCTTGGAATTAAATTAGGATTAAAATTTAATAGAGAACAATTGTTTAAAAATGTTGATGCATTATGTGAATCAACAAACAATTCGGAATTAAAAAATATAGAAACCGCAATATTAAATTCTAAAGATATTAAAGAACAAAGAAAATTAGGTGCTGAGCTTTTAGATAAGATTAAAACTCTAGAATTAGATAGTGAAGCAGTAAATTATGCTAAAAATATTGAAAACTTAAAAGAACATTTTGGTGAGAACTCTGTTTGGATTGTTGGCGGAGATGGCTGGGCTTATGATATAGGATATGGCGGTCTTGATCATGTGTTGGCTAGTGGCGAAAATGTTAACATCTTGGTTTTAGACACTGAAGTTTATTCAAACACTGGTGGTCAAGCTTCTAAATCAACCCCTATTGGAGCCGTTGCAAAATTTGCCAGTTTTGGAAAAAGAACTAATAAAAAGGACCTTGCTTTAATTGCTTCAACATATAAAAATGTTTATGTTGCAAAAGTTGCAATGGGTGCCAATATGAATCAGTTTTTAACTGCAGTTCAAGAAGCAGAAAGTTATGATGGTGTTTCAATCATTGTTGCTTATGCCCCTTGCATAAATCACGGCATTAATATGAGCAACTCTCAACTTGAGATGAAAAAAGCGGTTGAAACCGGTTACTGGCATTTGTGGAGATATGATCCTAGAAATGTGGCAAACGGTAAAAACCCTTTCATGCTTGATAGCAAAGAACCAACTTTAAATTATGAAGACTTTTTAAATGGAGAAAATAGATATACTGCCCTAAAGAAAAAAGATGAAAAATTAGCTCAAATGTTATTTGATGAGGCTAAAGAATTGGCTAGAAGAAAATATGAAGAATATGCTATGCTAGCTAAAAAATGACTTGATTAATTAAAGCAAAAGAACTTGATTTATTCAAGTTCTTTTTTCACTCTACAATTGGTAGACCTGCATTTTATTAATAGTAGAACAACTATATTTAATATCTACTTTTGTGTGTTTAACTGTGGATTTTGATGAGATTAAATTAGCGTGTTTTTTATAAACAAATCCAATATAATAATTATAAGTTAAAGGAGATTAAATTATGTGCAATTTAAATGTTACAATTTTTGGAGATTCAATTACAAAAGGAATAGCACCAAAAAATAATAAACTTAATAAACTTAAGGAAAATGCCGTTGATTTAGTAGGAAAATACTTAAATATTAATATAAACAACTTATCTTCTTTTGGTCAAACACTTTCACGTGCAATTAGCAAAAATTGGTTTAAAGATTACATTGATAATATTATTATTGATGATGAAAACTTAAACATTGCTGTGATTGCACTTGGTGGAAATGATAGCGACTATGATTGGAAAAAAGTTTCAGAAAATCCACGCTATAGTCATAAGAATGTAACTCCCATATCTCAATTCGAAAAGAAACTAGATAATGTAATAAAAGAACTTAAGGCAAGTGGTGTTGAAGTGGCATTAGTAAGTCTTTCCCCTATTGACTCAAATAGATACTTTAAAAATTGCATTTCAAAACAAGGTGATGAAAAAAGAATCTTAGAATTTTTAAGAAAAGATATTTCAAATATTTATAAGCAAGAAGAAAGATACAACCTTGCAATATTAAAATGTGCAAACAAAAATAACTGCCGAGTAATTGATATTAGACCAACCCTTCTTATGAATAGAGCTTATATTAAAAGCCTTTGCTTTGATGGAATTCACCCAAATCAAAATGGTCATAAATTAATAGCAAAAGTTGCTTTTAAAGAAATAAAACAAAAATTTAAAACTGAATTAAAAATGTTGAACTATATAAAATAAAAAAGGTGCATAATATATTTGATGCACCTTTTTAAAGCAAAACATTTAAAAACCTAAATGATTTTTTTGTGTTGCCTATATTATATTTTTCAAAATTAATTTAATTATTCAATTTTCTATAATTAATTAAAAACAGAATAAGTTTTTGTTCTGTTTTTATTAATCACATTAACGGTTTCCTTAACAATTCTATCAATAGTTATATCATATTTTTTAAATAAAACATCTTGAGGAGCACTCGCACCAAACTCATCTATACCTATGCAAGCTCCCGTTTTCCCCGCATATTTAAACCAACTTTGCGTTGATCCTGCCTCAACGGTAACAACCGCAGAAAAATTAGATGGAAGCACTTTTTCTTTGTATTTTTTAGGTTGGGATTCAAACACTTCAACACAAGGCATAGAAACAACTCTAACATTAAAGCCCTTATCTAAAAGTAATTTTTGAGCACTTATTGCGAGTTGCACTTCACTTCCAGTTGCAACTAGTACTGCGTGGAGTTCAGATTTCACTTCCCTTGAGATAACGTAACCACCTTTAACAACATCTTCTGCATTTTCCCCAGAAGATATTATTGGTAAATTTTGCCTTGTTAAAGCAATTATTGATGGAATTTTATTAATCAATGGATATGCATATGCAAAACACGTTTCTTCATAGTTACAAGGCCTGAATACTGCTAAATTTGGAACGCTTCTAAAGGTTGATAATTGCTCTATTGGTTCGTGGGTTGGGCCATCTTCTCCTACTGCAATGCTATCGTGCGTTAAAATATATGTTACTGGAAGTTTCATTAATGCAGATGACCTTATTGCACTCTTCATATAGTCACTAAATACTAAAAATGTGCTTGCAAATGGCATAAAATCTGAAAGAGCTAATCCGTTTGTTATGCACGCCATCGCAAACTCCCTAACGCCATAAAGTATGTTTCTACCACTAAAGTCTAATTTAGAAACATCATTTCCATTTTTTATGTATGCTTTTGTTGAACTAGATAAGTCAGCAGTGCCACCAATAATTTGGCTATATTTTTCAGCCAACGCATTCAATACACTGCCACCCATTTCACGTGTTGATTTACCAACTGGTTGATCCAAATTTATAAGATATTTATAAGCATCTCTATAATTTTCGTTATAAAAATCTATTAGTTCTTTATATTCCATTTTATATAATTTATGATATTCACTTATTCTGCCATTTAGATTTTTTTCAACGATTTTAAAACGCTTTTGAACTTCTATCAAGTGGTTTTGCACTTCTCTTTCAAATTCAAATGGTAAATTATCAACTCTTAAAACTTTTTTTAAGTCATTTAGCCCTTCTTGATTTAAAACAAGCCCATGAGCTTTATTCGTGTTTTGAACAGCTGAGCCAAATCCAATGTTTGTTTTTATAATCACGAAACTAGGTTTTAAACTTTTCTTGGCTTCTTGGATAGCAATATCAATCTCTTGAACACTATTCCCATCGTTTACCTTAATAACATTAAAGCCCATTCCTTGCATAATTTGCTCTGTGTTTAAAGCAAACGTCTTGTCCGTTCTGCTATCTAGAGAAACATCATTTGAATCATATAAAACAACTAAGTTATCTAAGCATAAATTACCTGCAAAACTTAGAGCTTCTAAAGCCACACCCTCCATCAAACAACCATCACCAATTAACGCATAAACCTTATTATCAAAAAGTTTACAATTAGGTTTATTAAATCTTGCCCCCATCATTTTGTCAGCCAATGCCATTCCTACTGCAGTGGCAACACCTTGCCCAAGAGGTCCTGTTGTGCACTCAACGCCTAGTTCTTGACAAAGTTCTGGGTGACCTGGCGTTTTGCTATCTAACTTTCTAAATTTCTTTAAATCATCACTTGAGATATCGTAACCCATTGCGTGTAAAGTTGTGTATAATAAAGCACTTCCGTGCCCAGCAGACATAACAAACTTATCCCTTAATATATTAAGAGGTTTATACGGAACTACATTTATGTGTTTTGCAAACAATGTGTAAAGTATTGGTGCTGAACCTAACACGATTCCACTATGCCCACTATTTGCGTTTGAAATAGTTTCGCACGCCAAAACTCTTATATTATTAACGGTTTTGATATCTATACTCATTTTTTATCTCCTAATAGAACGTTTTTATAATAATTTGTTATTTCAATTTTGGCCAAATTTGCCACTTGAAGATAACTTTTTCCATTTGAATCTATAGAAATTTCTGCAATTGATTCACATATCTTATTTCTTTCATTAAACATAAACACATCCAAAATTTGCCTTAATTTTTTAGTTTTGTCTTTATTTAACTTTTTTTCATAACTTTCCTTAGATAAATTTACATATATTATTAAACATTCTTTTTTTACTGCTTTCAAATTTTCCTTATCATTTAGAAGTGTGTAGTCCATCGTTAGAAGTGAATTTTCAAATGAAACAGCTCTTTTAACGCAATCACGTTGCAGTTTTGCTAAATAATCTACCCCACATTGCATCTCAATATATGCTGGATTAACAATCTCATATTCAACAAGTGCATCAACATCAAGATAAAACATATCTAGCTTTTTCGCTAGATTTTCAGCAATTTTATTTGTATATTCTTTGGAAAGCCCTAAAATGCAAATTCTTGATTTCAAATATATTACTCCTTAAAGAAATTATACTTTAATATTCAACTATTTTCAATTAAAATAACAAAATTAAATAAGTCCATACTCGAAAATCAATTAGATAAATCCAAGATTGTATAAAATTGTTGAATTATTCTTTATCTTTACTTTCACTTGCTTTTAAGTTTTTCTCATACATTTTATTTATAACATATTTTCTTGCAAAAACAAAATATAAACTATATGACAACACAAAAATTAAAACTATCACCCACCACGAAATTATAAAATAGTCATTTATGTTACTTAGTGTTGAAACACTTATATCATTATTTTTGAAATTTAAAATTATGTTTCCTAATTTATCAGTTCTTAAGATTGAAATTTCTTTATTATGCGTTAAGTTGAAATCAGCAACTCTTTCAATCAATTCACTGCTTGGATGACCATATGTATTTTCACCAACACTTATTATTAAATAATTAGGAGTTGTTTCTTCTAAAATCATTTTACCCGTGCTACTTTTACTTCCATGGTGCCCAGCTTTCAAAACATCAACATTTTCAATATTATTTGCGTATAGCAATAAGTTTTCACTTTCAATATTTAAGTCTCCAGTTAAGAGCATTTTCTTTCCATTTAGATTAAAATATAGCATTGGACATAATGAGTTATCATCTAATAAATCAGTTCCTGCCATATACCAATTTACCGTATTTTCTTCAAACTCCAACTTCAAACCATCTATATTTTCTTCAATAGTAATTTGCTTCCTATTAACAGTATTCTTTATCTCATTTATTGATGTAGATTCGTTATAATTTGGTGGCACATAAAATTTACCAATATTATATCTGGACAAAATCAAATTCATATTTCCATAGTGATCAATATCTGTGTGGGTTAAAATTACATAATCAAATATTTTATCATAACCTTTAAAAAATATTTCATCTAGATATTTGATTAATTTTTTCTCTTGATTGGCCACACCACTATCAATTAACATTGTTTTTCCATTATTAAACCTAACCGCAATGCAATCGCCTTGACCAACATCAATAAAATGCACTTGTGCTGTTTGATTGTCTTTTTCAAATTGAGGCACTTTCAATTTTAACAATAATTCAATTGGGTCCGAAAAGAAAAGTGTTGCTATTGCTAGGCATATAACACACAAATATTTAATAATATTTCTAAAACAAATTTTTTCAATTTGCCTTACTTTAAAATAATTAAAAACTTTTAGTTTCATTTTGATTTGCTTTTAATTCTAAAAATTCGCTTTATAAAACTTTTTTTATTTTTCTTTTTTATTAGTTCTAGAAGTTCTGGCATAACTTCCATCGCAGATTTATAACCTTCTTCTATCATCTCATCGATTCCTGCAAATTTCTTAGAACTGAATCTTTTCAAATCAGGTGCAATCATTAAATCCGCATTTAAGTATCCCTTAATTGCATTACTTTTCATCATAATACCAATTGAAGCCATCATTAGATCAACATATTTTGTTGACTTCGCGCCACTTCCTCTCGATGAGTTAATATCAACTGCGATTGTTCTTTCGCAACCTTGAAGCTTAGGAACATTGCTCGGAATGGTGTTTTGAAGGCCACCATCAAACAGTAAGTAGTCACCAAATTCAACTGGATTGAAAACAGCAGGAACTGCACAAGATCCAGCAACAGCTTTTGCCAAATTTCCTTTTGTTAGATGAACTTCTTCTCCTTTCAAAACATCAACTGCAACAGCACAAAATGGTGTTTTTAAATCTAAAATATCTATATCTCCTAGATTATTTTTTATTATTCTTTCTAAACCCTCAGTTTTACTTGGCATAAAAGGAATCAAATTTGTTTTTATGTCACTTTCTTTAGTATTCCTAGCAATTTCCTCCATTTGCTTTGATGATAAACCAGCGCAATAGAACGCTCCAATTAGTGCGCCAACACTAGTTCCCGCAACATAATCAAAAGTTATATTATTCTCTTCAAATGCTCTAATAACACCAATCAAAGATAAACCCCTAGCCCCTCCACCACCAAGAGCTAGTCCTAATTTTTTTATTTTTTTCTTTGTTTTAACTACTAAATTTATTTTTTCCATACTAATATGTTACCACAACTTTAATTTTTATTCAATTTTTATAGCCACTTTCATTAAACAAAATACCTTTTTTCGTATTTTATTGTTTTTATCAAACTAATATGTTATAATGAATATATTAGATATCTTGTGAGGATAAAATGTTTTTAATAACAAAAAGTTGGTACAAGCTTCTTGAAAAAGAATTTGAAAGTTCTGAATATAAAAATTTAACGGAATGGCTAAATAAGGAATATTCCAATAAAATTATCTACCCTAAACCAGAGAATGTTTTTAGAGCATTAAACTTGGTTAAGTATGAAGATGTTAAAGTTGTTATAATAGGCCAAGATCCGTATCATAATCCCAACCAAGCACATGGACTTTCATTTTCTGTTGAAAATGGTGTGAATCTTCCGCCATCTTTAATCAATATTTTCAAGGAAATAACTTCAGATATTGGTGGAGAAATGCCTAAAACAGGAAATTTAACAAATTGGGCAAAACAAGGAGTGTTATTACTAAACTCAGTTTTAACAGTTGAACAAAGCATGCCTAATAGCCATAAAGGAAAAGGCTGGGAAATAATTACCAGCAAGGTTATTGATTTATTAAACAAAAGAGAAGATCCTGTTGTTTTTCTCGTTTGGGGATCAAATGCAAAAAATTTAGTAAAAAATGTTGATAGATCTAAACATTATGTTTTTACCGCAGTGCACCCTAGCCCAATGAGCGCAAATCAAGGTGGTTGGTTTGGTTGCAAACATTTCAGCAAAGCTAATGAAGTTTTAGTTAAATTAGGCAAAAAGCCAATTGATTGGTTAAACTTAGAATAAGGTAGGGTAAAATGATAGATAGTAAAGTATTTATTCCATTAATTATTGTTTTGGTTGGTTTATGTATATTTATACTAACAATAGTAATGTTAAAACGCCAACCTAAAAAGAAAAAAACCTCTATTAAATCAACAAATTTATCGTTGGAATTGAATCAACATTACTGCTCGGAGGCGGAGATGAAATTTCTAGAAGCTCTACATAAAGCTTTACCAAGAGATTTTATTGCTTTCCCTTATGTTGGAGTTGATAATATTGTGAATCCAATTGGCGACAAAAATATGTACAACAAAATATTGAGTAAATATGTTGATGTTTGCGTATTTTTGAGAAGAACAATGACACCCGTTCTTGCTATAGATTTGTTCAATTCTAACCCAATTGTGCAAGCACTAAAAAAGATGGATAGAGATGTTTATGATGCTTTAAAATGCGCTAAACTTCCAATTGTTGAAATAAGAATGGCTGAAACCTATGATTTAAATATTTTGAAAAAAAATATTATAGATAATTTGCCAAACAATGTTTATCTATTGATTAAAGACCAAAACAAATAAATTTGATGCATATTTATGCGTGATGTGTTATTTTTATAATTATGTTTTATTATTATTTTGCATTAATTTATGATCATTTGATTGACACATTATTTATAAAATGATATGCTAACATAAAGTAAGGAGAATGAATATGAGAACAAAACCACAAACAGTTGTTACACTTTCAAACGATAAAAAATTTATTGTTGTTGATGTTTTAAAAAGTGGAAAAGAAGAATATGCTTATCTTTTAGGAGAAGAAAACAAAAAACCAATTTTCACATTTTGCACAGAGGTTATTGAAAATGATAAAGTTTTCTTAAAACCTGTAACTGACCAATACATGATTAAAAAACTTGCCACCCTATTTTCAAATGATTTGCAAGATCAATTAAAAGATGATGAAAACAATGGTGATAAGTAAAAAACTGCAAAAATAAGCAGTTTTTTCTTTTTCTAAACAATTTTAATAAATTCATATCTAATCATTAATTATAAATATGCTACCTAAAAATTTGATTGTTTTAAAACCTTATAAACTAATTAATTTGTTTTATTATGCTTATCAAATAAATCAGTTATTTCTTTTATTACAATATTGTTATGCTCAACAGAATCACTTTCAACCATTATTCTAAAAACTGGTTCAGTTCCACTTGGTCTAACAACAATTCTAGCATCATTTTTATGATTTTCTTCCAGTGCTTGTAGTTCGTTCAAAAAATTAACATTTGTATTGTATTTGCCTCTAAACGATTTAGAAACATTTAAGTTTTTAATAGTTTGAGGTTCTTTTTTTATTCTTAAAAGTAAGTCTTGAATAGAGATTTTTCCATTAACAACTATATTCATAAAATAAACAGCATTAAATAGAGCATCACATGTTGTGTTATAATCGTGCATACAAATATGCCCGCTAGTTTCTCCACCAATTGAAAAATGCTCATTTTTCATAAGTTCAATAACATTTCTATCTCCCACTTGCACTCTTTTCAATGAAATACCGCACTTATTTAAACTTTTCTCAGTTCCTACGTTTGTCATAATGGTTCCAACCACACTAAGCGAATTAAGTCTATTTTTAATCTTCATATAGTTTGCAAAAACAAAAAGTATGTCATCACCATCTAATATTGTACCATCATTTAAAACCACCCTTAATCTATCGGCGTCACCATCAAACGCAAACCCTATATCACATTTATGATACAGCACTTCTCTTTGAAGATTTTCAACATGTTGTGCCCCACATCCATTATTAACATTCAATCCATCGTTAGCATATGCTATTGGAACAATATTTGCGTGTAATTTTTTAAACACATCTAAGGCAATTTGATAATTTGATCCATTTGCGCAATCGATTGCAATATTAAATCCACTCAAATCAACTTTATTGGCCTCTAAAATTGATTCCTTATATATCTCAACTAAATTTTTATCTTCATAAAAACTACCCTTTATATTGCCATCAATTTTAGGAATATCATCAATAAATTTTTCTATCTCTTCTTCATCAGAGATGGGTAATTTATAACCGAGATTATTGATTATTTTAATCCCATTCATATCATAGGTATTATGTGATGCCGTTACCATGATACCAATTCCTACTTCAGTTTTTGATGAAAGATAAGAAACGCACGCGGTTGGCACAATCCCAACATAACAAACATCAATTCCGTAGTTCAATAATGCACTTGTTATTGAAAAAACGAGCATATCTCCACTTATTCTTGTATCTTTACCTATTATAACTTTTCGTGGCAAATTATGAGCATAAATAAATCCAGCAACACCACATCCAACTTTATACGCTAAGTTACTATCTAAGCCATCATCAATATATCCTCTAATACCATCAGTCCCAAAATATTTCATACAATTTCCCCCTATAATTAAACTATTTAAATATATGTTTATAAAGGGACTTTTGCTAGTAAAAAATGCATTATTAATAATTTGCTATTTATTAATTAATGCATTTGTTTAGTAAATTTAAAATCAATTATTTATTTAAATATAAATCAAGTTTATTTAATATCTCTTGCTTGCAATAATTATTTTCAGAGCTAGAACCTAAAACATTATCCTTAGCAAGACCTAGGCTATTGGCAATTTTTAATAGTTGCGGTTTAATTTTTGATTTTGGAATTTTATCGCACTTTGTGGCAATAACTATGAATGGAATAGCGTAGTAACTCAAAAAATTAATCATTTGTTTATCTAAATCAGTTGGAATTATTCTTGAATCAACCAACACACAGACACATTTTAATTTTCCATTATTAACCAGATATGGCTCTAGCAAGCTTTGCCAGCCTTCAATTTCAGTTTGACTTGCTTTAGCATATCCATACCCTGGCAAATCAACAAAATAAAAACTATTATTTATTAAAAAATAATTTATTAATCTTGTTCTTCCTGGAGTTGAACTTGTTCTAGCTAATTTTTTATTAGAACATAACATATTTAATAGAGAGCTTTTCCCAACATTACTTCTGCCAACAAAAGCAATTTGGTCTTTTTCATCTATCTTAATTTTAGAACTATCAGCAACACTTATTATAAATTTACTATCATCTATACTTAACATAAAACACCTTTTTCCATTAAATCAATTAAAATGTTTGTTTCGTTATCGGTGTGGACTAGACCATTATCAATCATTTCTTTTAATTCATTTAGATTTATAAGTTTAAACGCCTGAACCTCTTCCTCTTGGATTTTCACATCATTTTCATCAAAACTTGTTTTAACGCAAAAAACATCAAAAAACAATCTTTCTATTGAGCCTTCTGCAAAGTATTCTCTTCTAAATGAATAAATATATGACAAATCCTTCTTTGAAATTCTAAGACCAACTTCTTCGCCAACCTCGCGAATTGCTGTTTCTATAGATAACTCGCCAGCATCAACATGACCAGTTAAGCACATTTCCCATGAATTTGGGAAGAAAACTTTTGTGCTTGCACGCTGTTGAACTAATATTTTGCCTTTACTATTTATTATTAAAACAACAACAGCTCTATGCCACAATCCCAATTTATGAATTTCTTCAATTGTTCTTATGTCATTTAATTTATTACCATTTTCATCTAAAATATCTATTTCTTCCATGTGTTATTACCTTTTATACTAATAGTTTACCATATTACCCCAAAAACTACAATTTATAATTGAAACAATTTGTATTTAAATAAAAAATACATATTTTCAATCTTCAACCAAAACGCTTGTGTGCATAATGATACATATATTTGTATTGTTATTCATATATTTAGACAAAAAAAGTCAACAATGAATATATTTCAAAATCGACTTTTTTAATACAAATTATTTTACTTAAATTAATTCAATTAAAGCAGTTTCAGCACAATCGCCAACTCTAGTTGACAATTTGACAATTCTCGTGTATCCACCACCAATCTTTAATTCTTCTGCACGCTTAGCGTATTTTGGTGCATATTCGTTAAAGATTTTTTCAATTAATGGATGATTGATATTCTTTGTTCTAGCAACAAAATTTGCTTTTGATTCTTTATCAGCTCTAACTTCTTGAATATCATATAATCTGCTCATAATTTCTCTTCTAGCAGCTAATTTTTTAGCACCATCGTTTATAACTTCTCTTTTAGAAGTAACGCCTTTAGCATCAACTGTGTTCTTTGTAACTTTAACTGTGTCTGTGTAAGTATTGATGGCAAGAGTTAATATTTTTTCCGCATATGATCTAACTTCTTTTGCTTTTGGAAGAGTTGTTTCAACTTTACCGTACCACAATAAATCAGTAGCTAATTTTTTAATAACTGCCATTCTTTGATCAGTTGGTCTACCTAGTTTTCTCATTGTTTTTCTCCTTTTTAGTCTTCATCATTTCTTAAAGATAATCCATAACTTTGAAGTTTTGCAGCAACTTCATCAAGAGATCTCTTACCTAAATTCTTAACTTTTGCCAAATCTCTTTCAGATTTTCTTGTTAAATCTTCAACCGTACAAATACCTGCTCTTTTTAAGCAGTTATAACTTCTAACAGATAAATCCATATCTTCAATAGTCATTTCTAGAACTTTAGTTTGTTTATCTTCTTCACGATTTATTAATAAATCCATTTCAGACATACTTTCAACTAAATCAACAAACAATCCAATATGATCTTGAACAAGTTTACCGCTTAAGCTTATAACTTCCCTTGCAGATAATGTTCCATTAGTTTCAACTTCAATTGTTAATTTGTCGTAATCAATACTGTGTCCAACACGTGTATTTTGAACATAATAGTTAACTTTTTTAACTGGAGTAAAGTTTGAATCAACACTAATATAACCAATTGGAGCATCTTCTGGCTTATGGTCATCGGCTTGAACAAAACCTCTACCTCTACCAATAAACACTTCTAATTCAAACTTTGCATCAGCATCTAATGTGCAGATATGAAGGTCTGGGTTTAAAATTTCAACCAAATCATTTGGCTCAAAATCTGCTGCAGTAACTTCCCCTGCACCATATTTATTTAATCTTAAGATTGTGTTGAAATCTTTTGATGTATCCATTGATTTAACTGTTAAGTTTTTGATATTTAAAACAATATCAACAACATCTTCAGCAACTCCTCTAATTGTGCTAAACTCATGTTGTACACCATGAATTTTAATCCCAACTGGAGCAGCACCTGGAAGTGCAGATAAAAGTACTCTTCTTAAGCAGTTTCCAAGAGTTATACCAAATCCTCTATCAAGAGGTTCAACTATAAATCTTGCAAAACATCCATTATCAGTTTCCTCGCAAGTAATTTTAGGTTTTTCGATTTCCATCATATTGAAAATTCCTCACTTTTTTGGATTTTTTTTCTTAATTATTATTTAGAGTATAACTCGATAATTAAGTGTTCTTTAACATTTAGATCAATATCATCTCTTTGTGGTAAAGCAACAACTTTGCCTGTTAAAGTTGAAGCATCGAATTCTAACCATTTTGGAAGAACAATTTTCATATCTTTTAATTCTTTAAACATAGGAAGTTCTTTTTTATTATCACGAACTGCGATAACATCATCAACTTTTACAAGGAATGAAGGAATATTAACTTTCTTTCCGTTAACAGTTATATGACCATGGTTAACAATTTGACGGCTCTCAGCTCTAGATGAGCCAATTCCCATTCTATAAACAACATTATCTAAACGGCGTTCTAATAATGAAAGCATATTTTCACCAACAATACCTTTCATATTCTCAGCCATATTGTAATATTTCTTGAATTGTTTTTCTAAAAGACCATAACTTCTTTTAACTTTTTGTTTTTCTCTTAATTGTAAACTATATTCTGTTGGTTTCTTTCTAGCTGCACCATGAACACCTGGAACAACAGGATTTCTTTCAATAGAACATTTACTAGATAAACATCTTTCGCCTTTTAAGAAAAGTTTGCAACCTTCTCTACGGCATAATCTACAATCAGCGCCTGTGTATTTAGCCATTTATAATTTCTCCTTTAAATTTATAAAACGAAAGTTTAATTTTAATACTTTCAAATATCTATTCTATTAATTATTTAAAGCAATATGTATTGCTAAAATATTAACCATTCAATTAAATTAATAATTGGATTATATTCTTCTGCGTTTTGGTGGTCTGCAACCATTGTGTGGAATAGGTGAAACATCTTGAATCATTGTGATGTTGATACCTGCAGTTTGGATTGCTCTAATTGCAGTTTCTCTTCCATTGCCTGGACCTTTAACAAAAACATCAACACTTCTAACACCCAAGTCCGCAGCAACTTTAGCAGCTTGTTCAGCAGCTTGTTGAGCAGCATATGGAGTGCTTTTTCTAGAACCTTTTAAACCCAAACTTCCTGCACTGCTCCAAGAAATAGCATTGCCAGCTTGGTCGGTTATAGTAACGATTGTGTTATTGAAAGAAGCATTAATATAAGCACAGCCTTTATCAATATTTTTAGTTACTTTCTTTTTTCTAGTTGTAACTTTCTTCTTACTTTGTGTACTAGCCATTGTATTCTCCTAACAAAAATTATTTTTTAGCTTTTTTGCCCTTTGAAACAGTTTTCTTTGGACCTTTTCTTGTTCTTGCATTTTGTTTTGTGTTTTGACCACGAACAGGTAATCCTTTTCTGTGGCGGATTCCACGATAACAACCAATTTCTTGCAAACGTTTAATATTTAATGAAATTTCTCTTTGCAAATCTCCTTCAACAACACAATTCTTTTCGATATAAAGTCTGATTTTTGCAACTTCATCTTCTGTTAAATCTTTAACACGTGTGTCAGGATTAATTTTGGTTTCATTCAAAATTTTAATAGCAGTTTGTTTACCAATACCATAAATATAAGTTAAACCAATTTCAACTCTTTTTTCTCTTGGTAAATCAATTCCAGCGATACGAGCCATTTAATTTCCTCCATAAAATTTTCTTAAATAAAATAATTATATATATAAATGTGGTGTGTTAATTCAGCCGCACACAAACCACAGTTATTTTCAAAGCCAATATTAAGCACTTAAACAGCACTTAAATAATAAACACAAATTAGCCTTGTCTTTGTTTATGTTTAGGATATTTTGAGCATATAACCATAACGGTTCCATCTCTTTTAATAACTTTGCAGTTATCACACATTTTCTTAACTGATGGTCTTACTTTCATATTACTTTATCTCCTCTGCTTTTTGTTGTTTCATACGCCATACTATACGGCCTTTTGTTAAATCATAAAGCGACATCTCGACTTTAACTTGGTCTCCTACTAGAATTCGGATATTGTTTAAATGAAGTTTACCAGATAAATAGGCAGTTATAACAAATCCGTTAACTAACTTAACTTTAAAATTTGCGTTGCGAAGTACCTCAACAACAACGCCCTCAGTTTCCATAACATCTTGTTTTGACAAAACTAATTGCCTCCTAGTTCTTTGTTTTTATACTCTTTTAAGAGTTTAATGATATGTGCATCTGTTGCTTTATTATTTACGATTAACTCTTTTAGATCGGTGTTTTTTAGTAAAAGATAAATATGCTTTAAATTTTTCTTTTTAGGTTTTTCTATCTTACGTGATTTCCCATTAACAATAAACGCATTGCTTTCGTTAACACTCAAAACCACAAATAGTTCACCTTTATCATGACCATATGTTGATTTAACAACACTTCCTACATCAAATTTTGTTTGCATAAATACCCTTTATAAAGTTAAAATTTCTACACCATTTTCAGTTATTAAAATAGTATTTTCATAATGAGCTGCAGGAAGCCCATCTCTTGTTGCACAAGTCCAACCATCGCTTTTAAAAACAACATTTCTTTCGCCCATGTTTACCATAGGTTCAATAGCGATTGTTGCACCTGCATTAAGTTTTGCACCGCTTCCAGCTCTTCCATAATTAGGAACCATAGGATCTTCATGAAGATCTCTGCCAACACCATGCCCCACCAATTCTCTAACAATTGAGAAACCGTTTTTTTCAACATAGGTTTGAATTCTATGTGAGATATCTCCAACAAAAGCTCCTGCCTTTAAGTCTTTAATACCTTCAAAAAAACTTTTTTCAGTTACTTTGATTAGTTTTGCAGTTTTAGCATCTATTTTTCCAACTGGAAATGTTCTTGCAGCATCTCCGTGGAAGCCATTGTATTTAGCTCCAACATCAATGCTAATTATATCCCCTTCTTTTAAAATTACAGATTCACTAGGGATGCCGTGAACTATAACATCATTAATTGAAGTGCAAAGCGAACCAGGAAAGCCAGCATAATTTTTAAATGATGGTTTTGCACCTTTACTTTTGATAAACTCGTTTGCGAGAGTATCTAATTCCTTTGTGGAAATACCTGGTTTTATTTTAGTTTCTATATATTTAAGTGTGTCACCAGTGATTTTACAAGCAACACGCATATCAACTAAATCTTTTTCACTTTTTAATTTTATCATTATTTATTTGCATCCAATTCTTTAGTTATTATATTGAAAATTTCTTCAATTTGAGCACTAGCTTCAGTACTCTTAACATCATTAGTGTTGATTTCAAAAATCAAACCTTTTTCTTTAAAATAATTAACCAATGGGAATGTTTCTTTATTATAAGTGTTAATTCTTTCTTCAATTTTACTATCTTCAGCACGTACAATCAAGTCGCCACCACACTTTGTGCAAGTTTTACCAAGATTTCCGTCATCAATATAAATTTCACCGCAATTAGCGCAAGTTCTTCTTGCAAGAATTCTTTTTATAACTGTTTGTTCATCTATATTAAAATATAGGATTCTATCGAAAGAATTATCTTTTAGGAAAGCTTCAGCTTGAGCGACTGTTCTTGGAAAACCATCTAAAATAAATCCATTTGCACAATCAGCCTCTTTAACTCTTTCTTTTACTAAGCCGATAGTAATTTCATCAGGAACTAATTTGCTCATATATTTTTCAGCAAGTTTTCCTAATTCAGTTTGTTCTTTTATTGCTTTTCTAAAAATGTCACCAGTTGAAATGTGTGGAATATTATAATAAGCACTTAGTTTTTTTGCTTGAGTACCTTTACCACAACCTGGAGCACCTAACATTGATAATTTCATCATTTTCCATTCCTTTGTTTTTTATTTTAATTTTTCCAAATGTGAATATCAATTTCTTTGGTATTGGGAATTTTTAAATTATTGATATTCACATTTAAAAAGATTAATTAATTATTTTAAGAAACCTTTATAGTTTCTCATTAACATTTGTGCATCTAATTGTTTATCAATTTCAATTGCAACTGAAACAACGATTAATAGTCCAGTTGCGCTAAATGCACCAACTAATCCACCTGTTCCAATTCCTTTAAATATTAAACTTGGAACTATTGCAATAATTGCAAGGAATATAGCACCAAATAATGTTATTCTATTAGATATTTTCTTTAAATATTGAGCTGTTGGTTTTCCTGGACGAATACCTGGAATGAAACCACCATTTTGCTGAATATTTTTAGATACATCTTCTGGATTAAATGTTATTTGAGTCCAGAAGTACGAGAAGAATGTGATTAATAAACCAACAAGGATTATATAAACCCAACTGCCAGTTCCTAACCAGTTACTATACCATGTGTAGAACCCACTTTTAGGAGCAACAATACTCATAATTAATTGTGGGAAAGACAATATTGACATAGCAAAAATTATAGGCATAACACCTGTTGCGTTAACTCTAATAGGAATATGTGTGCTTTGCCCACCATACATTTTTCTTCCCTTAACTTGCTTAGCATATTGAACAGGAATTTTTCTTTCAGCCATATCCATAAACACGATAAAACCGAAAATAAAAATTAATGCAACAATAAACAATACTAATTCCCAGATTTTTTCAGTGTTTCCACCTGCAATATCTTTGATAGTTGCAAGAATTGAAGAAGCAGCAGTAGATAGAATACCAACGAAAATCAATAGTGAAACACCATTAGAAATTCCGTATGCAGTAATTTTTTCACCTAACCAGTATGTGAACATAGCGCCAGCTACTAGAATTAAAACTACCATAGCACCAACTAACGCACCTGGAAGAACATTAGTGTTTAATATTTCTTTATATCCTAGAACTATACCAATAGCTTGAACAAACGCTAAAATTAATGCCGTATATTTAGTGTATTCAGCTATTTTCTTCCTACCTTCCTCACCCATTTTAGAAAGTCTTTCTAATCTTGGGATTGCGATAGTAAGCAATTGAATAATAATAGAACTTGAAATATATGGGCTAACACCTAGTGCAAAAATCGCACCATTTGCTAATGCGCCACCACTAACAGAACTTAGCAAATTTAAGAAATCTTGACCTTGAATTTGCTCAGCGAAGCCATCTAAGTTTAATCCTGGAACTGGAATCCAGCAACCTAGGCGATAAACTAAGATTAATAGAAGTGTGATATAGATTTTAACTCTAATTTCTTTTACTTTAAAAGCGTTAATTAACGTTTTAAACATTATAGCACCTCTGCTTTTCCACCCGCTTCATTGATTTTTTGTATTGCACTTTCAGAAAATTTATTTGCTTTAACAGTTAAAGCCTTTGTTAAATTTCCATTACCCAACACCTTTAAACCATAAGGGGCGATTTTATTAATAATACCTTTCTCTTGAAGAAGTTCGACTGTTACAACTGTGTTTGCTTTGAAATTTTCTAAATCAGAAACGTTAATAACATTGTATTCTTTTTTGAATAAAGCATTACTGAATCCTCTTCTAGGCAATCTTCTAACAAGTGGCATTTGACCACCTTCGAATCCTAATCTAACTCCACCACCACTTCTAGAGTTTTGACCTTTTGTTCCTCTTCCGCTTGTTTTACCAAGACCAGAACCAAGACCACGGCCAACACGTCTAGCACTAACTTGTGAATTAGGAGCTGGAGATAATTGATGTAATTTCATAATTTTTCCCCCTAGTTCATTTCTTCAACGCGAACTAAATGTTTAACTTTGAAGATCATACCTCTAATGCAAGCGTTATCAACTAGTTCGTTTGATGAATTTATTTTATTTAAACCAAGAGCTTTAACAGTTCTTGCTTGGTCTTTATTGTAACCAATGTAACTTCTAATTAAAGTTACTCTAATCATTTTACCTTTTTTAGCAGGTTTTGTTGTTTTTTCAACTTTAACTTCTGCTTTTTTTGGTTCAACTTTAACTTCAGCAGATTTTGTTGTAGCTTTCTTTGCTGGTGTTTTAGCCACAGTTTTTGATGCTGTTGTTTTTGTTGCTGTATCCTTTTTTGCAGATGTTGATTTAGCTACTGTTTTTGCTGGAGTTTTGGTAGCTGTTTCTTTTTTTACTGCTGTTGATTTAGCTGAAGTAGATTTTGTAGCAGTAGTTGATTTTGTTGTTGTTTTCTTAGTTTCTGCCATAATTTACCTCCTATAAAATTTCCTCAACAGATTTTCCGCGAAGAAGTGCAACTTCTTCTTTTGATCTTAATTGTTGTAAAGCATTTAAAGTTGCTTTAACGCAATTAATTTTATTTCTTGAACCATAAGATTTTGCAGTGATATCTTTAATTCCACAAAGTTCAACAACTGGACGAACTGAACCACCAGCGATAACACCAGTACCTTCTTTAGAAGGAAGTAATTTAACCATACTTGTTCCGAATTTACCAATAACTTCGTGTGGAATTGTTGTTCCATCTAATGAAATTTTAACCATATGTTTTTTAGCAAGTAATGTTGCTTTTTCAATAGCATTTGGAACTTCAGCTGCTTTAGCGTGAC
Organism: uncultured Clostridia bacterium; assembly: GCA_934778125.1. Taxonomy (GTDB): domain Bacteria; phylum Bacillota; class Clostridia; order Christensenellales; family UBA1242; genus UBA11490. The sequence goes on from CAKVOF010000002.1 coordinate 55,911, forward strand.
CTAAACCTACTTTTCCAGCTCTATCTCCAACTACGATTAGAGCACTGAAACGCATATTTCTACCACCCTTAACAACTTTAGTAATTCTATTAACAGTTACTAACTTGCTAGCAATAGGATCAACTTCTTTTTCTCTTTTAACAAATTTCTTATCAGGTCTTTTTTCGAATGGTTTCTTCTCAAATGTTTTCTTTTCATTATTATTTTGCATGTGACCTTCTCCTTAAAACTTCAAGCCTGCATTTCTAGCGCCATCAGCTAATGCTTTAACTCTGCCAGTGTAAACATAACCTGCTCTATCAAATACAACTGCTTTGATTTTAGCATCTAATGCTTTTTTAGCAACTGCTTCGCCTACTGCAAATGCAACCTCTTGTTTTGTTTTACCTTTTAAACTTTGTGCAAGATCTTTATCTAAAGATGAAGCACTAACAAGTGTTACACCTTTAGTGTCATCAATAATTTGACAAGATATATTGCTTAAACTTCTGAAAACATTTAAACGTGGAACTTTACGAGTGCCGGAAACCTTACGTCTAACTCTTTTAGCTCTGATTTTTCTTTCAGCATTTTTATCTACTTTATTAATCATAATAGTTTACCTAACTCCTTTTATTTTTTTCCACTTTTAACTTCTTTTCTAACGATGACTTCATCATCGTAGCTAATGCCATATGCGTGATATGGTTCAACTGGTTTAATATCTCTAACATTAGCAGCAAATTGACCAACTTTTTCTTTATCGATGCCGGTTACGATAATTTGAGTTTTGTCACAAGAAAGTTTAATTCCTGGAACTGCTTTTAATTCAACTGGGTGAGAAAAACCAATATTCATAGTTAAGTTTTCACCGTTTTGAGTTACTTTATAACCAACGCCATTAATGTTTAATTTTTTAGTGTAACCTTGGCTAACACCAACAACCATGTTATTAATTAATTGGCGTGATAAACCATAAATAGCTTTTAGTTTTGGATCAGTTGATTTAACACCAACTATAATTTCAGAACCTTCTTGCTTAATATCAATTCTAGGATTGATTTCACGAGAAAGAGTTCCTAGAGGACCAGTAACGGTAACTTTATTATTATCATCAACTTCAACTTTAACATTTGCTGGAATTGAAATTGGTAATCTTCCTATTCTACTCATATCTTTCCTCCTACCAAACGAAAGCCAAAACTTCACCACCAACATTTTCTTGGCGTGCTTGTCTGTCTGTCATTAATCCTTTATTTGTTGAAACAATTGCAATACCTAAGCCATTAATAACTTTTGGAAGGTCTTCTGCACTAGCATAAATTCTTAAACCTGGTTTAGAGATTCTCTTTAATCCATTAATAACTTTTTCGCCATTAGGACCAAATTTAAATTCTATATTGATATTTGCTTTTGTGCCTTCACCATCAACATTATATGAAGCGATGAAACCTTCATCAAGTAATAGTTTTGCAATTGCTAATTTTGTTTTTGAAACTGGAACGGAAACACTTTTATGTTTAGCACTCAAGCCATTTCTCATTCTTGTTAGCATATCTGCGATTGGATCTGTTACTATCATAAACTTATCTCCTTTTACCAACTTGACTTCTTAACACCAGGGATTTCGCCTTTGTATGCCAATTCTCTGAAGCAAATTCTGCAAATTCCGTATTTTTTCAAAACAGAATGAGGTCTGCCACAGATAGAGCAACGAGTGTATTCTCTGGTTGAGAATTTTTGTTCTTTTTGTTGTTTAACTTTTAATGCTTTTCTTGCCATTGCTTCCTCCTATTTCCTTTTAAAAGGCATTCCCATATAATCTAAAAGTAACTTTGCGTCTTCATCTGTTCTAGCGTTTGTTACGATAACAACATCTAGACCACGAACTTTATCAATTTTCTCATAACTAATTTCTGGGAAAACTAATTGTTCTTTAAGACCTAATGCGTAATTTCCTTTTCCATCAAATGCCTTTGTTGAAATACCTTGGAAGTCTCTAACACGAGGAAGAGCGATAGAAATTAATCTATCTAAAAATTCATACATCTTTTCTCCTCTAAGAGTAACTTTTGCACCAACTTTATTCCCTTCTCTAACTTTGAAGTTAGCGATAGATTTTTTTGCAAAAGTTACAACTGGTTTTTGACCAGTGATTTGAGCTAACTCATCAACAGCTTTATTAAAGCTTTGAGCATTATCTTTGCAATCACCTAAACCACGGTTTAAAACGATTTTTTCAATTTTTGGAACTTGGTTAACATTTTTATAACCTTTTTCCTTCATAATAGCAGGAACAACTTCTTCTAAATATTTAACATGTAATCTGTTTTTTTCCATAAATAATTATTCCTCCTATTTACCTGAACTCTTGCTAGAAGTCTTTCTAGTAGATGTTGTTGTAGATTTTTTTGCTGTAGTTGCTATATTTGCTTTTTCGCTCTTTGGAGCAGATTTTGTTGCAGTTTTGGTTGTTTTTGCTTTTGATGCTGTAGCAGACTTAGTTGCTGGTTTAACTGCTGTTTTAGTTGTAGATTTTTCAGAAGAAGCTTTAGTTGTTTTCTTGGCAACAACAGCTTTATCTAAAGAAGCTCCGCACTTTTTGCATACTCTTGATTTTTTGTCCCCTTCAATTGTGTGAGCAACTCTTGTTGCTTTACCGCAAGCTGGGCAAATGATTTGAGCATTTGAAGCATCAACTTTATTTTCTCTTTTGAAGATACCGCCTTTATCTTCAGCACTTCTTGCTTTTTTATGTTTAGAAACAATATTTACACCAGTTATAACAACAGCATTGTTTGCTGGATCAACTGATAATACTTTTCCTGATTTACCTTTGTCTTTTCCAGCGATAACTAGAACGTTATCACCTTTTCTAATTTGCATAGCCATATAAACACCTTCCTTTAAAGAACCTCAGGAGCTAAAGAAATTATTTTCATAAATCCTTTATCTCTAAGTTCCCTTGCAATTGGTCCAAAGATACGAGTACCTTTTGGTAGTTTTTGGTTATCAATGATAACTGCGGCATTATCATCAAATTTAATGTAAGAACCATCTGGTCTTGAAATACCTTTGTTTGTTCTTACGATAACGGCTTTAACAACGTCACCTTTTTTAACAGCGCCACCAGGAGTTGCAGATTTAACAGAAGCAACGATAATATCGCCAATGTTTCCACTTCTTCTGAATGAACCACCTAAAATTCTAATACACATTATCTTTTTAGCACCGCTATTATCGGCAACCTTAAGTATTGTTTGTGGTTGTACCATAATTTAACTCCTTATTTTGCTCTTTCTATTATTCTTACTAATCTGAAATGTTTGTCCTTGCTTAGTGGACGTGTTTCCATAATCTCAACTGTGTCGCCAATATTGCATTCGTTCTTTTCATCGTGAGCTTTGAACTTCTTTGTTGATTTATAAACTTTGCTATAAAGTGGATGACGCTTGTTTGAAACAATAGAAACTGTGATAGTTTTGTCCATCTTATTGCTTGAAACAACACCGATTCTTGTTTTTCTTAAATTTCTATCAGTTGTTTTTTCTAAATCTCTTTCCATAATTTCCTCCATAGCGATTATGCCTTAACCTTTATATTTAGCTCACGTTCAGTTAAGATTGTTTTAATTCTTGCAATTTCTTTCTTGCAAGCATTAATTTGCATAGGGTTAGATAATTGCCCTGTTGCATTTGAAAAACGAAGGTTAAAAAGTTCTTGTTTTAATTCAACTAACTTTTTGTTTAGTTCTTCATTTGTTAAATCTCTTAAATTCTTATTCTTCATGATCGTCACCGCCTTCAACAGCTTCCATTTGAGCTTTAGCTACAAATTTTGTTTTGCAAGGAAGTTTGTGTGAAGCAAGCCTCATAGCTTCTCTAGCTTGTTCTTCAGCAACACCAGCGATTTCAAATAGAACTCTACCTGGTTTAACAACAGCAACCCAAAATTCTGGAGCACCTTTACCTTTACCCATACGAGTATCAGCAGGTTTTTTAGTAACTGGTTTATGAGGGAAAATATTTATCCAAACTTTTCCGCCTCTTTTAGTGTAACGGTTAATTGCAATACGCGCAGCTTCAATTTGGTTGGCTTTTAACCAGCAAGGTTCAGTTGCAACTAAAGCATATTCACCATAAGCAATTTTATTTCCTCTTGAAGCAACACCAGTCATTCTGCCTCTATGTTGTCTTCTTCTTTTAACTCTTTTTGGCATTAATAACATATTAATTGTTACCTCCCTCTGTTGATTCAGGAGCTTCTGCAATAGTTACAGATTTTTTGCCTAGAATTTCACCCTTGCAAATCCAAACTTTAACACCAATAACACCGAAAGTTGTGTGTGCTTCACAAGTTCCGTAATCGATATCACTTCTTAAAGTTTGAAGAGGAAGGCGACCTTCATGATAATGTTCGCTTCTAGCGATTTCTGCGCCATCTAAACGACCACTAACCATAACTTTGCAACCTTTAGCACCTGCTTTCATAACTCTTTGCATAGCCATCTTCATTGCGCGACGGAAGCTCATTCTTTTTTCAAGTTGTTGAGCAATTGTTTGAGCAACTAATTCGGCATCAAGATCAGGTCTTTTAACTTCTTTAATGTTTACATTAACATTTTTAATAGAACTTATAGCAGAAATATCTTTTTTAAGTTCTTCAACGCCTGCACCCTTAGTTCCGATGATAACACCAGGACGAGCAGTAAAGATGTCAACTGTTAATCTTCCAGCAGTTCTTTCAATTTTAACATCAGAAACGCTAGATGCGGCATGCTTTTTATTGATTAATTTTCTAATATCATGGTCTTC
>CAKVOF010000003.1 GCA_934778125.1 uncultured Clostridia bacterium
CCGACAACTTCCGATAATATAAACATAAGTGATGAAATTTTAAGCAAGTTAAAATTTTTAATTGCTAACGCAATTTCGACAATATCTTGTGGCATCACAGTTTTGATTCTGTGTCAGTTTATATCAAATGCCACTCCGTGTCGCTTGTATAAACTTCCTTGAGTATAAACTATACGATGAAAATTTTAAGTAAGTTAAATTTTTGCTATTGTTTTTATTTTTATGTAAAGTTCTTCTAAAGAATTGCAACTTTGTGCATAACTTTTATTATTATATAGAATTGTGTTAATACCATATTTTTTAGGATAAATGTAATCATAATATACACTATACTATGGGGAATGTGACATTTTAATTTTTTATAACACATAAACAAATTTAGTTAGTTTTATTTTAATAAAAACAAACTAAAAAGTCAACTTTTAATAGTATAAGGTTTATGCGAATTCTATAATGTGTAAATTTAAAGATTGAAAAAGTAAAACATATTAAGTTTACTTATCAATCTAAAAATAACCAATATTCTAACAAGTAAAATATCTAATCTAACAAATAACTCTCTTAAAAATAAATAAAAAAAAGCATATTTTAGAAAAACCCTAAAATTTGCTCTCTATTTAATCACATAAATTATAAAATACTATAAATAATCACACGCAATAAAACTTCTATTCTTACATTTCTTTATCATCTTTTATACCGCAAGAATCTAACCCCATATGATAAAATCCGCCTATCAAAGCTGGAGTTCCTCCACCAAAAGCAATACCCACACCTGTTGCCTTTCTATCACGGATTCTATCAATTTCTTCTATACCGTTTTTTATATTCTCTGCACATTGCTTATCAACATCATTGCTAAAATTAATACTATCTATATTTTTTCCAACTGATTCTAAAGTTAGTAAGTTTGCAATTGCGTTTTCCTTATCAATCTCAAGTTTAGAAAATGTTCCCATTTGTTGCATAATATCTATTTTTAAAACTTGCTCATCATACCATTCTTGAAACTCAACAGACTCAACAACTTGTGCATAGTCAAACACTAAAGACTTTTCAATATCTTTTGTATCTCCAGGAATAGCCAAACCCATACCAGTTGCAAAAAAGGCTAAACAGCTAGTAAATGATGCTCCCGCTATGATTTTATTTTTGTTCTTTTCTAAAAATTCATTAAATTTACTCATACTCTTTCCTCAATTTAATACCACCTCAAAATATCATCTATTAATGCATTCACTCCTCGGTCAATATTTTAAAGCAATCATTAAACAATTAAATTTACATTCCATAATCTTCGTGATCTAGTATAATATCTCCGTGTGTTAAACTACCGCCTGCAGAAGCTAAACCAACTGAACCCATACCAGTAACCACAACGCCACCCATCATTACCACAGCCTTTCCTAGTTGTTCACTTCTAAGTTCTTTTAAATTTTCCACCATTTCTTTTTGGTTATATGCTTAATTAAAGCAAAAAAAGATGTTGGTTAACCATTTTTTTTAAAAATACTTTTCATCATCAAAAGTATTTTTATCTAAATAGCTTCCTACTCCGCTTAAACCTAACGCACCCGCACTGCTAAACAAAATTCCGCTCATTGTTTTCCCCACAACATCATTGCGCTCATTGTTTAAGTTGGATAATTTCTCAAACAACTCTTGTTCTTCATCTGTGTAATTCATTTCGTTAATATGTTTAACAAACTCAGTTGGCTGACTCAAATTTTCCATTTTTTGCTTTCCTATTTTTGCAGACACATACCCATTCACAACATCTAACGCAACTTTGTTTGATTCAGTGCTATACCAATCTTTAAAAGTTTGAGTTTCCATCACTTCATATCCACTTTTATTAATTTCAGATGATAATGTTCTCACATCGTTTGCACCTTTTCCACCAATAACCATTGATGTTACTAAAGCACCAATTGCTAAAAGCTCCATTCCAGCGCCAACTTTTTCAATTATATTGTTTTTTTGTTCGTTTGTCATAGTATACACCACCAAATATTAATATTTTAAAACTATTTTACTCGTTAATAAAATCATCAGAAACCTTACTCTCATCATAATAAACAATTTCTGATTCATCGATATCTTTTTTGTTATCCACAAAATCTTCAACAACTGATGAATCACTCAAAATTTGCGATGTTATTTTGCAAAGTTTTTTAATTCCTTCAGTTTGCGCTTTCATTTCGTAGTCAGCAGAAATTGCGTAATCTGCCCACGCTTCAGAAATCTTAATTATTGATGCACCTATTAATGCATTTCCCATAGCACTATCGCCCTCTGCAAACGAAACTACTCCACCTAAAAAAGTTAATCCAGCTAAACCGATGTTCATTAATTTTGCGTTGTCATATTTTTTTGCCATTTCTGAGCATTTTGCTACTTCAATAGTACTCTCACTTAAACTATCATAAAATTCGTTTTTGTTCATATTAATTCACCTTTTATTTTTATTTAAATATTTTAAATTTTGCTAACTTTTAACTTAATTTTTTTAAATATTAGCATATTTTTGTTTTAGATTTTTTTAAAGCGTTTTTTATTTTTCTCATCTTTTATCGTTTGAAAAATGGAGTCAGCATTGCTTTGATGAAATCAAAGGCGACTTAAAGCACATTTTAAGTCGCGAAATTTGCGTTCCCGCAAATTTCCAATGCTGACTCCACTCCTAGCCAAACCATATTAAATTAAACAACCCAACCAATCAAAATAAAAGCCTATAATAAATTTTAAAATGCAACGCCAAAGCATTACATATCAAATTCATCAATAGCCATTTCATCAATATCGGATTCTTCAACACCTTTTAAAATATTGTTGCCAGCCTTTTCAGCAACTTCATCTCTCACTTGTTGACTATGTTCTAAAATTTTCTCAAATTTTTCAGCACTTGCTTGTTGAGCTCTTGAATCGTATACTGCAGATGCAATTTTAGCACCAATATTCAAAACAGCGCCAGCCATAGCAGTTCCAATTCCAATTGCAGAAATAACAGGATCTTCACCCATACCAAACGCAGTGGCAGTGATTCCAGCAACTGAAACGCCAACTCCAGCAGCAGATGCTTCATCTAAAGCCTTAGCAAGCTTTGCGTTTTTCTCTCTTTTATCATCTAAGTTTTTTAAAATTTGATTATATAATTCGTTATTCATTTTATCCACCTCTTCTTTTTTTATCCGAACTATTCTATCATATATTTAAATAATTTAAAATGGTTAATAAAATTTTTGTGCATTTTGCATATAATATTTAGCTTTATTTTAAACTTTTATGTGCAAAAAAAATCACGGTTAAAGTACCGTGATTATATGTGCTTTAATTATTCACCAACATATGGAATTAAAGCCATAAATCTTGCTCTTTTAACAGCAATAGTTATTTCTCTTTGATGTTCAGCGCAAGTTCCAGTTTGACGGCGTGGTAAGATTTTGCCTTTTTCTGTGATGAACTTTTTAAGCTTATTAACATCTTTATAATCTATTGAAGAAACGTGGTCAGCGCAGAAAGCACAAACTTTTCTTTTGCCACCCCTTCTAAATTTCTTAGTAGGAACTAACTTTTCTTCAACAAGAACTTCTTCTAAACTCATCTTTTCGCTCATAAATATTCTCCTTGAATTATTCTAGTTATAAACTAGTAAGTAGTTAATTTTTAAATTAGAATGGAAGACCTTCGTCATCGATTGTTTCTAATTTAGCAACATCATCTTTAGCATCTTTCTTTTCAAAAGAACCATCTGCAGTTTTTGTGCTAATGAACTCAACTTCTTCAGCGATAACTTCGGTAACGTATCTTTTAGAACCATCAGTTGCATCATAGCTTCTGCTTTGAATGTTTCCAACAACGCCAACTTTGCTACCTTTCTTTAAAAACTTATGGCAGTTATCAGCAAGAGTTCTCCAAACAACAACGTTAATAAAATCAGTTTCTCTTTCACCATCAGCATTTGCATATCTTCTTGAAATAGCAAGAGTGAATCTGCAAACTGAAACGCCAGTGGTTGTGGTGCTGATTTCAGGATCTTTGGTTAAATTACCAATTAAAATTACTTTATTCATAAATTTTTCCTTAAACTAATTAAATTTCTTTTTTAATGCATAATGCTCTAACAACGTTCTCATCAATTCTCATAGAATCATTAAGAAGTTTAGGTAACTCAGCTTCAGCATCAAATTCAATCAAAACGTAGTAACCTTCTTTCTTGTAGTTAATAGGGTATGCGAATTTTTTAACGCCCCATTTATTAACAACTTGAACTTTGCCTTTGTTTGTTTCAATCATCTTTAAATATTTATCTGTAATTTGCTCTCTTTGTTCTTCAGTTAAAGACGCTTGAAAAATTGTAAGCATTTCGTATCTACTCATAATAATACCTCCTTTTGGACTAAACGGGTGAATAGTTCACCAAGAAAAGTAATAATACTTCACCATACGAAAGTATATCAAATCTAAATAAAAATTGCAAGGCTTATTTAAAAGTTTTTTTATCAGTGTTGCGCTATGTGGCGTTTCATTTTTAATTACTATAAAAATTAAACATTTTTTGCTTTTGATAAATTGCGCAAAACTTTATATCTCAAAAACAAGGTAACTTGTTTTATTTCGTGTTCAATATGTGTTTAAATTATTTCACAAAAGTTTGCATTTTTAATTTGTTTTATATTGTTTTAGCAAATCTTTTATTAATAAATTTCCCATATATGAGCGATGGGGGAGTTCCCGCACAAAACGCAGTTTTGTGTGCGTGCGAATTCCTCGCACGCGATTTCAAGCATTCGCTTGAAATCAGGGACCTCCCCTCCTCCAGCAGAACTCCACCTCCTCCAAATGAACCATTATAACAACTTTTTTCATAAATCATTCAACTTTTTAATCTAAATTTATCAAACCAGAATTCAACAATTATATTTTTTCAAATCAGAGAATATTAAAAGTAATCTGTTAACTCATTTATGTTTTTACCACAATATATAGCCAAACTCACTCTTGCTTTTATCACACATTTATGCTAATATAGAAAAAAGAGAGTGAAGATATGAAAAAATTTATGATAGATTCAAATATTTTATTAAACTTTGAAAAACTTGTTAATGAGGGCGAAGAATCAATTTACCCTGAGTGGCGAGAAACCATAAAATATCTTTGGAATGCAAACCTAAATAATGAGGTTGAGTTATATCTTCCAAAGCAAGCATGGACCGAAAACCTTGGTGCAAGCGAGGATACTGATTTAAACGCACGAATTATTTACTTCACCGGCAAATATTTTGGTGATAGAATTATTCCAAAGAATAGTTATAACGACACGGATTTTGAACACTATAAAAGATATTTGATGACACCAAAATTATTTAAACCAAGAAGCAAAGATGATATGTTAATCGCTGCACAGTGTGCTGTTTGCAATATGGATCTAATAACATACAATAGCAAAGATTTTGGTAAAGGCAGTGAAAGCCCTAGAGCAAAAGCAATTGCCGAATTTAATGAAAGCTTCGGTTGTCATTCCAAACCAATTTCTCCTGAAGAAGCGGTTGAACTAATTAAAGCCGATAAAAGTAACACGCCCAACAACTAACATAATTTTATAAAAAACACAAAACTCTAAGGAATTTTTCTTTAGAGTTTTTTTGTAACACTATGATATGTTTTTGAATATATAAAAACATATTAACATAAAGGAATATAAATGACATTTTCAGAACTAAACGATTTAATTAAAGAGTTAAAAAATGTGGATAACGTTGATTTTTTTGTGTTGGGAGATAGTTTGCTTGGGCAACAAATTTATTGCGTTCACGTTGGTTCATATGCTGGTAATCAAATAATTATGGAAGGCGCAATTCACGCACGCGAATATGTGACCGCACCACTTCTGGTTGAGATGGCAAAGTATTTAGCACCAATGCAATTAAACGGTGGAATTTATATAATTCCTATGGTTAATCCCGATGGCGTGCGGTTAGTTTTAGATGGCACAAATTGGCTAGTTTGCGAAAAGTTACGTGAATTTGTTGTAAATGTTAATAATGGAAGCACTGATTTTTCAAGTTGGAAAGCCAATTTAAACGCGGTGGATTTAAATGTAAATTTTGATGCACTTTGGGGCGAGGGTGCTCAAAATGTTTTTTGTGTTTCACCAGCAAATTTTGTTGGATATTATCCTAATAGCGAGAGAGAAGTTCGCAATTTAATAAATTTTACACTAAAAGAAAATCCCTCTCTCACGCTTTCATATCACACAAAAGGCAACGTGATTTATTATGGTTTTGAAACCCTAAGCGAAAAATCTTTAAATCGCGATTTAGAATTTGCAAACACGATTTCATCTATCACAGGCTACCCCGTTATAAAAACCGAAAAAAGCGTTGGTGGTTATTCAGACTTTGTGTCTATGAAACTTGATGTTCCCGCATTCACAATTGAAGTTGGAAGTGATTCGCTTACCCATCCAATAGCAATAGATAACTTGCCCGAAATTTTTGAGCAAAATAAAGATGTTCCCATTGCAATGCTTAATATACTAAACAATTTGAATATTCACTATTAACGGATAACAACTTAAACAAACATAATAATTTCGCGTTTTAGATTTATACACCCTCTCAGCCTATCACCCCACCCTCTCAGTTTTTTAATCATTATATAAACTCAGTTGGTTATTATAATCTGCATAGGGCGGAAGCCCTTTTTTGTGCACCATGCGGTGCACAAAAAAAAGAAGAAGGCACTTCGCCTTCTTCTTAGCGAGCGAACGCTCGCTGGGCTTCCGCCCCGCTTGCAACCCACTTTCTAAATTAAACGAATAAAACAATTTATTTTTATTTCAAACACTTGCCCTCTTTAGTCGCACGAAACAACACATCTCGAAGCAACCAATTCATAAACTTAACCACAAATAAATTATTCACCCATTTCCATATTATTTGAAATATTATCGCAAGTTTTCTCAATTTCTTTAAACGCCATATCTTGACCTTTATCGTGAACAATATCTCCAATTGTGTTGGCGATGCAAGAACCAACAACACCAATAGCTGTTCCAGCCAACCCAGCCATTGTTAGAAAATCATCAGAAGAAAACACAGAATGGCTTAAAACAAAAGATGCACTTATAGCAGCAAGACCTAAACTTAAAGCTGACGCTTTATCGCAAGCATCAGTTATGTCCTGACATTTTTCAATTTGACGTTTTCTTTCAATTGCATTTTTCTCAAAATTTTTCATATTTATTTACCACCTTTTATATTGTTTTAAAATATTATCATAATATCAATTAAATTTAAATAAGACTTGTTGTTTTTTATGCAAACTGCACAAAACAATACTATTTATCAAACACTGTTTGGTCAAAAGTAAAACCATCAGTTTTTTCCAACATATTATTAAAACTATAAAATCTTTCTTCTCTATCTTGAATAAAATCTTCTTTTAGTGTTTTGTTGTAATGATTATCAAACTGTGTGATAACTTCTTGAAGTTGGCTAACATCTGAAAAATCAATATATTTATTCAAACTTAAAATACTATCTATCGTGCGATTTGCTCTTGTTATTTCAGGGCTATATGAGTAATCATTATTTCTATCACCACTTGGATTAAAACTAAATGATGAAATCTTGCTCATATCAACACCGTGGTTATTTTGCAAAAACATTTTTTCAAACTCATCATAACTTTTAGCAAAATAATTTGTGTCATTTTTAACATCATATAAACTCATAACGCCATTATTAACCAAACCATTTTGAACAACAATAAATCTATTGAACTGATTTATTTTGTAATTAATTCCGACCACACCAACTGGTTGCTTTCCTCTAACACTATATATTTTTATGTAATTAGGATTTATTTTACTATCAACTTTAAACATACTCCACCGTTTCCTCTATTCAAATATTTTCACAACTTACCAAATCATCATCACTTTCACCTTCAGCATAGTTCTCAAAACCAGAATTACGCATATGTGTTTCAAATGTTCCTAGCACCAATTGTTCGCCAAAAGTTCTATATCCTTTCATTGTTAGTTGCTCAAAATTGCTCTCGTCTTTTGCTTTTTCCATCTCACTTAAAATGTGCGCTTTTCTTTCGCTCTCATCTTGAGCTTCTTTTTGTTGTTTTAATTTTATATACTCAACAAGCCCAATTTGACCATCTAGTTCATCATTTTCAATCGCTTGTTTATCTTGACCAACCTCTTTCTTGCTAGGAATTAATCTATTTGGCATTGTTTCAAAACCTAAATATCTTTCACTTTTCATTTTAGAAATTATGTCATTTTGCATCTCAGCATTAACGCCTTTTCCTTTAGCAAGATAACCTAGCATATACATAAACACATCTCTTTCAAATTCTTCTCTCACGCTAATATCAGGAGTCGTTGAATCGTTGATTCTATCAAGCACTCTTTTTTCTTCCATTTTTCTTAAACTTCTAAATGACTTAATTGGTTCATTTTTTAAGTTTAATTTTATGTCACTTCTTTGAAAAAACATATTTTCATTTTTTGGCAAACTAGCATAACTATCAAAAGCATACTTAAGCAAACCGCTAACACTTCTAAGGTTATAATCACTTTCATATATATTTGAGCTTTGTTTAACGAACGCCTTCTCGTTTCCTTTAAAATATCTTTTTCTAACTCCTGTTTCGGCTCTCATCTCGTTAAATTTTAAACCAATCATTTGAAGATACTTATAAAAATGATAACTTGTTGGCACATCAAAATAATCTCTCACACATCGTGGATCAATTGCTTTCTTCTTTTCGCTCTCGCTTAATCTATCGTAGATATATTTTTTGTCGTTGAGCCTTGTGTATGCTTCATAATCCGATGAAGTTAAAAATGCTTCCATAATTCTAGCATTCACTTCATCTTCTGGAACATCATAAAAAAAACTAAGCATACCTTCGATTTTTTTATCAAAACCACTCTCATCTTTCATCATCACGCCAGCACATAACGACCTAGCTTTTTTTCGCATATCCATTTTTGCTTTTTCAGCTTTTTTTAATTCTTTACCAGTTAAATTTTTAATTTCTATATCAGATAAATATCTCATTGTTCCACCCTTCTTCGTTAGTAAAAAAAATATATCATAATCAATACTAAAAGTCAATACTTTTTGAAAAAGTTATAAATTTATAACTAATTCAGTCGCGTTTTACATTATAATTGCAAAAACAAAAAAATAAACCGTTTGCAATTGGTTACATTATAAAATGAAAACATTTTAAAATTGCATAAGTTAAAATAGCACTCACAATTGTTAGAATTTTGCTAAATATTGGAATTTGTTTTAATCGTTCAAATGTTGAATTATTTTTTGATATCGGCATAGGGCGGAAGCCCTTTTTGTGCACGCTTGGTGCACAAAAAAAAGAAGAAGGCCACCGCCTTCTTCTTAGCGAGCGTTCGCTCGCAGGGCTTCCGCCCGCTCCCAAACTTTTATTTTTCTAACCTTTATATAAAAAGATAAATTAAAAGCAACTCTATAAAATTAAAGCCAAACAAAGCCTTATTTTAACAATCCCAAACTTTCAAAGATTCTTTCCAAATCATTTTTTGATTTATAAGGAATAACTATTTTCCCACTGTTATCATTTCCCTTAATATCAACTTTTGTTCCAAATTTCTTTTCAAGTTTATAAGTTAAATCCATAAGTTCAACACTTCTTCTTGCCAACTTTTCTTTAGGCTGTTTTGGGTTTTGAACTTCCTTAACAGCCTTTTCCATATCACGAACTGTTAACCTTTTTGTGATAGCAATTTTTGCTAATTTCTCTTGCACTTCTGGGTTTTGAACAACCACCAAACTTCTAGCGTGGCCAGCACTCAACTTGCCACTTTCAACTAAGCTAACAACAGCAGGGCAAAGTGAAAGCAACCTAACAACGTTTGCAATATTCGAACGACTTTTCCCTAATTTATCTGCAATTTCATCTTGGGTCCAATCGTATTCATTCATAAGTTCTTTAACCGCTTTTGCATATTCAATAGGATTCAAATCCTCTCTTTGAATATTTTCAAGCAAGGCAATTTCCTTAATTTCTCTGTTTGAATAACTTCTAACAATCGCTGGAATTTTCTTTAATCCAGCAATTTTACCAGCTCTAAATCTTCTTTCACCAGCAACTATTAAATATCTACCTTTATTTTCATTAACAATAATCGGTTGCACTATTCCATATGTTTTAATGCTTTCTGCTAATTCATTTAACGCCACAACATCAAAGTTTTTTCTAGGTTGGTTTGGGTTGTTATCAATCAACCCCATATCAATTTCAGTAACACCAGCCTTTTCAATTTCCTTCTTTTCTTCATCGGTTATTTTGCCACCCTCATCAGCTCTATCTAATATTCCAAGAAGTGAATTCAAACCTCTTCCTAATCCTTTTTCACCCATACAACTCTCCTTAATATTGGCTTAACTTAGCCATTTATTATAACAATTTAAAATATTTTAATTTTTTTAAATTAAAGTTAACAATTTATTAAATTGCTTAACAAACAACAATCACGCTTAACTTTACACTTGCAACTTATTGTTGTTATGCGTTTAATTAGCAGTAATTAACTTCACTTTCTAAACTTGTTTTTATGCTTTCAATAATAAACTTATACCTTATAATACCTAAACTTAAATTTAGTTACATCGGTTATTTTTAAAAATTAAATCAACCACTCACAACTTAATAACAAATTGATTTACAAATCGGTTATAAAATTATAACCTACCGCTCACCATTCTTTCTTAGGAATTCTTCTGTTAATGCTTTGTAAGCTTTTGCACCACTGCACTTAGGATCATAAAGCACAATTGGTTCACCAAAGCTAGGTGCCTCCGCTAGTCTAACATTTCTTGGAATAACAGTTTCATAAACCTTATCTTTGAAGAAATTTTTTAAATCGTTTGCAACCGATATACCAAGGTTATTTCGATTATCTTTCTTTGTTAAAATAACACCTTCCACATCAACATTTTCATTCAAATGTTTTTTAACAAGTTTAATCGTGTACATCAATTGTGTTAAACCCTCAAGCGCAAAAAACTCGCATTCCATAGGAATAATAACCGAATCGCTAGCGGTTAGCGCATTCACACTAATAAGGCCCAATGATGGAGGACAATCAATGCAAATATAGTCGTAGTTATCTTTAACCTTTTTCAAAATGTTTCTAATAATTTTTTCGCGGTTATTCATACTAACTAATTCAACTTCCGCGCCAGACAAATCCACATCAGCAGGAACCAAAAACAAATTTTCAACTTTTGTTGGAACGATTGCTTCTTCAATTGTCTTATCTTCGATAATAACATCAAACATCGTTACTTTATTTTTATTTTCCTTATCGTAGCCCAACCCCGAGCTAGCGTTGCCTTGTGCATCTAAATCAATCAACAAAACTTTTTTTCCAAACACTGCCAAGTAAGCACTCATATTGATGCAAGAAGTTGTTTTTCCAACTCCGCCTTTTTGATTAATGAATGATATAATTTTTCCCATATCAACCTCGTTAAGCATATTATATCAAACTTTTCATTTCAACACAAACAAATGATTGTTGCTTTATGCACAAATTTATTTATATTTAATTAGTTTTTTTGCATTTATAAGCGATTTAATTAAAATATTGCTTTATAGAATAAGAACTGTTGTTTAAATAAAAACAATTGTTTAAATCAAATTTAAAGCAATTTATTACAATTATAATGTTATTATAAATTTGTATGATAGTCTAAATCAAGTTTAATCGCAAATAAAAAGTTATTTTAATAAACGATATAAATTAAAATTGTTTCACGTGAAACATTTTATATTACGACCAAACAATTATTAATGCCTAATAGCTTTTTATCAACACATATTTTATATTATCGGAAGTTGTCGGCAAACAGCCCGGAGGGATACTTGCCAGCAACTGATGTTAATCAAAACAGTGATCCCTTGATTTATCAAGGAGTTGCGTTTAGCAACTTAAAATTTGGCTTGCTCAAATTTTAACATCACTTAGTTTATATTTAAATTAACTAAGTATGATTAAATTTAATAATTATTCTCGAAAAATTTTAATCAATAAGCATAATATTAATTATTTGAACTATTAACTAAAACATTACTTAATTTATTTGATGATTATATTATTACTTAATTTAATTAATGATTATATTATTTCTTAATTAAATCGATAATTATAGTATTAATTAAATCAATAATTATTGTATTAATTAATTATCAAGCAAAAAATGTTTCACGTGAAACATTTCTACATTGAACACAAACGCTATTTATAATTTACACAAAAAAAAGTAAAAGCAAGAAAAAAATCAATTAAAACAATTCATTATAAAAATTTAATAAAATATAATTGTTTACACACTAAAATATTGATTAAGTAATAAAATAAGTTTAAATTTTTTAAAAATGTTTCACGTGAAACATTTTGTTTAATTTAAAACCTATAAAATAAAACTAAACAAATAAAATAAACAAAACAAATAAATTACACAACACAAATCACACCATTTAAGCGTAAAACCGTATATAACAAAACTAAAAACAATAAAAAATAATAAACAATAAAAAAATAAAAACAACTAAAAATAATTAGTTGTTTTTCAATTAAACTATAATAACACTTAATAAATAAACCTATAAATCGCATAAATAATTAATTTTATGAAAATTAAGCGTTAAAATTTGCTTTATATTATTTGCAAATCCAATTAAACCAGTTTTTTTATTAACTATTATCAACAAATTTTTAATTACCCGCAAAATCTATTAATATACCTCAAAACACGCTTTTAATGAATCCAATACTAAAATAAAATGTATTAAAGATAATTTATGCAATATATAAGGTAAGCAAGATATGCAAAATATATAAATTCACTTAATTGGGTTTAGCCTAGGCTTGTTCATTCCACGCGGATATTTATTTTGCGTTTTAGTTATTTTTTTAAACACTAAAATCACCCTATTGCCCAATTTTTCGTTGTTAAACTCAATTTTGTCAATTAATTTACAACCTAAAATTGAAATAGCACTTTTTGCATTGCGCAACTCTTCATCAACGCCAACACTCTTATATGCAAGAAACAAACCTCCAACCTTAACAAAAGGAATTGCGTATTCTAAAAGAGTATTTAATTCAGCAACCGCTCGCGACACAACAACATCGAAACTTTCCCTAAAGCCTTCCTTAAAAGCTAAATCTTCACACCTAGTGTGAATAGGGTAAAAATGGCTTAATTTAGCCATATTTTTAATATGCTCAAGCCATAATATCTTTTTATTTACCGAATCAATTGCTGTTATGTTTGCATCATTTAAAACAATACTCAAAGGAACCGATGGAAATCCTGCCCCTGCACCAATATCTAAAATTTTATTATTGTTTTCTAGTATTTTGTAAGGAACCAACGAGTCTAAAATATGTTTATAAATAAACCCATCTTCCTCAATAATCGTTGTTAGATTGATTTTTTTATTATATTCTATCAATTCATCATAAAACAATCTAAAGTTTTGTAATTGAATATCATTAGGCTTTAAACCTATTAAATTTAATGCATCAACTATTTTTTCGTTAAAATCCACTGTTTTTTATCTTTCCTTAATAATATTTTTATCTAAATCATCTATTTTTCACTATTTAAAGCATTGGTTTTCCTGTATTGTTTTAAAAACACGGTTAAAACAGCAATATCTGCTGGATTCACCCCTGAGATTCTGCTTGCTTGACCTAAATTTAAAGGCTTAATCTTATCTAATTTTTGCTGAGCTTCAATTCTAAGTCCCTTTATTTTAAAATAGTCAATATCATCAGGTAAAACAGTTTCTTCTTGTTTTCTCATTTGATTAATTTGAACTTCTTGCCTTTGCAAATACCCTTTATATTTTATTTCGGTTTCAACATGTTTTAAATCTAAAATATTATATTTTTGAAGCTCATCCACATTTTTAACCAAATCATCGATTTGAATATTCGCCCTTTTTAATGCATCTATTAAAGTTAAACCACCCTCAATAAATGTTTCACCTTTTTCTTCAAATAACTTAAATAAAAACGAATTTTTATTGTATCTTCTACCTAATATTTCATAAATGTGCTGAATGTTTAAAAGGCGTTTTTTGTATTTATTCCATCGGTTATTGTCAATAACACCATACTTTCTGCCAATTTCTGTCAATCTGATATCGGCATTATCTTGCCTTAAATATAGCCTATACTCAGCTCGTGATGTCATCATTCTATAAGGTTCATTAGTTCCTTTAGTGGTTAAATCATCAACCAACACACCAATATAGGAATTATCTCGCGTTAAAACTAACATTTCTTCACCCAAAACATATTGAGCAGAGTTTATCCCAGCAAGCAAGCCCTGGGCACCAGCTTCTTCATAGCCACTTGTTCCATTAATTTGACCAGCAAAAAACAAGCCTTTAATATTTTTACTTTCTAAGGTTGGATACAAATCCAAACTATCAATGCAATCATATTCAATTGCGTATGCATCACGCATTATAAAAGCATTTTCAAAACCCTTTAAGCTTTTAACCATTTTTTCTTGAATAAATGTTGGCATTGAAGTGCTAAAACCTTGCAAGTAAATTTCATCAGTGGATAAAGCTTCTGGCTCTATAAATAATTGATGCCTTTCTTTATCAGCAAATCTAACAACTTTTGTTTCTATGCTAGGGCAATATCTTGGGCCAAGCCCCTTAATTTTACCACTATACATTGGTGCAAGTTTCAAATTATCTAAAATTATCTTATGTGTTTCCGCATTAGTGTAGGTTAAATAGCAATCGGCAACATTTTTAATTTTCTTATTTCGGTTATCAAATGAAAAACTTTGAATATTTTCATCACCCTTTTGAATTTCCAGCTTTGAATAATCAATAGTTTTTGAATCAATACGCACAGGAGTTCCAGTTTTAAACCTTCTAACATTAAATCCAAGCTTTATCAAAGAATTTGTTAGTTTAGATGAATTAGCAAAACCGTTTGGACCGCAATTTTTAATATAATTTCCAATAATAATGTCACTATTTAAATAAACACCAGTCGCCACAACAACAGACTTACATGCAAAAGTGTCTCCTTGAGCGGTTTTCACACCAACAATTTTACCATTTTTAACTAAAATATCACTCGCTTCGCCTTGTTTTATCTTTAAATTAGGCGTTTTTTCTAATAGCTTTTTCATATTAGTGTGATACATAACCTTATCTTCTTGCGCACGCAAACTTTGAACAGCAGGACCTTTAGATGCATTTAGCATACGCCTTTGAATAGTAGCGCTATCAGCAATTTTTCCCATAACACCACCAAGCGCATCAATTTCACACACTAAATGACCTTTAGCAGTTCCTCCAACACTAGGATTGCACGCCAAAAAAGCAATGCTATCCAAATTTAAAGTTAATAGCAAAGTTTTCACACCTTTTTTAGCTAATATATGCGCAGCTTCACAACCCGCATGTCCGCTACCAATAACGATAGCATCAAAATCTTTAATTATTTCTTTTTTCATAAGTTACTCTTTTTTATATTATACACAAATCATTGTTTTTATCCTAGTCCTTAAAAGGACTAGATTATCTTAATTGTATTTTAAAAACTAAAAGGAGTTTTAATATAATGACTCTACCCCACAAATACACTACAAATCTAAAACGGAAAATGATTATTTCAACTTGATTTATTATCTATCATAAAACATACATTATATCCTCAAATCCTAGACCTTAAACTCCAAAATAGCGAGATATCATTTTTTACGAATTCTGCAGACCAACAGATCGAAGCCTTGTTAATAAAATTAATAATTTTTAATATTGCTAATATTTTCTCAAATACATAATAAATCTAAAACGGAAAATGATTATTTTAAATAAAAATATTATCCATAACTATTCCATTCATTACATCCTCAAGTTCTCGACCTTAGAATCCTAAGCGAAAGTGATATATGTGTCCTATACGTTTTAAAATTAATATAAATCTCGCACCAAGGGTAGTGTTACAAAATTTCAAACTCACAAATACACAACAAATCTAAAACGGAAAATGATTATTTAAAATAAAAATATTATCCATAACTATTCCATTCATTACATCCTCAAGTCCTCGACCGCTGAATTACTATGAGAGTTATATATGGCAAATTGCGGTTTTAAATTTACTCTAGTCTACGCACCAAGGGTAGTGTAGACTAGATAAATTTTAATGCATACCGCCATATATAACTCGAATCATTTCCCAACACAAAACTTACTAAAAATAGTATTAATTATTTCATCTGTATTGCTTGTTCCAGTTATCTCACCAAGCGAATTCCACACATTTTGAATATCAATTGAAACCATATCTAAACTCATATTATTGTTTATAGCATCAATGCTTTGATTAACAAATTTAATCGCATCATTAATTAAATTTATATGCCTAACATTAGTCAATAAAATATTCGAATTCAAAATTTTGTTATCAATAAGCATATTAAAAATCATAGATTTCAATGTTGTTATATTTTCCTTATTTTTAGCAGAAATAAAAATTTTCTTACCATTCCAAACTTTACTAAATTGATTTTCCGTTTTAAATTTATCAAATAAATCAGATTTATTAACAACAAGTATAGCGTTTTTGTCAGAAAGTTGGCTTAAAATGGCAATATCTTCATTTTGAATATCTTCGCTTCCATCAACAACAAATAAAACAATATCACTTTCGGTTAATAGTTTCTTAGATTTTTCAACACCTATCTTTTCAACCACATCATCAGTTTCTCTAATTCCAGCTGAATCGGTTAAAATAAATTTAACACCATTAAACACATACATATCTTCAACTAAATCACGAGTTGTGCCTTGAATATTGGTAACAATTGCTTTATCAAAATTAAGCATCGCATTCAACAAACTACTTTTCCCAACATTTGTTTTGCCAATTATTGAAACCCTATAACCACTCTTTAACTTAACACCAACTTCACTATTTTCTTTAATCTTATTCAAATCGGATAAAACTAATTTAAGCTCACTCAATGCATCTTGAGCAGTTTCTTGTTCCAACTCTTCCTCTGGGTAATCAATCGTAACTTCAATTTTAGCTAGAATAGTGGTTAATCTTTCTTGAATTTCTTCAATTTGTTTTTTCAAATTTCCCGCAACCAAACCATAACCCGCTTTAATCTCACTTTCGCTCTCAGCATTAATAACATCAATAACGCCTTCAGCTTCATCTAAAGAAACCTTACCATTAATAAACGCACGCTTAGTAAACTCACCAGCCTCAGCCAAACCCGCCCCAGCATTAACACACGCTTTCAACACGCCTTCAGCAACAGCAGTTCCGCCATGGCATTGAAACTCAACCATATCTTCACCAGTGTAAGAAAAAGGATTTTTAAAATAAACAGTTAAGCATTTTTCTTCAAAAGTGCCCGCATTTAATTTGCCTAAAATCAACTTTCTTGGATTATCTGCAATTTTATCTTTGCCAAAAGGCAAAAAAATTTGGTTAGCAATTTCTAAACTATGCGAACCACTCATCCTAATTATTGCAATACCACCAACACCAATAGGGGTGCTTATGGCACAAATTGTTTTTTCTTCAAAATTTTTATTAGATAAACTTTTACTATTTAAATTCTTTTTCATAATAAAAAATGATACACCAAAACACAAAAAAAATCAATACAATTTCATAAAATTAAACCATATTGAAAATATCACCAAACAAACATTATATTAATCAGCTATAATAAATAACAATTATTTTATTAATCTAATATGAATAATATACCGCCTAAAAAATTGTTACATCTCACGAGCCAAATAAAACACTATTAAATTAGATTAAAAAAAGTAAACATAATTAAATAAGATTAAAAAAGCAAAACATTATAAAATTTAAAAAACCAACCACAGTATATTAAAAAAAAGATTGCAAATAAAATTAATTAATGCAATCTTTTTTTAGTTGTTAATAAATAATAATTAAATTACTTTGAAAAAACAAGTTTCATATCATTATCAACACAGCTAATATTACCATCATTTTTAACAAACTTCATTGTTCGTGTTTCACCATCTTCAACATTAGCAGTAAGCTCAATTTCAGTTTTACCATCTTTCCAAGTTCCTTTAACTTCTTCACCAATAAAATTAAAAGTGAAAGATCCATCTTTATTTAAAATAACTTTAGCATACTCCTTGGTTAAAGTAATTGATTTTTCGGAATCTACAATGTCGGGCATAGAATCACCAACTTTGTGTGTAATTTTTTCACCAGTTGGCTCTCCTTCCTCATCATATTTAGCACATTCAATTGAAACAAGATAATATGTTCCAGCCACAGATGCCGAGCAACCAACAAAAGTTACTCCCATAAGCACAACAAAGAATAATGCTATAGCAACGCTTAAATATTTTTTCATTTTTATCCTCCTTTTAAAATACCCCCATTATATATATATATATATTGTCAAGTTATTTTAATAAGTTTCTAAAATATTTTTTCATTGTTAATATATAGAAAATCGGTAAATCAAGGTATTTTATGAATACAGTTTAAAACATAGTATTAATTAATCCACGCAAACTATATATATAAATATAATAAAAAATTCATAGGCATTATAAAGCAAATTCAACTCTAAATTCACTTTTAACCTATGAACTTTTATTTATTAATATATCAATATAAACACAAATTAACTTTCACTAAAAAGCAAATAATAATCTACACCAATTTTTAATAAGTAACAAATCATAAACTCATCGGATTATATTTACTTATTAAAAACTAACTTTTCAACACATCGCACAATTAAACTATAGTAAATCATCAACGCTTTGGTCAGTTGATTTTTCCTCATCAATGCTTAAATCATCTTCAATAGCAGGGGAAATGGTTGAGGTGTTTTCGATTTCAGCATCAATATTAGAAGTTTCACTTTCAGTTAATTCAACCGCCTTTTCTTCAATTTCCTCCACGCTTGGTGTAACAGCAACGCAAACAACTTTAGCATCGTTTTTCAATCTCATTAATCTAACACCTTTTGTGTTTCTTGTGATTTTATTGATTTCAGTTGCTTTAATTCTAATAACTTGCCCATCAGAGCATATCATCATAACATCATCGTTTTCAGTAACTTGTTTTAAGTTAACAAGTGCACCCGTTTGTTCGTTAAACACGCCCGCTTTTGTTCCTAATCCCAAACGGTTTTGAGTTCTATACTCAGTTTGGTCACTTCGCTTTCCATAACCATTTTCAGATATAGTGAACATATCGCATTTTTCATCAACAACAACCATATCAACAACATAGTCATCATCACTCAATCTAATACTCTTAACACCTTGAGTATCTCTTCCCATAACCCTAACATCGGTTTCATTAAATCTTATGCATTTTCCAGAATGACTCGCAATTAAAATATCGTTGTGTCCGTATGAAGCAAACACACTAATAACTTCATCGTTTTCGTTTAGCTTAATTGCAATTTTTCCGCCTTTTCTTATGTTTTCAAACTCAGTTAAATCGGTCTTTTTAATTAAGCCAGATTTTGTTGCCATAACAAGATAACCTTGCTTAACCGCACTTCTTGGAATAATGTTTGTTATTCTTTCATTTTGGTCTAATTGAAGCAAGTTAACAATCGCTCTACCTTTTGCAACTTTAGCAGATTCTGGAACTTCATACGCCATCATTGTGTAAACTTTTCCTGCATTGCTAAAGCATAACAATTCATCGTGTGTGTTTGTTAAGAAAATATTCTCAACAAAATCTTCTTCTTTTGTTTTATGCCCAGAAACACCAATTCCGCCACGATGTTGTGCCTTATATTCACTAACTGGCATTCTTTTAATATAGCCACCATGAGTTAAAGAAATAACCACATCTTCTTTTTCAATCAAATCGGCAATATCAATACTAGAATAATCGAAACTAATTTCAGATTTTCTTGGAACACCATAATTTGCTTTAATCTCTTGAAGGTCTGTTTTGATGATATTTAGAATTTTCTCATCGCTTTCCAAAATACTCTTCAATTCTTTAATCAAATCTTCAGTTACTTGCAAGTCTTGTTTTATTTTTTCAACTTCCAAACCTGTTAATTTTTGCAAACGCATATCAAGGATTGCAGTTGCTTGCTTTTCAGATAATTCAAATAGGGTGGTTAACTTTTGAATAGCATCTGCCTTATCTTCAGAAAGTTTAATTTGCCTAATAACTTCATCAATGTTTGCAAGGGCAATAACAAGTCCACGCAAAATATGTGCTTTTTGCTCGGCTTTATCTAAATCAAACTTTGTTCTTCTTGTTATAACTTCCTTTTGAAACGATAGGTAGTAATTCAATATTTCTTTTAAATTTAAAATCTTTGGAACACCATCAACAAGCGCAAGCATTATTGCACCAAATCCAATTTGAAGTTGAGTGTGTTTGAATAGGGTGTTTAGAACAACTTGAGCGTTTGCATCGCGTTTGATATCAATAACAATTCTCATTCCTTCTCTATCACTCTCTTCCTTGATATCACTAATTCCTTCAATCCTCTTAGTTTTAACAAGGTCGGCAATTTGCATAATAAGCTTTGCCTTGTTAACTTGATATGGAATTTCAGTTATAACAATTCTTTGCCTTGTTCCGTTGTTAAAATCCTCAATTTCGGCTTTAGACCTTATTATGAACGTACCCTTACCCGTTGTGTACATATCTTTTATGCCTTTTCCGCCTAAAATTATGCCTTTGGTTGGAAAATCAGGTGCTGGTATATATCGCATCAAACCATCAATATCAATCTCAGGATTCTCGATTAGAGCAACAACGCCGTTTATAACATCATTTAGGTTGTGTGGTGGAATATTTGTTGCCATACCAACCGCAATACCATCTGAGCCATTAACAAGCAAATTTGGGAATCTAGAAGGCAAAACAACGGGTTGCATTTCACTCTCATCAAAGTTAGGGTAGAAGTCAACCGTTTCTTTGTCAATTCCGTTTAGCATTTCAAATGCAATTTTGCTTAAGCGCGCTTCAGTGTACCTTTGAGCAGCGGGGCTATCTCCATCAACACTTCCAAAGTTTCCGTGACCATCAACTAAAGGGCAGTTGATTGTGAAGTCTTGAGCCAAACGAACCAAAGCATCGTAGATAGCGCTATCACCATGAGGGTGATATTTACCCATAACATCACCAACGATACGTGCACATTTTTTAAATGGCTTATCGTTAAACAGATTCAATTCACCCATAGCATATATTATTCTTCTATGAACTGGCTTCAATCCATCTCTAACATCTGGTATAGCACGAGAAACGTTAACCGCCATAGCATAAGCAATGAAAGATTTCTCAATTTCATCTTTAACTTGAACTTCTAAAACTTTGCTGTTATCGATTTTTGAAAAAATCTCTTCAACTTCATGTTTTTCCATATCTTTTTCCTTTTTTATTTACATGAATTTTTTTATTATATTGTTTTTAATTTTGTTGTTTTGTTTACATAATCATTTTCTCATCAAACATCAAGATCCTTAACCAAAGTGGCGTTTTGTTCAATAAACTGCCTTCTTAGTTCTGGATCTTCACCCATAAGTTTTGAAACTGCTTCATCTGCCTCAATTGCATCTGCCATAGAAACTTTTAATAAAACTCTATTTTCTGGATTCATAGTTGTTTCCCAAAGTTGT
Organism: uncultured Clostridia bacterium; assembly: GCA_934778125.1. GTDB lineage: Bacteria > Bacillota > Clostridia > Christensenellales > UBA1242 > UBA11490. The sequence goes on from CAKVOF010000003.1 coordinate 21,739, forward strand.
TCACTGGTCATTTCACCCAAACCTTTATATCTTTGAATTCCAACCTTTGGCCTACCTAACTCATCAAGTTTATTATTTAATTCTTCATCAGAATAAGCATAATAGGTATCCTTATTGTGTTGGATTTTATAAAGTGGTGGTTGAGCGATATAAACATGACCGTTCTCAATTAAAGGTTGCATAAACCTAAAGAAGAATGTTATCAAAAGGATTCTAATATGGCTTCCATCAACATCGGCATCGGTCATAATAATGATTTTATCATATCGTAATTTTTCTTCATTAAATTCCGAACTTACACCACAACCAAATGCAGTGATCATATCTTTAATAACACCATTTTCTAAAACTTTATGCAACGTTGCTTTTTCAACGTTTAAAATTTTTCCACGAAGTGGCAATATTGCTTGAAATTTTCTATCTCTTCCTTGTTTAGCAGTTCCGCCCGCGCTATCACCCTCAACAAGGTAAATTTCGCTTAAACTTCTGTCTTTGCAAGTGCAGTCGGCAAGTTTACCAGGAAGTGTGGTATTTTCCAATATTCCTTTTCTTCGAGTTAAATCACGAGCATTTCTAGCGGCATCTCTCGCACGCTTAGCTGTAACACATTTCAAAACCAATTCTTTAGCAATTGATGGATTTTCTTCCATATAGTCGCCAAATCTTTCTTGCATTGCATCTTCAACGATTTTTCTCATCTCAGAGTTGCCAAGTTTTGTTTTGGTTTGGCCTTCAAATTGAGGATCAGTTAATTTAACACTAACAATAGCGGTAATTCCTTCACGCACATCTTCACCAGATAACTTTTCGCTTTCTTTTAAAATGCGGTTATTCTTTCCATAATCGTTTATAATTTTTGTTAACGCATTTTTAAAACCAACAAGGTGAGTTCCACCTTCTTCAGTGTTAATGTTGTTTGCGTAGGTGTTTATAATTTCGTTATAACCAGTGTTAAATTGGAATGCAATTTCAACTTCGTTTGTTTTGTTAACCACATCCACATACACAGGATTTGGCAAAATTTTATCCTTATCGCGGTTTAAATAATCAACAAATTCAACAATTCCACCATCAAATCTATATGTTTCCTTTTTAGGCTCTTCGCACCTTCTGTCTTCCACAGAAAGTGTTAAACCTTTATTCAAGAAAGCAATTTCACGAAAACGCGATTTTAGTTCATCATAATCAAAATCTAAAGTTTCGAAAATTTCAGAATCTGGCATAAATGTTACTGTTGTTCCAGTTCTATCTCCGCAATCAGCAACTTCTTTTAACTCGGCTTGAGGAATACCACGCTTATAAAGTTGATAGTGTTCTTTGCCATTTTGATAAACGGTTACTTCCAACCATTTTGAAAGAGCGTTAACACAGCTCAAACCAACGCCATGAAGCCCACCAGAAATTTTATAACCCTCACCACCAAATTTGCCACCAGCGTGAAGTTTTGTTAACACAACTTCAACCGCACTTTTATGTTCAGTTTTGTGAATACCGCAAGGAATACCTCTTCCGTTATCAATAACGGTGCAACTACCATCCTTATTTAAAATAACATTAATAACGGTGCAATAGCCAGCTAAAGCTTCATCAATAGAGTTATCAACAATCTCAGTGATAAGGTGATGCAAACCTCTAATATCGGTGCTTCCAATATACATTCCAGGGCGCTTTCTAACGGGCTCTAAGCCTTCCAAAACTTGAATATCGCCTTCATCATACTTTTCACTTTTTGCTAAAATGTGCTCGTTTTCATTTTCCATAAACATTTCCTTTAAACAAAAAAATTTTTTGAAAACCATAGTTTTCAATAATAGCCACCAAAAAACACAAATTCTTTAGTAATTAAAATAATTTTAGCAAACTTGACTAATTTTATCAAGCAATTTTCTAATATTATATATATAAATATATTATATAATATATATGACATTAAAATAACCATTTTAGTTAGATAGGCGAGAGGGGGAGTTCCCAATTCCAAGCAAGGCTTGGAATTGTGTGTGAGAAACTCACACACCCACAAAACTGCGTTTTGTGGAGGGAACTCCCCACACCTTATCCAACTTCACACTCGATTTATTCAACCACCTTATCAAACCATTTCAACATTTCGTTCTCATTATCGGTTATCACCAATTCATCCCAACGCCAACCGCATAATTTTCTCATATTCCTTACCTATTCCCGCCCATTCACCATTAAAAATTCATTTTCAAACAAAAAAGGTATAAAAAAAGTGGCATTAGCCACTTATAATAAACATAATTATAATTTTCAAACAAAACACAAAAGTAATTTAAAGCACTTATTATCATTATTTAAGCAATTCAAACAACTAAACCACTAACCATAATTTTATAAATGAAAAATCCAAATTAAAAGTCTCGCCATTTAAAAGTTTGCAAAATATTTAAGTTAATATCAATTCTTACTCTCTTCAATATCAGTTATTTCTCCATTAGAAATAACAAATTTAGTGGCAGAAATATCAAAATCAAAATTAGTGCAAGTTATTATTGTTTGAATATTCGAAACATATTCAAGCAATTTATTTTTTCTAGAGTCATCTAATTCGCTCAAAACGTCATCTAAAAGCAAAACAGGGTATTCACCCAAGGTTTCTTTAAAATACTCTAATTCCGCCAATTTTAAGGTTAAAGCGCAAGTTCGTTGCTGACCTTGCGAACCAAAATTTCTAACATCAATGCTATTTAGCAAAATTTTGATGTCATCACGGTGCGGACCAATTGTTGTATAACCCAATTGAATATCTTTTTCAATGTTTTCTTTATACTTTTTAATTAAATTTTCTCTTATTGCATCAATAGAAATTCCAACTTCACCAGCATACGATAACTCTATTGTTTCTTTTTCATCGGTTATAAAGTTTTGAATTTTTGAAACAAAATTTTTAAGCGTTGAAATTAATTTCAACCTTTCATTAATAACATACGCACCGCAAGTTGCAAGTTCTTCGTTCCAAATTTCTATTGTTTGAGCAATTGTTTCTTTGTTTTGAGGAGTTTTTAAAAGCTTGTTTCTTTGCGCTAGAATTTTATTATATTTATTCAACGCAAAAAAATAATTTCGATTCACTTGGCTTAAGCAAATATCCATATATCTTCGGCGTTCCATAGGGCTTTCTTTAACGAGTTTTAAATCATCTGGAGAAAAATAAACTGCGTTAAATTCGCTCAAAAGTTCACTGATTTTTTTAATTGAAAAACCGTTTATTTTAACCGATTTATCTTGATTTTGGAAAATATAAAACTCAATTTTTTTTGTGCCTTCATTTTTGTTTAATTCAAGGGTAATTTTACCAAACGTACACCCCCAACGAATAAGGTCTTGAATGCGAGTTGTTCGAATGCTTTTTCCAATTGCACATAGAAAAATGCTTTCAAGGAGGTTTGTTTTCCCTTGAGCATTATTTCCCACCAACACATTTAAACCATCTTTAAAAAACACTTGCTGGGTTTTATAATTTCTAATGTTTTGCAATTCAATATTATTTATTTTCATATTATATATTATATCACTTTTAAAAAATAAATAAAATCTTTTTGATTTATATTCTGTTGTTTCATATGATAGTTTTCTAAAAAATGTTTTTCATTATAATATCATTATATTTCTCGTTTTTGTGTTATCTTTAAAATATTCTTTTAGTTCAAAAAAATCAATTAATTTACTTTTAGAATAGAGGTTTTAGAATTTTTCATTACATTAATTAATTTTATCCACCATCTCCCATTTAATAGGAAAATTTTTATAATTGAAATATATCATTTCGTTTCTTTTCCATTTACAATCTTGTCCCTTTTGTAATATCTTCTTTATCTTAAAATAAAACTCGTAAAATTCTTCATAATTTGAGTCTTTAAAATCTTTGTCGTTGTCAGATTCTCCATATCCAACTAATTCTCCAATAATAACAGTTTTATCACAAAAATATAATTTTTGAAGGTGTTTTGCAAAGACTTTATTACCTAAAAAGGCTATATAATCACCTATAATAGCACCCTCTTTATTGTTTAACCATTTGATTTTTTTTCCATTATCATTAACCCATTCTTTGTTTTTATTTAATTCCATAACATTACCTCTATTATTTATTCCAATCAACTGGCGGGGCAGGGACTATATGATATCCTCCATCTTTAGCCCAATGTATGGTTCCTCTAGTGGTATCGTAATATTTACCATCTTTTAAATTAAACCACATATAAATATTTAACGCATAAGGGGAAATATTCTCTTGCCATTCCTCAAGGTTTATAAATTATACTCATATTTTTATGATAATATAAACTATTCAATTACTTCAACATTTTGAGCGGAAAAATATATCGTGGTGTAATTCTCATTATCAAAAACAATTTCAATACCATTTTTTGTGTATTTTGATTTAAAAATGTTTAATAGATATTCATCGATTTTTGAAATATCTATAGTACACTTAAAATTAGAAACCCCATCAAAAATCACTTGCCATAATGTGATTTGTCCATCGTTTTTTTGACTAACAAAAAATTTTAACACATTGTTTTGCTTATCTAACTCAAAACCATATGCCCGCTTATCATGAAAATTATATTCTTTAATAAATTCGTTTATTTTCATATTCGTTTTCTTATTATTTAAAATAATATACTCCACATTTAAATTCATAAAACTAACAATCATATTTAATAAATTTAATATCTTTCCATAAATCTTTTAATGGAATATCTTTTATATTTACTTTGCTTTTAAATTCTTCTAAACTTTTGTAAGACTTATAATTTTTTGTATCCACTTCCCATATAGTATAATCTTCGTGCTTGCTTAATTGATATAAGGATTTTTTATATTTTATTACTATATCAAGCCCTCTATCCACTAAGTCCATAATTCTATCAAAGGTCGGTTTATATTTTAATTTGCTTTTATAATTTATTTTTGCTTCGTTCAACGATACAAAATTTGGCGGATTGATTGCATTTGGATATTTTGTGGCATTTTCATCATTGCACCAGCCACAATTTTTGCATTTCCCATTTCCAAAGTTATCAATTTTTACTTCTTTTCCGCAAACATCACAATTTTTTATTTTCATTTTATTTCTCCTATTAAAAACACGGAAAAAGTTATTTCTATCAATTTATTTATCTATTAGTTTAAAAGAAAAACTAATTAATCAGCAAAGTCTATTTTTTTAACATCACTCCACAAGTCTTTAAGTTTTTTCCTATCAATATTTATTTTATCACTAAATTCTTCAATGGTTTTATATGATTGATAACCTTCATCTTTATTCCACTCATAAAACTCATATCCATCAAATTGGGTGCTACCAAATTTTCTTTTTTTATAATAAAATTGCATTTCGTATCCATTTTTTATTAAATAAATAAATTGTTCATAGGAAATGTTTTCCTTTTTATAAACCTTATCAACTAAATCTAAAATATGTTTCATATTTATTCCTTTTATTTAAAACAATGCCTTTCTCCATTTTCCAATATAAATATTCTTTGATATGTTGGCCGTTGTTATAATCATGATAATGTGGTGTTGTATGATTCTTTTTTGCTTTAGAAATCTTGATTTTTATTAAACTACAAAACTTTATACTTGTTAATTTATTCCATATATTTACCTTTGTAGTAATAAATATATTTTTCTTTAACCACTTTTAACTCCACTTTTTCAAAATTAAAATTTATTTCATCTAACTCTTCTTGCGGAACATAATTTTCTTCACTCGTATATATCTTGAAGCAAATATTATTGCCATTAATAAGCATATCTCTTATTGCCCAATCAACTTTATCATTATGTTTTATTCCTTTAATATTACTAACGTTAAAAAATGTAAGTAAAATCTCTAAGTCAGATTTTGGTGATAATTTAAACTTTTCTGTTTGAGCCCAAGGGTGAAAATATAAATGCATCTTAATTGAATTATCACTTTCAATATAAGTTGAACAAATATTAAAAGAATCCTCAAAATCATATTTGGAAAATTGATTAGGTGATAATACTTCTTTGTATTTACTATCATCTTCCAATAATTCAAACGATGTGAAAACATTTTTATAATTAAAATATAAAATTTTATTTTTTCTTAATTTGCTATCCTTATTTTTCTTAACAACTTTTAATATAATAAATGATAATTCACAAAATTTTTCTTTCTCACCACCTAAACACTCTTCTAATTCAATTTCAGTATCAAATTGTGCAATAACCTCTTCTTGAGTGTTTAGTGTTAGAAAATATATGTATTTATCTTTTTTTTCATTTTGCCTAGATTTTAATATAAATTCATAAATATTTTGTTCTTTTTTATTATTCAATCTCTCAAGTTGTGCTTTGTTTAATTTATTTAATATCATTATATTTCTCGTTTTATGTTATCTTTAAAATATTCTTTTAGTTCAAAAAAAATCAATTAATTTTTTGAATATCAATCGCTATCAACAATTTTCAATAACCATCAATTCGGTTGCGTTAAAACTAATTTGTTTGTATTCTTCATTATCAAACATAACTATTACTGAATTTTTGCGTATAACAATATCTAATATATAATTATTCAATCCTAAAATGGCGTTATCCAACTTATCGTTAGATACATTTTTGAACACTAGCGAAATTCCTTCAATTTTATTCTCACATTCTTCTTTTTGCCATTCATTATATTTTAACTTTAATATAATAGTATTATTCTTCTTGTCGTAAGTGAAATCATCCAAAATAGTTTCATGAACAAAATAATTGCTTAATTTTTGATTAATGATCATATCTTATCCTTTTATTATTATATTTCCCTGGAATCAAATGAGCTTCCTTGCTATTTTTACTAGCTGGATTTCCATTTTTATCTAAATAAAAATCCTTGTTCTTTTTTGATTTAGGATTATATCAATGATAATGATCTTTTCCTCTATATCCTGGTTTATCATTTTGACCTTGAGCTCTTATTTCTTATCTCCAAAAAACTTAATGTTATTCATTAAATTTTCTACTCATCAAACAAATTCGTTTGTTTTTGGGTGGTTGTTTTCACAATATATGCATCGGGATTTTTTTCATTGTCAGTGAGTTCTATGTTTGGTGCTAATTTTCTCAAACAAAATTTGTAGTAAACCTGCTTGTTAGTTGAACGAAGCAATTTTACGCAATCTTGCAAATATTTTGCCCAGTCTTGCCATTTATCGGCAGACTTATAGTTGTTTATCTTTCCAATTTTGTAGTGATCAACGCAGTCCATTTCAAGTGTTTTTCTAATAAGATTCAAACTTTCTTCAGGCTCTATTGTAGGCTCAAAACTTGCAAAAGTTTTTATGCCATTGTCGTGAAGAATTTTCAAAGTTTCAAGCCTTTCACTTGGAGCAGAAGCAAAAGGTTCCCATTCTTTAGACTTGTTTTCATCTAAAAAAGTTAAAGTTGTGCCAACAGTTATTCTATCGCCAAATTGTTTAAAAATGTCCAAATCTCGTAGCATTTTTTTGCCCCCTTTACTTAGCACCGCAACGGGCACTTTGTAATAATTTAGCATTTTCAAAACTTCTCGCACTGTTTCTCCGTTATCACTACTATCACAATAACAATCGCCAACAAAAGATAAAAGAACTTGCTCGGTGTATTTGTTTTTTTGCAAGTCTTTTTCAAGTAATTTTAAAATGTCTTTTCGTGGTTCCGGTCTTCCAAAATATTCGCTATCTTTTCTTTGTAAAGTGTGTGGTGCATAGCAATATTTGCACCTATGACTGCAACCTATATAAATATTTAACGCATAAGGGCTATATTCTCTCGCCATTCCACAAGGTCTATAAATTATACTCATAAATTTATGATAGCATAAAATCATAAATTCTTCAAACATTAGATTATAAAATATCCATATTGTTTATCGAAATTATCTCGGATTGAATAATAATATACTTCTTTTACTCCATATTTTGCTAATAGTTCATAAAAAAATTTAATCGCTCTTGCATTAAATAGTGATGGGGCTTTGTTATAGAAATGTTTGAAATTAAATTCTTTCTTTGCTTCGTTCTGGATTTTTGTAAATTCATTTGTTATCAAGGTGTATAAAATTACTGTTCCTTTTTTAATGTTCTTATTTGTTAAAATTTTTTTATATAAATCAAAAGCAATTCCATAACTATCACAGTCAATAACATTAAATTTGCTTAAATCTAAAGTATCAAAAATCTGTCTTGTGTCTGCCCTTAAATTTTTACCTTTATTGTTTTCAATATCAACTCCAAAATAGTTGTCTGTTTTAATGTTATTCCATAAAACATTTCTTCCGGCAAATAAATCAAGAACATTTACTTGTTTTAGATTTTTTATAGCTTCTTTTCTTATAAATAATTTGTTGGCAATGGATTTATTATCTGTTTTAGTTGGTTGTGGATTCAATTTCAACTCCTTCAATTCTTTTAATTTCATCTATCAAGTTCGCAATTTTATCGTTATCATTTATATCTAAACTAATCAAATAGTGAACTTTTTTAACAGGCTTTAATATTCTTTTTTGAACTCTAATGCATGTTTTCAAATATTTATCAACATCTATTCCAAAATCAGTAAAATCAAATTCTTGTAATTTCTTCAATTCTTGAAACAATACTCCATCATCAAACCCCGTTTCTAGGTTTGTTGAATTATGGGCAATAACATAAGCTTGCCGTTCTTCGTTTGTTAAATGATCAAGCCTAACGCAAGGAATCTTTGTTATTCCAAGCATTTTCGCTGCCTCAACACGCCCATTTCCTTCCAAAACGATATTTTCTTCACCTGCAATTCCCAGCGGATCATTAAATCCAAACTCTTTAATTGAATTTGCTATATGCTCAATTTGTTCTTTTGTGTGTATTTTCGAATTATTTTCATAATGATTTAATTTACTAATATCAATGTATTCAATTTTTAATTCTTCCATATAACTTCTCCATCATAAAAGAACACAACCAACATTTATTTGTGTTCTAAAATTTTCTTTTTGCTCTTGCATCTGGTGTTAGCCTCAAGTCCTTTAATATTTTTTCAAGTTGTTTGTTGCAATCAATTAACGTTTTATAATGCTCATTTTCCTTAACCATAACTTTTGGCGTTTTACCATCACTGCAAATTCCAGTAACAATTCTAATATACCTATCTGGATTTTTGTTATATTCCCGCCAAGCCCTATCTCGCATTATTTTAATCAAGCAATATTGCCAAATAAGTTCTATATCTGTGTGCGTTAGTTTGTATTTAATACTTTCCTTTAAAGATTTTAAAATCTCTTCATATGTTGTTTTTTCATTTTCATTCAAACACTCTGGAACAACAAGTATTTTATTGTTAAATTCTTTAATTTCTAATTGTGCTTTTTTATTTCTTTCCATCATTTTTTTTTCCCAATCTTCCATAAACCCTCCTTAAACGCAAGAGGTTGTTCACTTAACTCGTGAGCAACCTCTAATTATAATTAAAACAAAAATAAATAAATCTTATTAAAAAACATCTCAAATTTTTTATATAAAAATTTTAATCTCTAAATTGTGTATTTTCAAGTTTGAGTGCCATAAATCAATGTTTTTTGTATAAATTAACCATATTTTTATTTAATATTTTTTTAAAACACTTCTATATTTTTAGTTAAAATACGTAAAAAAGACTTAGGCAAAAAAACCTAAGTCTTTAATTTTTATTTAATATATAAATCTATATTTTTCGCATTAAACATAGTTTTGTGTTGTTTTAACTTTAATTAAATAATATTTTTTAATCATAAAATTAAATAATTCTAACTGGCAAAATTAGGTATAAAATCTCTTCACCTTCAGTTGATGTTATGATGCAAGGGGAAGTGTTTGATGTGAAGTTTAGTTTTAAAAATTCATCAGTTGTAACTTTCAAAACATCACTAAAATATCTTGCATTAAATGCAATTGTTATATCTTTTCCAGTTAGGGCAATTGTGATATTTTCTTTAAAATCACCCATTTCACTTTGCGATGTTAAAACTAATAACTTATCTCTAATTTCAAACCTAATCAAGTTGTTTTTATCAACGCGTGAAAGCAACGATGCCTTTTCGATAGCATCTAAAAATTGGTCTTTATTGATTATAACATTGCTTGTGTAGGAACTTGGAATAATTTGTTTGTAGTTAATAAAATTTCCATCTAAAAGCCTAGTTGTTATTTTAGTGTTGTCAACATCAATCATTAAGTAGTTTTTATGAATGTATAGTTTAACAGGATTATCAGAATCATCTAAAATTTTACTAATTTCGCTTAAGCTTTTTGCAGGAACAATAACTTCAAACTTACCAGTTGAACTAATAATTGGCTTTTGAACTTTTGCAAGCCTATATCCATCAAGAGCCACAGCCACAGCCACGCCATCACCAACTTCAATTTTGCAACCTTTCAAAATTGGCCTTGAATCATCTAATGCCACGCTAAAAATTGACTTATTAATAATGCTCTTCAAATTCTTTTGAGAGATTTCAAAATTATTTTCAAAATTAATTTCCTTAACAGCAGGGAACTCATCAGCTTTCAAACACATAATTTTTCCAACACTATCAGCATATATAATACTCATAACATTGTTTGAATCAACACTAAGTTCAATTTGTTCATCACTAATTTTTCTAACGTATTCAGAAATAAATTTTCCAGGAACAACAATTTCGCCTTCTATTTGAACGTTTGCCTTAATTTTCTTTTCAATGTAAAACTCTAAATCAGTTGCATTTAAAGTTAAATGGTCTTCTTCAGCAGTCAACTTAATTCCTTCTAACACAGGGTTTGTTGACCTAACACTAATACCTTTCGAAACTTTTAAAATAGCATCTGAAAAATCTAAACCATCGCAAATAACTTTCATATTTTCACCCTTAAATATATATTTTATTAAAAATCGCCATTGCATAGATTGCAATAAAATTTGTTTATAGTAAATTTATTGTAAAAGTATTTCAATAGAACCTATTATTAAATCATTTCATTAAAATTTGTTTTATAGAAAATTTCCAATAAAAATTATGTAAAACACTTTAAAAGAAACTAAAATTTTGCTTACACTATATTTTATTATATATCAAACATCAATATTCAACAAAAACTAATATAATCTTACAAAAACAAACATTTTTCTTTTTTTATCGCCTATCTATTATATATTACATTATTTATTTAATAAAATCAACATAATCAATAATTAAATATCTATTTGGTTCAACACCTTCGCTATGGGTTGAAATATGTTCGATATTAGATAAAATTGAGTGAATAACTTTTCTTTCATAGCTATTCATAGGTTCAAGTTTTAAACTTCTTTTTTCTTTTAAAACTTTCTTCGCCATTCTTTTAGCTAACGATTCAACAGTTTCTTTTCTTCTTTCTCTATAACCTTCAATATCAATGAACACTTTTTTACCATATTCTTTATAGTCGTTTCTAACGATGTTATTAATTAAAGTGTGAAGTGCTTGAAGATTATCTCCATGGTGGCCAATTAATCTTCCAGTATTTTTTCCATCAACAATAATATACAAATTGTCATTTAAAATTTTGCCATTAATTTCGCATTCAATATTGCTTAAATCACAAATTTTTTGAACAAACTCAACCAAGCGGTTTTTAACCGTTTCTTCTATTTCAGTTAATTCTTTTCTTTCAATCAACTCCACTTTTTCTTGTTCGTTAAACTTAATATTTTTTAATTCATTGGCTTTTCTTGCTTTTTCTTCTTTTTCTTGATAAAACTCAAGTTTTTCTTGTTCGTTTTCAAAGAATGTAAGCTCAACTTTTACTTTTTTAAGCATAGAACCTTTTTCTAAAACAACAATATCAACATTTTCTTCTGTTGTTCCAAGCATTTGTAAGCCTTTTTCAATTGCTAGTTCTTTTGAACTTGCAGTAACATCAATAACTCTCATATTTCCCTCTAAATTATTTTTTCAAAGTTCTATCGTAACTTGATTTATTTTGAACTTGTTTTTTTGAATCAAATTTATCATACATTTTATCAACAATCCAAGAAACAAGCGGACCAGTTACAAATCCAAATAGTGAACCTGCCACAACATAAAGCGCAAACGCAGAGTTGTATAGCAAAGTGAACACTGCCATAATTATTGGCATAACGAAACTCATAGTTTTATTAGAACTTTGAACTGGTGGCAAACCTTTTTTCTTGGCCTTAACTTTTGAAACAACTTCAGTGATTTTTAGTGAACCGAATGTTAATAAAGCGGCTAAAATACTAAGAATATAATAACCATTCCATTTAGTATACTTTGAATTGCTAAGTAAATCACCCATAACTAAGTTGTATGTATTTTCAGTGTATTTGTTGTAATCAGCTTTTTTCTCTTCAGTATCTAACCCATCAACAATTTGTTTTTGCTCATCGGTTAATTTATCATACTCATAACTCGTTCCAGCTTTTTCAATTTTACTTAATTTTGCAATACTTGAAAAATCTTTGTAGTTTAAAGTCACGCTAGCAGAAGTGTCTGGGCGCCAAATGTTTTTAATCCATAAGAAACCCTCTTTTGTTTCTTCATACTTTTCCGTAACTTTTTCTTGAGCATATTTAACCGCATCTTCTTCACTCACGCCCGCTTCTATTTGGCTAGCATACTCAACTTTGTAAGTTGAATATAATCCATCATATTGTTGTTGAATTTTATAAGCCGACATCGAGTTTAAGGTAGACAACAAAGTGAAGAAAACAACCATAGTAACAACCATATAAACAAGCATAATAGCGCAAGTTCCGCCCATACTATAGTTTTCGCGTTTGTATAACTCCATAGTTTTTTGGTTTTGAATTTGCGGATTATTTGCATATCTTCTTTTAATGTTGTCTAACTCTGGCTTAAGTTTTGCTTGAACTTGCATATTTTTCTTAGTTGAATATTTATTGAAAATATCGAAAGGAATTAACACACATTTAATAATCAACGTAACCAAAATGATTGTTAACGCATACGACATAACACCAGATTCAATAGAATTAATAAGCCAAGCCCAAAGACCTTTAGGTGTTGAAACCATTAAAAAATCCATCTTTTATCTCCTTTTATATTAAATGGAACATAGTCCTCAATTTCATCCTTGTTCCAAGGCACACATTTAGAGATTCTTTTAATCCCCAAACATATCCCTTTTAGAGTACCAAATTCTTTGATAGATTGCAAGGTATATGAAGAACAAGTTGGGTAAAACTTGCATTTTTTTGGTAAAATTGGAGAAATCACAAATTTATAAAAATAAATCAATAAAAAACAAACTATTTTAATAGGGTAACACAACACCTTTAAAACCACTTGCATATTTTTCTCCTTTATAAATTACCTTAATTATTTTAATTCAAAACATTTTGCTTTTTCCAAGCAAATCAAAACTTCTTTTTTAATCTCTTCAAAAGATAAATCGCAAATACCCTCTTTTGCAACAAAAATATAATTCATTTTTTGCTTTAAATTAGGTAAAATTTCTCTTAAAATAGCTCTAAGTTGCCTTTTAATTCTGTTTCGTTTAACAGCTTTTCCAACCTTATTATTAACAGAAATTCCAACCTTAACTTTCTTTTGATATGAAGAAATAAAATATAGCTTAATAAACTTGCTATACCTACTCTCACCATGCTTATAGATATAACCAAACTCTTTGCGTTTTCTTAACCTATTGCTCTTTTCTAGCATAAAATTCACCTTTTAAATAACTAAGTATTTTTTTACTCAAATCCACTCAAACAAACTAATAAAAAAATAAGTACCATATAGGTACTTAAACTTAAATTTTTATTATGCAGAAAGTTCTTTTCTACCTCTTTTTCTTCTTCTTTGAATAACATTTCTTCCGCCTTTAGTTCTCATTCTAGCGCGGAAACCATGAACTTTACTTCTTTGTTTCTTTTTTGGTTGGAATGTTCTTTTCATAAGTTTTGCCCCTTTTTTAGTATTTTATTTGTGTGAAATTATTGCTTAAATAATCTCTTTTTATCAACACGCCTAAACATTATAATTAAAAAAATATAAATTGTCAATATTTTTTCTCTTTTTTAGTAAAAAGAACAACTAATCTTTAATAAAGTTTTTAATTTTTTTGTTTTTAAATTTCTTTTTTTGATTTTGAAACTTCTTTAAATTTGTTTACATTGCTTACCAAGAACTTCGTGTAACACAATCAAGGTATTATATATAATTCAAATAAATTAATATACTATAAATATACATATAATATAAACTATGTGATGTTAAAATTTGAACAAGTCAAATTTTAAGTTGCTAAACGCAACTCCTTGATAAATCAAGGTATCACAGTTTTGATTCTGTGTCAGTTTATATCAAATGCCACTTCGTGTCGCTTGTATAAACTTCCTTGAGTATAAACTATGTGATGTTAAAATTTGAACAAGTCAAATTTTAAGTTGCTAAACGCAACTCCTTGATAAATCAAGGTATCACAGTTTTGATTAACATCAGTTGCTGGCAAGTATCCCTCCGGGCTGTTTGCCGACAACTTCCGATAATATAAACATAAAAAACATAAAAAGAAAAGAAAAGAAAAAAACAAATTATCTTTGAAATAAATATAAGTTGCAAGAATTTAATTCAATTATCTATAAAAACATAGTTAAATTATAAACTCATTTCATCATCGCAAATTTCATTAAATACTTCATCAATGCGATCCATATTGCTTGTGTGTTGATTTTCTTTTCTATCCTTAAAAAATTCAGCCGGTTCTTCATCTTTAATTAAAAGTTCTAAACCCTTTCTTTCATTTTTATGTAAGAAGAAAAAATTAACACTATCATAATTACAATTTAACATATCAATTTCCACCTTTTAAATTTATTAACATAATTAGTATACATTTCATAACATCGATTGTCAATACCCAAGTTTTGCAAAAAACTTTACAAAAAAATAACAAGCCTAGAAACTTGTTATTAAACCACAAGATAAAAATATTATTTATTCGTTCTTTAACTTATTTAAAAATAATAATTAATTAATCTTATTACTTAATCAATTTAAAACTTTAAGATAAAACAAAGAATAATTTATATATTCACTTTGCATATTATTTCCACTAATACATAACTATTAATCAAAATAAAATATAAATCTAATAATTTAAATATTTATCTAACATATAATATATAAAAAATTATTAATACAACACCTTTCAAATATAACAATCAATAATTATTTTATTTTTAATTTTTAACTTAAATTGAATTGCAGTAATACTTTTTTAACTGTTTCATAAACAAATTAATTTGTTATTTTATAGGATAATAAAAGCTGGAGTAATAAATATTCACACATTCAAACCAATGCAAATATATTTTTTATATTAATTAATAGTAATAGTATTAATAGGGAGTGTGGAAAAGTGGATAACTTTAAAAAAAACAAGATATTGCAAAATTCGCACGTAATAAAGCCACTCCAAATCAATATTTAGTGTTTTTAAATGTGGATAACTCACCCCCAACTTGTGGAAGAATTCAACACAAACCCAA
The DNA here is from genome assembly GCA_934778125.1 of uncultured Clostridia bacterium. GTDB lineage: Bacteria > Bacillota > Clostridia > Christensenellales > UBA1242 > UBA11490. Next base: position 37,279 of record CAKVOF010000003.1, read on the forward strand.
AGTTACCCACAATTTTAAGAATATCCCAAAATTTTCCCATTTTTTCTAGCGTATATTAATAAATCTTTTAGCATTTTTATGCTTAAAACAAAACAAAATTTGTGATATTTAAACATATAAATTTTAAAGCGGTCGATAATTTGAGGATATATCAAATATATAATGATAGGTAACAAACTTTAATAAATAAATATTCTCTCGTTTTAAAATATTATTTTATACCTAACGGTCTGTAGAATTTGAAAAAATATATCAAACGAAAGAACCCACAACAATTTTAATTCTATATGCTGATTTTTGATTATCGTTATATTTTAAAATTGGATCATTTAAGTAAGTTAAATAGGTGTTTGTATGGCCATCAGATTTTAGTTGATTTTGATAAAGTTCAATTTGTTTTGCGTAATCATTTTTATATGCGGGATATAGCGAATTAAAGCAATCTGTTGAAACGTAGGCATAAATAGTTTTAGTTGAATTTGTTTGAATTTGATAGTCACTAAGCTTATTAACTAAATTTAAAAAACTCGTTGTTGTTTGAATAAGATTAGTGATTTTTAAATTAATAATGCAACCAGAAAGTTCGTTTGAAACTTGAATATCTCCAGCGTAATTCACTTCAACAAACCAAGTTGAAGATGTAAACGTGCTTAAAACCTTATCCATTCCTTTACTAGCAGAATAATATGTTGATGAAGAAATATTGTTAACTTTTTTCGCATATTCAACATCAACAAGCAAGTCAATACTATCAATGCCATTTAAAATGCAATACTCAACAATGTTTTCATACTCTTTTTTTGTGCTTATAACCAAATCCTCATAAATGGCTTCATATTCGTTTTTATTGCAAGTTAAAACCATATTTTCATAGTAACTGCAAGCATCTGAGTTTGTTCTATAATTTTCATATTTTGTTCTACCAATTAAAGGGTAGTGAGAGTTTTTAGTAAGTGAGTCGGTTGTTAAAAAATACCTATGTTGGAGTCTTTCTGTGCCTTGCGATCTACTATCTCTAAGTTCTGCCCAAGTGGTATCCACCAAATACCAACTGCCACCTAAATTAACCTTGTTCCAAGCGTGGTTTTCTTTAGTTGAACCCATATTTGATGATGCTTTGCCAGTTATTCTAACAGCTTTAATCCCTTCCATATTGCATAAAAGCGAAAAAGCCTTACTAAATCCATCACACACCGCCACTTTTTGAATAAACACTCCTTCTAAATAAAAACAAGGAAACTCAGTTAGATAATAACTAGATGAAGAAATATAATTTAAATTCAAATTAAAATAAGTTGTGTTAACACAAATCCAATCATAAATGCAAAGTATTTTTTCAAAATCGGTCATATTATCGGAAATAATATTTTTTAAAACACCTTTTGCAAGGTTATATATAATCTCAGCTCGGCTTCCTTCCTTGCAAATTGGTGTTAGCCCACATTCAACCGCCCAATAAAGTTCATCAGATGTGTTCACTTTCACACTAAAAAATTGCTTATCACTAGCCCAGTTATTAAAAGTATCATCGCGTTTTGTGAAATTTAAATCGGTTCTTTCATAGTAAGGTAAAGTTGTTTTAATTTGTTGTAGTTCCGTGTAGTCAATTGGCGAGCCGTTTACTTTAATTTTTGAATAGTCAATGTTTAAATTGCATTCGGTGATATCGTGGAAACCTAAAGATATTTCATACACGTTGCCTTCAACTTTATCGCAAATATAGAATTGACCACGAAGATAAGAAGCGGTTTCTAAGAAACTTTCTTCAAAAACATCGGTTATATATCTTTTAATATCGTTAGTTCTATCTTGCTCAAAAATTGAGTTTGAAATAGAGTTTGCAAACTCATTAGATAGTAAAATTTTATAGTTGGTTGTTCTCAACATAAAGTTATAATATAGAACATTACTAAGTTCTGCTTCACTGCAAATATAGTAATCGTTTAATTGGTCATCAAAATAATAGTGAGTTGAAGTGTAAGGTGCAAAAGTATTTGGGTTAAAATAGTTAATTGTTTCATCGTTGTAGTAAATATCAGTTGAGTTTGAATATTGAACTCCAACGCGATACGCCACTAAATCAGTGCTTGTGATGTTACTGATATCAAAAAAGTTGTTTTTAGTTTCGAAATGTTTTAAACCTGTTGAGTTTGAAAACATCGTGAACACATAGTTTGAAACACTCGCGTTTTTATTCCATTCAATAATGCTATCAGATTTTTCAATTAAATCAACGCCATAGCCCGATTGAACTTTGTAGTTTAATTTGTTGCTTTTATCATTTTCACTAAACACACTGCCATTAGTGAATGCAAGTTTGTTAGAAAATTCGCTATATTTATCCTCTTGGGACTTTGTTCTAACCTTGAAATAGTAAACGCCATTATCTATAATTTTACTAGAAAAATCATAATAATAAGTGTTGTTTTGTTTGTTTAGATAGTCACTTGAAACAGTTTCAGCTAACTCATTGTTTATGTATATTTCATATGTTGTGTAGTCGTAGACCTTTTTCCAAGAAATTGTTTTAGTTTGTTTGTTAATACTAATTGTTGGTGCCTTTAAGTTGATGTTAAATAAAAAACACCCGCTTAAAATAAAGCACCCAAAGATTAAAATAACTGCCACCATTATTAAATTTTTTAAATTTTTCCTATCTTTCACTTTTTCCATTTTTCCTTAATCACATTAATTACTTAAATTTTTTATCATTATAAAATCATAGTTATCGCTTATCACACTATTTATTTTTTATTAATTTTTTAGCTTTTGTTTATATGTTTTATCTTTATAAATTTCAATTAAATAGTAAAGTATTATTAAAATAGTTATAAAAATTTCTAAGTATAATTAATAAATTATATGATAGCATTGCATAATTAGCATATTTCATAACAATGATACATTAATTAATATATTATATAATAACATTTTTATATAGAATTAACAAACTAGATTTATTAGAAATTTAAGAATTGCGATAAAAACACGATTAATCATTCAAGCCAGTTATCTGGAACATTCCAAATTTGGGTGGCAGTTAACGAGCTATCTAAACACTCCAACATAACCGACACACAAGCGGTCTTAGATTTTGAAACAAACTTAGGAAAAACGATGTTATCAAAAAGCATCAACGTTTCTTGGTTTAAAATTGATGAGTTTAAATAATAATACTCGCCATTTTTAATCCATTTATCTTGGTCAATATCGCAAGTTGTTTCAATGTTTTTCATTTCTTTATCGTTGCAATAAGTTAACACAAGTTTAAATCTAATAAAATATGGAGTGGTGGTCGTGTTTTTTGCAAATGCATACTGTTTTAATTTTGAACCATTTAAAATTCCAGATGGTAAATAAATAGTGTTAACTTGATTATTAACGCCACTTAAATTAAAATTAATTGTTTTTCCTAGATTTGTGTCAATTTTTCTATTTTGATTAACGCCAATCATAAAGATGCTTAAACCAATAAAACAACTCAACAACACACTCAACACAATGGTTGCTATTTTAAATTTTTTACTATTCTCTATTGGCTTTTTATTTTTGTTATTTGGAATAACCTTTTTAATTATTGCATTTTTAACTTTTATTTTTTTCATATCACATTTATTATTCCCTATAACTCGCTATTCATTCTTAAAATTGCACGAAATAATTTTCTTAATTATTGCATTTTAAACCTTTATTCTTTTATACCATATTTATTATTTTCGCTTATACACAACTAATAATCAAATAAGCAAGACATCCTTGAGCAACTGTAAAATTATTAATATTAATTTATAAAAATTATCTTAGTAAAACAAAAAACTGTTGGTTTATTAACTAAGAGATTGTTTTAATTAGTCTTTTATTTATTAAAAAATATCCTTAACTTAAAAACATATCATCTATATTTCTTTGAAAAAAATTGAAAATTTGATATAATAAATAAATATGGAAATTGATATATTGAATGTTGATAAAAAAATAGATGAGAAAACCGCAAGAAAATCAAACCCGCAAATGCTGGCATTTATTGGAGATGCTGTTTTTTCGCTGTATGTTCGAACTGAAATATGTTTGAAAAATAATGTTAAAGCAAACGAGCTCCATAAACTTTCAACTGACTACGTTAAAGCGAGCGGTCAAAGCGACTTTATGGAAAGGTTGCTACCAAACTTAAATGAGTTTGAAATGGAAGTCTATAAAAGAGCACGAAACTATAAAACTGCAAACATCGCCAAAAACGCTAAAGTAAATGATTACAAACGTGCAACAGGTTTAGAAGCGCTACTTGGCTACTTATACCTTTGCGGAAAAAATGAAAGACTAAATGAAATTTTAAGAATGTTAAATAAAGGTGAAAATAATGATTAAGTATGAAGGCAAAAACGCAATTATGGAAGCGTTAAATTCCGATTGCACAATAAACAAAATTTTAATATCAAACACAATTAATAGAAAATCTATTAATGAAATGCTTTTAAAAGCAAAACAAAAAAATATTAGAATCAATTTTGTTGATAACAATCTAATAAAAAAGGAAAGTGAAACAAAAACTCCCCAAGGGTGTATTGCTTTTGCGGAAGATTTTAAATATTCAAATTTGCAAGAAATTTTAAATCAACCCAAAGAAAATAAGTTTTTGCTTATCCTTGATGGAATTGAAGACCCACATAATTTTGGAAGCATTATAAGAAGTGCGGAGTGTTTTGGGGTTGATGGTGTGATTATTGGAAAAAACCGTTCGTGCCTCGTTACCGAAACAGTTATTCGAACAAGCGCTGGGGCAATATCACATATTAAAATTTCTCGTGAAACAAATATAAATCAAACAATTGAAACTTTAAAGAAAAACAACTTTTGGGTGTTTGGATTAGAGCTTGGTGGAGAACCACTAAATGCAACTGACTTTAGTGGCAATATAGCGGTTGTGGTTGGAAGTGAAGGAAAAGGAACTAGTGAACTTACTAAAAAGTTATGCGATAAAATTGTAACACTAGATATGAAAGGCAAGGTTAATTCTTTAAATGCTAGTGTTGCCACAGGAATTGGATTATATGAAATTTCGCAAAAACGTTAAACAATAAATAAATAGTTTTTGTCAAGAACTTGCAATAAATTATCAAAAACTTAATAGATATTGTTAAAAACTAAATAAAAATTTAAGCGTTAAAATATTATTTTAGCGTTTTAAAAAACCCACAATATATTAATTATAAAGGAAAAAACAAATTGTTTAATGAAGAAGAAAAAAATAATTTAATAAAAGATTATGAGCCATTAATAATTTCAATCATAAATAAGAAGAAGTTTTATATTGAAGGTGCTGAATTTCAAGATGTTATTCAAGAGGGAAGAGTAGCTTTGTTTAAAGCATTAAATACTTTTGATGAATCTAAAGATATTAATTTTTCGGTGTATGCAAAAAAGGTGATTGAAAACCATCTAATTAATGTTATGAAAAAATCAACCAATAATAAAAATATGCCACTAAATAATGCATATAATATTAACAACCAAGGTGAACTTAACCTAAACGATTCCAATGCTCGAAGCTCCCAACCAATGCCAATAAAGAGTGTCCGTTCAACAGAAGAATTTTATATGCAAGAAGAAAGTGCGAAGTTATTAATAGATAGTATTGTTAAAAATTTAAGTCCGCTAGAAAATCAAATTTTGCAATTAAAGTTGCAAGAATTAACATACACAGAAATTGCTGAAAAATTAAATTTAACAAGCAAAGTTGTTGATAATGCATTAAATAGAATTAAAAATAAAATATTAAATTTAAAAGGATAACATATGGAACATTTAGCATTATATAGAAAGTATCGCCCACAAAATTTTGATGAGGTTATTGGTCAAAATCATATCACTCAAACGCTATTAAATCAAATTAAAACTGGAAATATTAGCCATGCATATTTATTTTGTGGAACAAGAGGAACGGGAAAAACAAGTATTGCTAAAATTTTTGCTAGGGCAATCAATTGCGAAAATATAAGCGAAGAAGGAAAGGTTTGCGGAAAATGCCAAGCTTGCGTTGCCTTATCGAACCCATCAAATCTTGATATTATGGAAATTGATGCTGCAAGCAATAACGGCGTTGATAGCATAAGAGATATTCGTGAAAAAATTAAATACACTCCTGTTAATTGTAAATATAAGATATATATAATCGATGAAGTGCATATGTTATCTGATAGTGCATTTAATGCACTTTTGAAAACTTTAGAAGAGCCACCAGCCCACGCAATTTTTATTTTAGCAACCACTGAAGAACAAAAAATTCCAGCAACAATTGCAAGTAGGTGCGTTAAATTTGATTTTAAACTTGTTGAAACAGATGAGTTGGCAAATCATATTGCAAAGATATTCGATAAAGAAAATATATCATATGAAAAAGAAGCAGTGAATTTGATTGCAAACTTAGGCGAAGGAAGCGTGCGTGATGCGTTGTCTGTTGCGGAAATGTGTGTGGCTTATTCAAATGGAAAAGTAACATATGAAAATAGCGTTAAGGCAATTGGAATCACAGATAGAGAAACGTTAAACCAAATTGCTGAAAATATTATAACTAAAAATCAATCGCAACTTATAAACATAATTGATAATGTTTATAAAAGTGGAAAAAACATAGCGCAACTAAGCAAAGATATGCTTAATTATTTCAAGGATTTAATGATAGTTAAATCAACTAACAACGCAAAAGAACTGCTTAAATTGCCAACAAATGTGTTTGATAAAATGAAAGAATTAAGTAAAAATGTGGCAAATGAAAAATTGCTTGATATTTTAACTAAACTTTGTGGTTTAGAGCAAGAGTTTAGGTTCACTCAAAACGCCAAAACTTTGTTTGAAGTAACAATTTTAAATTTGCTATCGGATAGTGACTATTCGAAACTTGAAAAAAGAGTAACGCAAATTGAAAACAAATTAAAAACTTTGGTGAATCCCTAACTTAAGTTTGAAAGAAGAAAAAAAAATAGCCGAAGAAATTTTAAATGATGTTAAAGTTGTTAGTAAAGAAATAAAAAAGAATAACGTTGTGAAAATATATATTTGTGGTGATGTTGAAAAGAACACACAAAATGAGGCGTATCAAACAAAAAATCAAAATAATGAAACTACTACAAATATCAAGCTGGGTAGTAAAAACGAAACAAACAAACAAAATAAGTTTTTACCAAATCAGATGTTTGGGAAAATCCTCGTCAACTTTAGAAAAAATAACCACGATATTGAGTATGCAATTTTAAGCCAAGCCACAAATGTGGAACTGGTTGGAAACACTTTAAAAATAAGTATCGTTGGCAATAGTATGTGGAGTAAAATTGCAAACGACCAGCATTGCATTGATTTAATGAATGAAATTATAAGCGATTATGGTGCGAAAGTTAGTATTTTTAACGCAACTAAAGATGAAGAAAATAAAATTGATGTGTTAAAGTTTCTAAAAGAAAATTTTGAAAAATATCTTAAAATTAAAATGTCTTAAAATCTTTAGATAATATTAAAAAATCTAAAAAACCAAAAAAAATGAATTTGTAATAAATAATAATAGTGATATAATAATATCTAACATTAATATTTAGTTTAAGGAGAAAAAATATGTTTAGACCAGGAATGGGTGGCTTTGGTGGTGGAAATATGCAAAATTTAATGCGCCAAGCCCAAAAAATGCAAGAAGAACTTCAAGCTCAAAATGCTAAAGCTGAAGAAGAATTAGAAAACACAACTCTATCTGCCACTGCTGGTGGTGGAATGGTTGAAGTTTCTATCACAGGTAAAAAGAAGATTGTTGGCGTTAAGATTAACCCAAATGTTGTTGATCCAGATGATGTTGAAATGCTTGAAGATTTAATCGTTGCCGCAACAAATGAAGCAATTGAAAAAGCAAATGAATTAGAAAAAGAACTTAAACCATCAATCCCAGGCCTATAAAATTTGCTCTCAATATATAGTTGTTTTGAGAATTTTTATAAACTTAATCAAAAATAAACTCAAGTAAATCAAATTTCAAATAAATAGAGATATAATTAATTTAATCAAAACAAATTGCAAATAAAATAGAACTGTAATAGATTTAAATAAAACGAATTGCAAACGAAATATAGTATGAGTAAAATAGAATCAATTGAAAAATTAATAAACGCGTTAACATTTTTACCAAGTGTTGGAAGAAAAACCGCAGAAAGATACGCATATGCAATAATCAACTTGCCAAAAGACAAAGTTGAGTTTTTTGCCGATGCTTTAATAGATGCAAAAGAACATATTAAATTTTGTAAAACGTGTGGAAATTTCACCGACCAAGATGAATGCTATATCTGCAAAACTCGAAAACCAAATATTATATGCGTTGTTAAAGAACCAAAAGATGTGTTGGCAATTGAGAAATCGAAATCGTTTAATGGTGTTTATCACGTTCTCCACGGAACAATAAACCCTCTTGAAAATAAAGGGCCAAACGATATCCGCATAAAAGAACTTTTAGAAAGAGTAAATAAAGGCGGAGTTGATGAAGTTATAATGGCAACAAATCCCGATGTTGAAGGTGAAGTGACTGCATCATATATAGCAAAGATTTTGAAACCGTTGGATATAAAAGTAACTCGCATCGCTCAAGGAATACAAATGGGTTCCGACCTTCAGTATGCCGATGAAGTCACTTTAATGAAAGCTTTAAAAGACCGCACCACACTTTAAACTTTAAAACACCGCACCACATTAAAACCTAAGAAAATTAGAATTTTATTATCAATTTCAAACTTTATTATTAATTTTAAATTTTATTATCAATTTCAAAGTTTATTATTAATTTCAAATTTATTACCAAATTTCAAATTTAAAAAAAAGCTTATAAATTGAAGTGTTTCTATCAAGATTCGCTTCATAATTTTATAAGCCTTTTTTATTAACTTTAAATTAAATTTAATATTTTATATAAAATCCTATCTAATCCATTTAAAAATTTTTATCTTTCCATTGAACTATCAAGGTCCATAGATAGTAAGTTATCACAATCAGCGAAACCGCTAACATATGCCGAAGCTCTTTTAGCGTAGTCAGTAACGGTGATAGGTTTAACGTTATCATTGGCTTCAGTGTCTTTAACATATTCAGCCCAAATTTCTTTATATTTAGCAAGATTTTCATCTTTAACAAGTTTAGCAGAAACATCGCCAACTTTATAACCTTCTGCTTTAGCCAAAGTTTCAGCTTCTTTAGAAGATTCAGTTAAATATTCTCCAACAACTTGACCTTTTTCGTTTGTTACAACGAAGCTAACAACATTAACGTTTGTGTCTTTGTTGTATTGAACTTTATCGCCACCTTCAGCACTTTGAGCTAAGCTAGAGCCAGCAGGTAAAGTGAATTTATCGCCCATTTTAACAACTTTCTCTTGATTTTGAGATTGTTGGTTATTTTGTTGAGGTTTATTTTGTTGAGGTTTTTGAGTTTGTTGTGTTGGAGGGATAATTCCCATTAATTGCAAAAATGCTCTTAAATTTTCTTCGCTTGTAACAATTCCAACATTAACTTCATTTTTACCTAATTTTTTAAGGTTATCAATAGTGAAGTTTTTGCCATCACTAACAAAATTCTTAGCGTTTGCAATTAACTTTTTAGCATCTCTTTGATATTCTCCAGCAACAAGGCCGAAAGTATCACGAACATATTCTTCTGGAATATTTTCAATAGCAGTAGCAGCACCACCAACTGCAAGTGCAGATAGTGCAACAGCAGCAACAGCTTTACCGATTTTACCACCTTTCTTTGATTCGCCTTTTGTTGCATAATCATTAAGTTTTTTGTCAGCTTTTTCAATGTTCTTTTCGTATTTTGCTTTATCGGCCAAATCATCTTCAATCATTTTTGCAGTTTTTTTCATTCCGCTTTTTGCTTTAATTCGTGTCAATGCAGAATCAGCGTTTTCAGCAGCATATTTAAATTTGAAATATGATTCATTTAGGCTTTCAATTTCTCCATCAACTCTTCCAATCATTTCCTTGTTGTATTTTTTTGTGTTTTCAGCTTTAATAGCTTTTTCATATTTACTACTCATATTTTTCCCCTTATTATATATTTGAACTTAATATGTTTTTGCTTAAGTCATTCAGTTTTAATTTGCTTGAATTAGTTTACTTAACCGCTTTTAATTTGCTTAATTACTAACTTAATATCTTAAATTGTTAAGCAAATATTACTTTTTTTGTGATTAAGCTTTAAACACAAGAAGATTTTTTAAATTCAAAAACATAAAAACTAAAAACTTAAACTTTAACAAATTTTGCCCACATTTGTTACCTTAATTATAAATGATTTGCATAAAAAGTCAATAATTTTTTATCATTTTTTAGTAAATTTAAGGTAATTTAACTAATATTAATAAATTCTAGTGAATTTTTATGCATTTTTTAAAAAATATTCAAATAGGTATTGACAATTATTTTAAGCGATGATAAAATCAAAGTATAAAAATAAAGGTGGTAAGGGAATATGACAAATTACGAATATGTTCAAGAACAAAAAGCAAAAAGTGCTCAATTAAAAGAAGAGTATGCTAGCTTATGGGAAGCTAAGGACTATGCAGGTGCAGCAAAAGTTCAAAAGAAGTATACTAAAATCGATGCTGACATCAAAGCTCTTAATGACAAAATCACTAAGAAAAATATGGTTAATGGCGAAGAGTTGGATAAACTTTGGAATGCAAAACACAGAGAGCCAGGTAAAACTGCTGCTAAAGTTTTAGGAACAGCTGCTGTTATAGGTGTTGCTGGTGCTGTTGCATTTAACTTAATGGGAAAAGATAATCCAGACAACCCAACTCCAAACCCAAATCCAAATCCAAATCCTCCAATTTCAGAAGATGAACCAAAACCAGTTAAAGTAACCACAAAAACTGATGATGGTAAAACATTCGTAACTGAAGGATATGAATTCACTGTAACTCAAAAAGATAGAGACTCAGTTGAAGATAAACTAGCTAACGACAAAGCTGGCACAACATATGTTACTGGCGTTAAAGAAAGAGCAAGTTTAGAAAAAATGAAAGATGTTATTAAATATGTTGCTGAATGCGTTAAAGTTGCTCAAAAAACTGGCGTTATTGCAGAACAACAAGGCGCAGTTTCATACGCTGATGGTTTCGAACAACTAACAGGTTCTGCTAATGCAAACACTAGAGCATTCAAGAAAGGCCAACCATATGTTAGTGTTGGTAAATTCACATTCAAAGATAAGAAAACTGGCAAAATCATCGAAAATGGAACAACATTCGCTCGTTCAGTTGGTGAAGCTGCTTCTATGCTTGAATCTAAAGGTATTGATTTATCAAATGCTATAGCTGGCGCATTATTTGTTAAACCTGAATATTATGATGACTATATGAAAGCAACAAAGAACAACACAGTTGATCCAAAAGCTAAAGATGCTAAAGGAAATTATGTTGGTGCTGAGTTTGCTTCAGGTTGGATTGATGTTGAGCAAACTGTTAAAGCTGCAGATCAAGGTTCAGTAATTATGATTGCTGATGTTCAAAGAGTTAAAGAAAACGACACTGTTATCTACGAACAAATCGGTAGAGTTGAAGATATGGTAGCAGGCGATTCTGATTTAACTAGATAATTTAATTTGCTTCCAATTTAATTAAACTTAACACACTTAATTAATTGAAGATAAACACTCTGGAGTTTCTAGAGTGTTTTTTTTGTGTGTTGAAAGATGGCTGTTATATTTGTTTAGAAAAGCTATGTGATGTTAAAATTTAAACAAGTGAAAAATTTGAGTTGCTAAATGCAATCCTTTGATGAATCAAGATTATAGTTTAAATAAACATAATATAATTGCTGATAGGCATCTCTTTAAAACTACCTGCCAAAAACTTCCTGTAATAAGAACTGATTATAAACTATTTTGAATCAAAATTAGTTACTCTAATAATTTTTTTAAAAAACTGTTAATGCAAATTAATAAACAAAAATTAAATTCCACATCCATTTAAATAACAGTTAACTGCTGATATCATATAACATCAAAAGTTGTTATTTTATGAGTTAAAATATAAATTGTTAATTATATCAATTTAAACATAACAGAATCAATAATCGTAAAGTGACTTTAATAAAGTTGATTTATTTTTCATTTTAGAATATATTATAAGTATAAAAAAATAGGAGAAGAATATGGTTAAAAAAGCGATTATTTTATGCGGTGGATTAGCCACCAGAATGTTACCTTATTGCAAAAGTGTTCCAAAGGAGATGCTCCCACTTTTAGATAAGCCAATTATGCAATATCTTGTTGAAGAATTAAGCGAAGCGGGAGTTACTGATATTTTGGTTATTGTGGGAAGAAATAAAGAATGCCTAATAAACCACTTCGATAGAAACATTGAATTAGAACAAAACTTGATTGAAAGAAATAAAGTTCAATATTTGCAAGATATCAAAAAACCTGAAAACTTAGCAAAAATTACATACACACGCCAAATCACCCCAAGAGGAACGGGTCACGCTGTTATGCTTGCTAAAGATTGGGTTGGTGATGAGCCATTCTTTATGGTTTATGGTGATGAAGTGTTTGATAACCCAGAGAAAAGTCGTGCAAAGCAAATGATTGAAGTATACGAAAAGTATCATAAAAGCGTTATAGCAGTTCAAAGAGTTGCTGATATGAAAGAGGTTGTTAAATACGGAAATATCAAACCTAAAGAACTTGAACCTCACGTTTTTGAAGTTGAGAAAATAGTTGAAAAACCAAGACCAGAAGATGCGTTTAGCGATATCACAACCGTTGGCCCAGCAATCTTAACAAAAGATATTTTTGAGTGTATTGAAAAAACACCTGAAAATAACTTCGAAATTTGCTTAACTGATAGTTACCAATTTCTAACAGATGGCAGGTTGGTTGCGTGCGAATTAATTGGTGATAGAATGGATTTAGGAAATAAGGTTGGATTTATTAAAGCAAATATATCTAAAGCCCTAAGAGATCCAAATATGAAAGATGAAATTCTTGAGTATATTAAAGGGCTCGTTCGTTAATACTTTTTGCTTGGGCTTCGGCTAAAAGCCTGCAGAATACGCAAAAAGTATTAACTCACTCGCTTTATTTAGCGGTCGAGAACTTGAGAATATAACTATTATTTTATTATAGATAATAAAGTTAGATAATATAACAAGTTTTTCGTTTTAGATAAGATGTATGGGCTCGTTTGATAAAACTTTTTGCTTGGGTGTCGAATGATGATGCAAAGTATTGCATAAAAAATTTCAAAACTCACACGATTATTTCATAATGCGTAAGTTTCTTGTTTTTTAAACCGCAAGTTTTTGCATTCATCATTCTCCTAAGATTCAGCGGTCGAGGATTTGAGGAAATAATAAACGGTTGGTAATAGATAATAAACTTTAATAAATATAATAATTTTCCGTTTTAGATGAGATTCGATGATGCAAAGTATTGCATAAAAAACTTCAAAACTCACACGATTATTTCATAATGCGTAAGTTTCTTGTTTTTTAAACCGCAAGTTTTTTGCATTCATCATTCTCCTAAGACTCAGCGGTCGAAACTTGAGAATATATTGTGCATCTTAAAATAAATAATAATTTATTTTGATAGGATAATATTTCGTTTTAGATTTAAACACCAACTCTGTCTATTATTTCCACTTAGCATAATTAATATATCAATATTTTAAGTCAATTAAGACTGAAGCTTTGTTACTGCTGATAATATCACTTACTAATTTTGCGCTTGCATAATTTAAATCACACTCACACGAAACTAAAAAATTATTAAAATTTGTATTTTAAAGGAAGAAATATGGAAATACTAAAAGATTCACAATGGAAATATAAACTTCCGTTCGACAACACACTTTACAAACAAGTTAAACGATATAGTTTCGATTTACCGAAAAAAACGCAAGAAAAAATGGCGTTTGAAATTGATTTCTATCGCACATTTTTTTCTATCGCACAAGTGCTTGATTGCATATCAAAAATTAAAACCGACACCCAACTTGAAAAATTTAAATATGCTGTTGAAAAAAGAATCAATTGTTTACTATATTGCCCAGACCAACTCGTTCCACACTTTAAGTCGTTAATACAAACAAAGTTTGAAAAAAACAAAGAGTTTCTATTAAAGCTTTTAAAACACGCAAACAAATATGGGTTTATAGTTAATCCCAGTGCATTATACAAAAATATTTTTGGAAAGAAAATATACTCAATTATAAAGAAAAAATGCAAAAAATATGCTAGGCGAAATTGCGAATTAGTCACATCGAAACGCGTTCAAGCGGGCGGTTCAAAATATTTCGTTCAAAACTTAGTAGAAGAACTTAAAAAAGATTTCTCTGTTCAAACGCTTTGGGGAAAGTATGATATCAAAAATTTTGATATCATTGAAAACACTGATTTTGGTTACGGCAAGTGGTGCGATGAAAAAGTGAGTTATTTAAATAATGCGTTCTACCTTAATTCAAATATGTTCACAGCGAAAGAGTGTGATTTAGAATATTCCACATTTTTAAATGTGTACCCCGGTTCAGCTCATTTTTATAGTAAAGTTTTGAAGTTAGAAAAAACTAACCATTTCGATAATGGTGCTTTGTTTTTGATAAATGGCTGGAGTTACTTTGCTGGAACACATTTTAAGCCTTGCACATTCACTCGAAATGTTAAGTATCAAAATTGCAAGGTGTGTAAGCATTTGATTAATAAGAAATATAACCAAAAAAATATTGATAATATTTATGCCCACTTGCTAAGTTTTAACAGCAAAAATAATGCAATTCAATTACTTATAAATATCACTCAATATTTAGGTTTATATGAGTCTAGCGTGTTTGGTGCTATTGCGGTTGAGTATCTAGTGGACTTAAATCATATGGGACCAAAAAACTTCTTAAACTTTTTATCAAAATGCAATATTGGTAATTTCTTTGAAGATTACCTATCAAAAATGATTAAAGCGAACAAAAAATTAAAATAATGTTTAAATAATATTTACAATTAAAAACAAACAAAAAAACTAGGAGAAAAAATTATGGAATTTAAAAACACAAAAACATACAAAAACTTACAAGAAGCTTTTGCAGGAGAAAGTCAAGCAAGAAATAAATACACATATTTTGCATCTAAAGCAAAAAAAGAAGGCTATGAAAAAATATCGGCTATATTTTTAGAAACAGCAGATAACGAAAAAGAACACGCAAAAATGTGGTTTAAAGAAATGAATGGTGGAGAGGTTCCAACAACTGCAGAGTGTTTACTTTTAGCTGCCACAGGTGAAAACGAAGAATGGACAAATATGTATAAGAGAATGGCAGAAGAAGCAAGGGCCGAAGGCTACAACGATATTGCTTTCAAATTTGAAGGCGTTGCAAAAATTGAAAAACATCACGAAGAAAGATATAGAAAACTTTTGAAAGAATTAGATGAAGGCAAAGTTTTTGAAAGAGATGAAGAAGTGTTCTGGAAATGCAGAAATTGTGGACATATTCACGTTGGCAAAAAAGCTCCAGCAGTTTGTCCAGTTTGTAATCACCCACAAGCTTATTTTGAAGTTTGCTGTTGCGGAAAGAAAAATTAATTATTAAGTTTAAATTATTAGTTTAAAAAAATATATTTAATAATAAAAACTGTGTGATGTAAACTTTTAAACAAGTTCAAATTATAAGTTGCTAAACACAACGCTTTGATAAGGAATCACAGTTTTGATTAACATCAGTTGATGGAAGTATCCCTTTGGGCAGTTTGCAAACAACTTGCGGTGATAAAAACTAAAACATAATTCTTATATATTTAAAAAACAAAACAAACATATTAAAAAAACAAAACAAAAAGTTATTACGAAATATCAATTAGTTATAAATTATATTGCTATGTTTATTTAATTTATTAAGGAAATTTAAAAGTAAAAAAACACCTCAAAGTCCAGCACTTTTGAAACTAGCGAAATAAAAGAAAAAGAATCTAACAAATTTTAGTTAGATTCTTTTTTGTATTAGATAGAGAATTAATTTAATGTTTTTAATCATTATTCTTTTTATTATCTAGTAATTTTTTATCATTTGCATTTGCCGAGGATATAATCTTTCTACCCATTTCTTTTTCGTATCTTTCTCTTGTTTCACCGGCAAATTTCCCGCCACGTTTCGCAATTTCTTTATTTTCTTTAAATGTAACAGGTTTTTCCTTTTGAGATAATTCTGTTGTGGTAATTTCAGCAAGCATATTAAGGACAAGTTCAATATTTGTCATATTATCTCATAAGTTTTCTTTTTTCAAGTCCTTATATTTTTTGTGTTATTGAACAGACAATCCGCTCCAAGCTTTTGTCATTTCGTTCGTTTAAATTGCATAATCTTTTTCTTGTGTAATTTCTCTTTCTTGCCATTCAGCAGTAAGTTCATTGAGCATTTTAATTGTCTTCATTCTTTGAGTTATTCATTCTTCTGAATAACCTTTTTCTCTATATGTTGAAATAGCCCTATTTATTGCTTTTTGTGGATCTGCAATTTCATCTAATTTTTCGCTTCCAACTTGAGCTAGTCAAATTTTAAAGGGTTCTGCTTTTTTGCTTGAAATTGATTGAATAAGATGCAATACCGCTTTTGTATTCCCAGCCAAAACTATATGTTTTAAACCATTTTGTCCAACCATTTCTACCTATGGACAATTTGTTTCTAGGTAAACACCTAGTTCCACATCTCTTTATCTTATTTTTTTAAGATAATCAGTAGGATTTGAAGTATCTACCAATACAGCAATAACATCTACCAACGAAAAATACCAATCTTCTTCTTGTTCGTTCCACTCAGTTCTAATTTTTTTATATTCAAAGACTTTAATGTTAGACATATTTTTCTTCTTTGAATAGATTATATCATAGAAAAGAGAAATTTGTATCAAAATTTATAAAACTTAAATTTGTGGTTCTATTAGTTAATAATTTTCCATCTAAAGAACCAAGGGGTTTCTTGTTGAATGCCTTTTGCGGTTTTAACAATCATAATAATTTTTGTAAGCAAAGTTAAAACCCAAAGTCCAATTCCAATAACCACACACAAAACAGTCAACACGGTTGATGGTCTGATTAATGAACCTATTAAAACAAGGATTAAGGCAACAGTATCCACAATGTTTAGTTCTAAGCCCTCGTTTGCATGAAATCTAACAAATGAATTTTTGCTATTAATGCATAGAGGAATGAAAAACAACACATAAGCAAGCCAAGCATACTTCCTAGATTTTTTGGCATCTTCGGTGATTTCAGGTTTTTCAGTTTTTTCTTTTAGATTTAAAAACTTTGCAAATTTTTCTTTCTTAGATAAAACCTTAATAGGTTTTTCTGTTGAATTATCTTCTTCTATTTTAATTTTATCATCTTTGATTTCCACGTTTGGAATTTCGTTTTCCATATTGATTTCATCAGCAAACTCCACTTTGTTTGAGTGGTTAGATTCATCAAGTTTTTCCCTTAAATCGATGATGTCATCTTTTTCTTCAACAATTTTGTTTATGTTTTTCTTCATGTTTTCTCCTATAATTAGAGTGAAATCTAAGCAACTAACTATTTAAAGTATACAATAACTTAAGTAAATTGTAAACAAATTAACTGGTGTTTGAAAATTAGTCGATTGAGAAAGGTTTTAAATATAGAGTGTTGAATAGAGGTTCTTTATTAGTATATTTTGCATTATTTGATTATTAATTCGATTAATATGAAATTGTGGTTAATGTTGAGTTATTATTTTTTTTATTATATTTAGTACGTTAAGAAAAAAAATAATAATTAGGGCTGTTATGGTTATTATAATCACTCGGTTTTTTAATTTCCACCTATCATAATTAATATATCAATATTTTAAGTGTATTAAAGCACAAGGAAGCTGGCACGAGCGTAAGTAAAGTGACTGAAGGGCTGTTATGGTTGATTATTTTCACCAAATTTAAATTATGAATAATAAAAAAGCTCCTTTATAATTGAAGTAAACTCCGTAGGGGTCACTTCACAATATAAGGAGCTTTTTAAATTTAAATTTGCTTAATTTTTATAACAAATATTAAACTATACATTTAGTCTAATATTAATAAGTGGGGTTGGTGCTATCATTGTTATTTGAATCATTATCATCTTTAAGTGAACTAATATCAACATCTTCAACTTTGATATTTTTAACAACATATTCTTGAAAATCATTGTTTCGTTCAATTTTTTTTGTTTTATCCTTCTTTGTTTGGTTATGCCTAATGATTGAACTTAGAATTAAACCTAAAAGAAAAACGAAAACAAGACCACAAACAATAATCAACCAAACATAATTTTTTTCTAAAAATTCTTCCATACACACTCCCTAAATTAAAGTTATTTTATTCTTCTAGACTTAATTTCTTCAAGCAATTCTTTTGTAAATTCATCAAACGCCTTAGCACCTAAATCGCCAACGCTTCTTTTTCTAACAGAAACAGTTCCATCTTTTTCTTCTTTTTCGCCAACAATTAAGCTATATGGAACCTTTTCAAGTTGAGCTTCTCTAATTTTCTTTCCAATAGTTTCATTTCTATCATCAACTTCAACTCTAACGCCCATTGCATCAAGTTTCTCGGCAACAGATTTTGCGTAGTCATTAAATTTTTCGGCAATTGATAAAACCTTAACTTGAACAGGGGCTAGCCAAGTTGGGAACGCGCCCGCAAAGTTTTCGATTAAAATGCTCATCATTCTTTCTAATGAACCATAAATAACTCTATGAATCATAACTGGTTCTTTTTCTTCGCCATTTTCATCAATATATTTTAGGTTAAAGCGTTTTGGTAATTGCATATCTAGTTGGATTGTTCCGCATTGCCATTCTCGGCCAATGCAGTCTTTAACGTGGATATCAATTTTAGGGCCATAGAACGCACCATCGCCAGCGTTGATATTAAACTCTAAACCAGCGTGGTTCAAAGCGTTTGTTAGTGCTTCTTCTGCAAATTGCCATTCTGAAACTTCGCCGATGTGATTCTCGGGCATTGTTGAAAGTTCAACTGTGTATGTTAAGCCAAACACTGAATACACTTCATCAACCAATTTCAAAACATTTCTTATTTCGCTTTCAATTTGAGTTGGAAGCATAAAGATATGCGCATCATCTTGAGTGAAACATCTAACTCTAAGTAATCCATTTAAAGTTCCGCTTGCTTCGTGGCGGTGAACCTTTCCAAGTTCACCAACTCTTAGAGGGAATTCCTTATATGAATGCACATTTTGCATATAGTAAAGCATTCCACCTGGGCAGTTCATTGGTTTAATTGCAAAGTCTTCATCTTCAACTTTGAATGTATACATATTATCTTTGTAGTGGTCCCAGTGGCCTGAAACTTCCCATAAAGTTCTATTCATTGCCATTGGTGTTTCGATTTCCACGTAGCCGGCTTTATGGTGAACTTCACGCCAATATTTAATTAACTCGTTTTTCAAAGTTAAACCTTTTGGCATATAAGTTGGCATACCCTTTGCATATTCGCTAATAAAGAATAATCCAAGTTCTTTTCCAAGTTTTCTATGGTCGCGTTTTTTTGCTTCTTCAAGCATATTGATATGCTCTTTCAACTCTTGCTTGTTTGCAAATCCAAAAACATAAACTCTTTGAAGCATTTTGTTTTTGGAATCTCCACGCCAATAAGCACCACTAACTCTATTGATTTTAAAAGAAAAACTTCTCAAAAATTTTGTGCTTTCAACGTGAGGGCCACGGCATAAATCAACAAAATCTTCGCCAAGATAATAAACTGAAATGATTTCATCTTCAGGAAGCTCGTTTATAATTTCGCACTTATATGGGTTTTCTTTAAACATTTCAAGTGCTTCACTTTTGCTTATTTCCTTTCTAACGAAAGCTTCATCTCTTTTTATAATTTCATTCATTTTATCTTCAATGGCTTTAAAATCTTCTGGAACGATTGATTTTTCCATATCGATATCGTAGTAAAAGCCATCTTCAATAGCAGGCCCGATTGTAAGTTTTAAATTTGGATACAACTCAACCAAAGCTTTCGCTAAAACGTGCGCCATTGAGTGCCTTTGCATTTGCAATTTTTCATTAATTTCTTTACTCATATTTTTCTCCTTTTTTTGTGCAACTTAAATATCAAAATGTTTTAAAAACAAAAAGCCCTTAAAACATTTTAGTTTTAAGGACGAAATATCAATTCCGCGGTTCCACCTTAATTGCAAACAAAACGTTTGCCACTTTCGTGAATATTCCATAAATTTTATCATAAGTGGTTTCATTTTTAAATTTCTATTTTGCTCTCAGCTTTGCAAAACTCTCTGTAAAGAATTTTTATTAAAAATTACTTGTCTTATAATCTATGAAAATTATATTTAATTTTAGTTTTGTTGATTAACTAACTTTTATTCAATCATTAGAATTTTTTTTGTTAGTTATATCAACGATGCGTTTGGGGGCAGTTTTGCTAAATTTCAACGCGGTTGAAATTTCAAATTGCCAGCTGGCAATTTGGTTTGATTTTATCAAACGCAAAACTGCCCATTCCCAACACACCTATATTTTAAAACTAACAAATAAAAAAGTCAATATCTTTAAATAAAAACGCCAATATTTTTCAACACAATTTTAATGACATTTTCAAACGTAAAAATTTTTCTACACAACTAATAAACGAACACATGAAAAGCATATATATATAATATGAAGTATAAAGATTATGTTGAAAATTTACCAAATGACATCGTGAAGAAAATGAACGAAGCGTATTTAAAAAATTTAAAAGTGCAAGTAAATAAACACGCACCCCAAAAAACCTACATACTTGATGAAAAAGAAAAAATATATAAAATTATGTGTGTTGCTTATTCGCTTGATAAATATCTTCCTAATAAATTCACACAATTTAAAAATCACCTAAATTTGATAATTCTAAAGTGCTCGGAAAATAGTGGAATAAATTCGCCAACACCTTTTAAAATATCAAATTTAAAAGAATTTACTTTTTATTCAATTGAACTTATAAACTTGCTTATTCAAACTGACTTTTTGCAAAATCAAAATGTTATCCTTGATATCTTGCAAGAACTCAAAAAAGTGCTAGTTTAATTTTGTAATTTGGCTTATTGATTTATTATTGAAATAATTGCTAAATAGAGAAAAATAAACAACAATAAACAATACTTTGAATCCAATATTAGATACTTTGAATCCAATATTAGAAAAGCAAAAAAAAGCAAGAAATAAAGGCGTTTCCCATAGGGATTTTTTAGGGCATTATAAAAGAGTAGCAAAATATTGCTACTCTTTACTTTTTGCTTTGCAAAAACACACGACTTTGCAAAGCAAAGTATAGTGTGCTACACTTTTGCTTATATTGTACTATTTTTGGGATAACAAATTTTGTATTATAAAACAAAAGGAGAAATTTATGGATAGAATATATACAGGTTTTGAAAGTTTGGACAAGCACTTAAAAATTTACAAAGGCGATTTAGTTGTAATAGGTAGTAGACCAGCGATAGGTAAAACGTCTTTAATGTGTTCTATGATAGAAAAAACCATAGATAAACAAAAGACTTTATTTTTTACCATGGAAGAGAGAAAAGATAAGAATATTGAAAAAACAATATTTAAAGTTTTAGATTTAAAAGAAAACGTAAAAGTAATCAATAAAGAAAAGATTATTTATAGATTTTGCGAGGCTTTAGAAAAGAAATATTATAATTTAACGTTGTGTAGAGAAATTGTGGGGATAGAAGAATTAATACTATGTGTAGCCGAGTGCAAAATAAAAGAAAATATTGGAATTGTTTTTATAGACAATTTCTATAATTTAGTTTCTATCTCTAACACGTTTACAAGTGAAATAATATTATTATTAAAAGAATTATCAAACAAACTAAACGTTGCAATTGTAATAGCCGATAGTCATAGAGTTTCAGGTAAGAAATATTCGTATTATTTAGATTTAAGGCACAAGTCGTTAATAAAATATGCCGATAAAATCATAACGATAAATCGCCCTGATAGAACTGCAACAGAAAAAGAAATTAGAGATGGCTTAATTGAAAAAGACGTGACTGAAATTAGAATTGATAAAGATATGGAAGAATATTTTAGTCCTTTGATAAATTTAAAATTTGATAATAACTCTTTAACCTTTAATGAAATTCCTAAAACACCTTGATTTATTGTGACAGTTTTGGTATAATAAATATATTAAAATAAAGGTGATATGGAAATGGAAGGTTTTGAACCAAAAAAGTTGGCATTGATTAGGGTTTTACAAATTTTAGAAAAGCATAGCGACTGTGAACATCCAATAAAACACGATAAAATAGTTTACCTTTTAGAGAGCGAATACGGGCTTACAATTGAAAGAAAGGCAATCGGTAGAAATATATCACTACTTAACGAAGCGGGATATGATATTGAAACTACCAAAAAAGGCTCTTATTTAGCCGAACGCACGTTTGAAGATAGCGAACTAAAACTTTTAATAGATGGTGTTTTATCAAGCAAACATATCACACCCAAACAGTCGAAAGAACTGATTGAAAAACTTTGTGGTCAGGCGAATAAGTATTTCAAAAAACACGTTAAAAATATCTATTCAGTGCAGGACTGGAACAAAACTGAAAACGTTGTCGTGTTTTATAATATTGATATTATTGACGAAGCCATTGAAACGGACAAGCAAATTAAGTTTGATTATAATAAGTATGGCGCAGATAAAAAAATGCATCGAAGTGCAATTCATACGGTTAGTCCGTATCAAATGATACTTCACAATCAACGTTATTATTTAATGGGTTATAACGAAAAGTGGCAACATATTCAGTATTACCGTATGGATAGAATTACTGATATTGAACA
>CAKVOF010000004.1 GCA_934778125.1 uncultured Clostridia bacterium
ATTCAATAATACGGATTATAATTTTGTTCCAACAAGTTATAAAATATATTCAAATTAAAGGCCCAGAAAATTTAATTCTGAGCTTTTTTATTTGATAAAAGTAAATTTATATATTTTAATTTATTAGGTTGTATTTGTTAAATTCCTTTTAATAGGTGAGATTTATATGGATATTGTTTATGAGGATAATCATTTGATTGTTGTTGTTAAGCCACAAAATGTGCCAACACAATTAGATGATAGCAACGACCTTGATATGCTTTCAATGGTCAAAAAATATATAAAAGAAAAATATAACAAACCTGGAAATGTTTATGTTGGGCTTGTCCATAGGCTAGATAGGCCAACTGGTGGTTTGATGGTTTTTGCTAAAACTGGGAAGTGTGCTTCAAGGCTCACTGAGCAATTGCAAAGTGGAGAAATGCATAAGAAATATTTGGCTGTTGTGAATGGCGTTGTTCAAAATAATAGCGAAAAATTAGTTAATTATTTGAAAAAGAATCCAAAAACGAATATGGTTGCTGTTGTTCCACCATTAACAACTGGTGCAAAATTGGCTGAATTGCAATATGAAGTTTTGGAAAGAAAGGAAAAAGTTTCGTTAGTTTCAGTTGATTTATTTACTGGAAGAAGCCATCAAATAAGAGTGCAAATGAAACATATTGGTCACCCAGTTTATGGCGATGTTAGATATGGTGGTGATATTTTAGCAAAAGGGCACAACTTGGCTTTATGGGCATATGAGTTATCGTTTAATCACCCAATAACAAAGCAAAAAATGACCTTTAAGTCATGTCCGCCAAACATTACTCCTTGGAGCAGTTTTGATGTTCAAAGATTAACAAGGATGAACACAATTTAAATTAAAAACATATTATAAATTTTAAAGCGATAATTTTTATTAGTTATCGCTTTTTTTGCATATTTAATACTTTTTTATAATATATTCTAGTGGAGATTAATTTTTACTATAATTTGCTAGTTTTTGCTTAAAAATTGGGTGCTTAAAAGTGTTAAACAAAAATATGATTAAATACTTAGTTTTTAAACAAAAAGGTAAATTTATTACATTTTTCCAACAAATTTCTCGTTGTAAATAATTTAACAAACATAATTATTTAAATTAAAATAGTGAGGTAATGTTTGATGAAATTTTTAGTGCTTAAAAAAACTTATGTGGGTTTGTGTTTGCTTATAATTCTTATGATGTGTTTGCTCACAACCACATACTATGGAACCCCAGTTGCGAGCATATATTTTGGGAATATGCCAAGGTTAATTCCTATTTATAATGTTTCAACAGATGATAAAAGAGTGGCCATTACTTTTGACTCTGCGTGGGGTGCTGATAAAACTTCTAAAATAGTTCAAACATTAAAAGATTATAAAGTTAATGGAACATTCTTCTTATGCGGATTTTGGGTGGAAGAATATCCAGATATGGTTAAATTAATAGATGAAAATGGAATAGAAATTGGAACTCATAGCAACACACATCCTGATTTAACAAAATTATCAGAAAAAGACATTGAGAATGAGCTTAAAACCAGTTGCAATTTAATAACCAACATCACTGGCAAAGATGTGCAATTATTTAGGCCTCCATTTGGTGCTTATAACAACACTTTAATTGAAATTGCTGAAAAACAAAATCTTAAAACAATTCAATGGGATGTTGACACATTAGATTGGAAAGGCTTATCTGGCGTTCAAATTTGCGAAAGAGTGATGAATAAGGTGCAAAATGGTTCAATAATTTTATGCCATAACAATTCGGACCATATTTTAGATGCACTACCATTAATTTTAGAAAGATTATTGAATGCAGGTTATGAAGTTGTTTCAGTTGGTGATTTGATTTACTGGGACAATTACTATATAGATCACGCAGGAAAACAAATAAAAAATAGTTAGGGAGAAAATTATGTTTGAAAATAATAAAGTAAGCGTTTGCGGAGAAATCCTTTCTAAACCAGAGTTTAGCCATGAAATTTTTGGAGAAAGTTTCTATGAATTTATGATAAAAATAAAAAGACTATCAGATAGTTTTGACACTATTCCTGTAACAATTAGCGAAAGGCTAATGGAAAATGTTGATTTATCAATCGGTAAAACAATTGCAGTTTCAGGGCAATTTAGAAGCTATAACAAACTTGAGAATAATAAAAGTAGATTAATGTTAACGATATTTGTTAGGGAGTTTCTTGATATTTCTCAAAAAATTGAGCCTAATTACATTGAAATAACGGGATATTTGTGTAAAGAACCTATTTATAGAACAACACCATTTAATCGTGAAATATGCGACATTTTGCTTGCGGTTAACAGAAGTTACAATAAAAGTGACTATATTCCTTGTATTGCTTGGGGAAGAAATGCAAGGTTTATTAAAAATTGTGAGGTTGGTGAAAAAATTAAAGTTGTTGGAAGAATTCAAAGTAGGGAATATCAGAAAAAAAATGAAAATTCAACTGAAATGATAACCAAAACTGCTTATGAAGTTTCTTTGAACAAGATCATAATACAAAAAGAGAATAATTCAATAAACAAGCCAAAGCAGACAACTAAAGAAAACTTTGAAAGTGTTTTAAATAAACCAATTTATGGTGGAGTTGGTGCATAAATAAAAATGTTATAACGAAATAAAATCGTTATAACATTTTTATTTATTTTAAACTTTTCTTTGTTTTAGATTTTGAAATTTTAACATATAAGCAAATTAGAATAATAGCCATTGGAATGCTAACAGCAATTAAGGTTATTGCTGTTATTTCTGCACGAGTTAAACTATAAGGATCAATTGATTTTGTTTCTATATAGCCTTCCTTTAATTGATTATTTTTATCGTAGAACTTAATTTTGGTGAACTCATCAGATTCGTTGTAATTAATGGTGATGAAAGTTGATTCTGGAGTTAGGGTGTATATAATATTTTCATCATTCAATTCGGGGGAGTTATAAACACTAACGTTGTTTTTGCCTTTAACACAGGCGTTTGCGGGCTCAAAATAAATTATTTTGCTGCTTGTGAATAAATCAACATCATTAACATTTATAAAGCATACTTTATTCCTATATTTGATTGCATAGAATTTATTTCCTTCAAAAATTATCTCTTCAGTTGAGTATAAATCAATTGTTGAACCAATAATATTAATATTTCCGATAACAACGCTCGAATTTTGCTCTGTTAGTGGAAGGGTAGTTGGCTTGCTATAAACATAAACATTCTTGTTTAAAGTTATAGCCTTTTTGTTCATATCAATTAAATTAAAACCACAATCAAGTATTGTTTCAATTGAGCATTTTTTATAATCGAAACCGTAAAGTACGCCTGTTTCACTATTTATTGTTAAGAAAGATAAACTATTAAACCTTGAATCAGAAATTGATTCTTTATTTTGAACAAAATTTAGTGAGTAATTTTTATTTTCTACATTAATTTTGATAATTTTACCATCATTGTGTAACGCGTAAATTGTGTTTAAATTTGAACAAATTGAGGAAATATTACTTAATTCAATTGAATCACTAACATTGAAATCTTTATTTAATAAATACAAAGTATTGTTAGTTAAAACAGCAAATGAGTTATAGTAATCTAAACAAACAATTTTAGAATCGGAATTGATTATTGGTGAAATAAGTGATTCTATAACTTTAAAATATGAAGAATTTGCATCGTATTTTAAAACTCCAAGGTTTGTTAGGGCATAATAATTGCCTAAATAATCGGAAATACCAGAATATATATTTGTAATTTTTGAACTATTATTTAATATACTATCAATAGTTTCAGTGTTATTATTCTTAATCTTTATAAGTTTTGCACCGCTCGCATTTGATGATGTGAAGAATAGAGTGCTATTTGAGTAGGTGATATTAGAAGGTGATTCGCAATCAATGATATTTGTTAAAACATTATTTTTAACAATTTGAACTCTATTGTTTTTTCGATCAGCAACATAGAATTCTGTGCCACTTTTTACAGCTAAAGTTGTGCCAGTGCTGAACCAGCCTTTATTAGCAAATTCGCTTGCGCAAACAATTGAGTTCCCAACTAATTTCGCTTTTTCATTTTCAAAATCTATGTTAAATTTTTGAATTGTTTTTGTTGTTGAGTCTGATAAATAAATATCTGAATTTATAATTTTAACATCTGTTGGGGTGCTAATAGGAAGTTTTTCAAGTCCTAATTCAAAAACATCGTTTTTATTTTTAGCATTGTTACCAGTTTCAAAGTCGGCTTTGGAATTAACACCTTCTTGAAGAGTGCTGTTAATTATAGCAACCTTTTGTAAGTCCTTTTTAAATACCGCAATTAAATAATCAACTGAATTGCTTGAAATAACGGCGAGATGAACGCAGTCTAGCAATGGGAAATAAGAATATGAAAAGTTTTTTAATGAGTTTAGGTCTATTTTGCAAAGTTTATTTAAATTAGTTTCGGTATCTCCACATATTACATATACATCACTATTTGAAAGTGTGATTTGCCCAGTATATTTAAACACATCCTCAGAATTTGTTATATCACCAATTATTGATAGACTAGTGGAAAGATACATTCTAGTTAATATATTATTAGATACATAACAAATAGTAATTTGAGAACTTGTTGGATTAATTGCTATGCTTGAAATATTATTTGGCAAAGTAAGGTTAGCGTTTGATTTGTCTTTGATGCTAACTAAAGAAAAGTTAGTTAAGTTATAAATTTTCAATTCAGAATTTTTTAAAATAAAGACATAATCTTTTGAAAGCTTAATATATGAAATGTTTTCAAAACTATCATATTTTGCAATTTGAGTGTGTGTTTTTAAATTATAGTAATATAAACTTGAGCCATCAGAATAAATCAATTTGTTTTTATATATATCAAAAACACTAATGTTCGATAAATCTAAGTACTCACCAGAGAATTCATTTCGTTGAGTGTATGTAATTATGTTTGAACTAATATTAGTGTCTGCAAAAACAAGCGTTTGTGTGAACAACGCTGTAATTAAAATAATTAAAGATAAAATAGACAAAACTTTTTTTTTCATATGTAACTTTCTATTTCTAATATTTATTATATATTATTATATATTTTTTATCATATAAATTCAAATAAAAATACCAACTTAATTAAAAACATCGCGATGAGTAGTTTAAAAAGCAAAAATTAGCAAAAAACTTTTTTTGTGCAAAATGCACATCGATTTTTTGGCATAATCACTTGATAATGGCATAATCTTAATTTATAATAGAACATATGTTCGATAAATTTGAACTTTTCCACGCATACTTGGTTATTTTGTACAAAATATCGGAATTTTGTACAAAATTTGACACACAATTTTGACTATTGTTAAAATCGTACCTTATACTCAAGTTGTGGATTGATTCGGGGAGGTAATATGAATTTAAAAATATTTGGGAAAACACTTTTGAGCGTTTATCGTTATTTAGAAACAATAACTAATGCCATAGAAAATTTAGTAGATAAAACAACGATGAACTCAATGTATTTATCCCAACAAAAAAATTTAACAACATTTGATTTGTCTACAAAACTTTTGGATCTATTAGATAAGAAACAAAAAATGATAAATCTAAAAGTCATTTGTGAAAAATGTGTAAATCAACTTGATGACCAAGATAAAAAGATACTTTATTTGATTTATTTTGAAGGTGTTAAAAGCACAATGATTAGTAAAATTTTAAACATAAGCATTAGAACTGTGTTTAGAAGAAAGGAAATTGCACTAACTAATTTTGAATTTTTACTTAGAAAAGAAGGTTACGATATTAGTTACTTTAAAGAAAATTATTCAAGTGAAAAATGGTTGATGGATTATTATCGCTTCACATCGAAAGGCTTTACCGCTAAAGAAATGAAGGATAATGAATTCACCTATTCATTAATTGAAAATGAATCTGAAGATGAACAAAAAACTTATGAAGATTCTGTTGCGAAAGGAAGAATAATAGGTTCGTTGTTAAAGCAAATAAAGAAATCGTTTTCAGCTGTTTCGAGCGTTGCTGGTTAAAGATTTTCTATATCATCATGCAGTTTTCTCTTAGGGACTTTTGAAATAATTTTTTGTTGAGATTGTGTTGTCTTTACATTAACTTTAGGCTTCTTATATAACATAATTATTATAAACAATGTGGGAATTAAAATTAATGTTATTATGAGCACGCATGAAGAATTCGAAAGAGGATTTAGAATTTCATCTCTTATTGATAGAGGTTCAAGTTCTTCAAGATTTTGCGGAATTAGTGAAATATTTGCAACATAATTATTGTAAATATACCCATATTCGCCTAGGTATTCAACATAATACCAAAGTGTTCCTTTACAATCCACAACTTCGTTGCCTTGCATTTTGCCAATATAGTTTATTTTTGAACAATTGGGTGGAATTATAGCAATTGTGTTTGAGTTGTTATTTGTGACCATTGGCGATGACCGAAGGTAGCATTTAGAGTTTATGCTAGTAATGTTTGCTTTGGGATATGGTGAACTTGGCGTTCCATTAACTAATTCAATAGCTGATTTTAGCACATAACCGGAAGTGTTGTTGTATATTACCTTATAAAAACTATCATTAAAATCTAATGATATTTCAACAAAATAGGTTGGTTCTAAATAGCATATCGTGTTTGATATGTTATTGTTTTCTTCTGCATTTGCATAAAGCCTAGCGTTGTTGGATTTAATTCTTGCAAATTGAGAAACTTCAGCGATAACTGTGTTATTAGGGCACGAATTAAACACGATTATTGCAAGCATAATAAAAAACAAAATTCTATTTTTCATAACTATATTATATTTAATATTTCATTAATAACATAAAAAATAAATGTTTTAAAACGTAAAAAAAATAATTTTTTTGGAGTATTGGTTTTGATTTGTGATGATGATTTTTTAAAACTATATAAACTTAATAGATTAATCGACCGGAAAAGTGAAAGTGATTATTTAAGCAAATATAACACTGGCGAGAAAGTTCATAAAAAACAGCTTGAGTTTCATAAAAATCAACACAAAAACAGGTGGGTTTTTGGCGGGAACAGAAGTGGAAAAACTGAGTGTGGGGCGGTGGAGGCAATTTGGATGGCAAGGGGAATCCATCCGTATCGTGAAAATAGAAAAAATGTTGAAGGTTGGGTTGTTTCGCTTAGTACGCAAGTGCAGAGAGATGTTGCTCAAAGTAAGATTTTACATTATTTAAATAAAGAGTGGATTTATGATATTGTTATGAACACGGGGAAAAAGGATGCGTGTGAGTATGGTATTATTGATAGCATCATAATAAAAAATGTTTTTGGTGGACTATCAAAAATCGGCTTCAAAAGTTGTGACCAGGGTAGGGAAAAATTTCAAGGAACGAGTTTAGATTTTGTGTGGTTCGATGAAGAACCTCCACTGGACATATATATGGAATGCAGAATGAGGGTGTTAGATAAAAATGGTGATGTGTTTGGAACTATGACGCCACTTAAAGGCTTAACATGGGTTTATGATATGGTTTACTTAAACGAGAATAATGATCCTGATATTTGGTATGAGCAAATGGAATGGGCTGATAATCCGTTTTTAAATAAGGCAGAAATAGAAAAAATATCAGCAAGTTTATCTAAAGATGAACTAGATTCAAGAAGATATGGAAATTTCAGAAATTCTAGTGGCAAAGTCTATTCCGAATTTGATGAAAATATCAATGTGGTAGAACCTTTTGATGTTCCTCCAGAATGGTTTGACAATATATCGATTGATCCTGGGTTAAATAACCCAACCAGTTGCCATTGGTATGCTGTTGATTATGATAACAATATTTATGTTATAGCCGAACATTATGAGTCGGGCAAACCTGTTGAGCATCACGCAAACAAAATTAAAGAAATATGTGAAATGCTGGGTTGGAAAAAACAAAGTAACGGAATGTATGGCGCATTGATAGATAGTGCTGCAAATCAAAAAGTGTTGGCAAGTGAGAAAAGTGTTAGTCAACTTTTCTATGAAAACGGTATTTTAGTAAACACAAATGTTAACAAAGATATGTTCACGGGAATCAACAGGGTTAAAAGCTACATAAAAAATGCTAATGGTAAAAGCAAGTTATTTATATTCAAAAATTGTGTGAATATGATCAGGGAAATAAAAGGTTATTTTTGGGGAAACAACGATGCACCAGTTAAAAAAGATGACCACTCAATGGATGAATTAAGATATTACATAATGAGTAGACCAGAAAACAAAGAAGCAAAGCCTATAAAAAATGAAATTCAGAAAGATAAAGAGAGATTGTATAGAATTTTAAGAAATAATAGAGTTAACGGATATGGTTAGTAAAGATAAAAAAAAGTTAATAAAAAAAAGTAAAAAAGTGCAAATAGGTTCATCAAGTTTGAATTTTGATGAACTTTTATATCAAAAAGCTGTGGGCTTTGAAACCATTGAAACGGTTGAAGAATTTGTTAAAAATTTAGAAGGCGACTTAGAGTTGGTAAAAAGAAAGGTAAATAAAAAGCAAAGTCCACCAGATTTAAATGCATTGCAAATATTGTTAGAAAAGCAGGAAGATAGTGATGATTTAGAAAAAATGTCGTTAGATGAATTGAAAGAAATTCGTGACCAGATATACCAAAATATAAAAAATGAAGTAAAGGAGGAAATATTAAATGGAAATAAAGAGTCAACAACAAAAAATTAAATGTGATGTTCCAGGGTGTAAGAATAAGGCAAATTATGTTGTGGAGAATAAAACATTTTTCTTTAATAATCAACTCAATTTGTGTGAAGATTGTGTTAAAGAAATCTACGAATGGTATGCAAAGAAAACAACACCCAAAAGCCCAGTTAATATGTTCAATAGAGCTGGCATTAAAAAACAAAGTATTAAAACAAATATAAAATAAGGGAGGAAAAATGAATAACGATTTATTAATTTATAGTAAAAAAGATAAATTAAAGGATGATTATGAAAAACAATTAGTAAGTGAAATCCTAGATGATTTTAAATCAAGACAAAACGAAAGAAAGTCTTTTGAAGGAAAGTGGCAAATGAATATTAATTTCTTTATAGGAAATCAATATTGCAATTTAACACCAAAAGGAGAAATAGTTGATAACTATAAGCAGTATTTTTGGGAAGAAAGGGAAGTTTATAATCATATTGCACCGATAGTTGAATTAAGGCTTAGTAAGCTTAGCAGGGTTAGACCATCACTCACAGTTGTGCCTTTTAGTGATGACCAAATTGATGTTAACTGTGCAAAAGTAAGCAAAAATATTTTAACGAGTGTTAGCCATTCATTAAACACAAGTAATTTAATTCAGCAAGCTACTTTGTGGAGCGAGATTTGTGGAACAGCATTTTATAAAGTTGGTTGGAACACAAACAAAGGAAGAATAATTGGTAAAAATGAAAATGGGCGAATAATTAGAGAAGGTGATGTTGATATAAGCGTTGTTAGCCCATTTGAGATATACCCAGATAGTAATGCTTATGCAAATATTGATGATTGCAATAGTATTATCTATGCAAAAGCTGTCCATAAAGACACTATTAAAAATATTTGGGGCGTTGATGTTGATGGGCAAGATATTAATGTTTTCACTCTTGATGCCATAGATAATATGGGCGGATTGGGTTATTTAGGAACAGCGTCTAGTGTTGGAAAAGTAGTTAAGAAGAATCATGTGTTGGTGTTGGAAAAATACGAAGCTCCAACAATCGAGTATCCAAATGGAAGATTGATAATTATCGCTGGGGATAAATTAGTTTATATTGGTGAATTACCATATATAAATATGGAAGATGGAAAAAGAGGCTTTCCATTTATAAAACAAACATCTATAACAGTTCTAAATTCTTTTTGGGGTATGAGTGTTATAGAAAGGTGTATTCCTATTCAAAGATCATTTAATGCAATTAAAAATAGAAAACATGAATTTTTGAATAGGCTATCAATGGGAGTACTGGCTATTGAAGATGGTTCTATCGATACCGAGAATCTTGAAGAGGAAGGATTGTCTCCGGGAAAAGTTTTGGTTTATAGGCAAGGTGCTAGCGCACCACACTTATTATCTAGCGGTTCGGTTCCCTTAGATTTTCAATATGAAGAAAATCAACTGCAAAATGAGTTTTTAAAAGTTAGTGGTGTTAGTGACTTGATTAATGCATCTAGCATCACAAGCAACATAAGTGGTGTTGCTTTACAATTGCTTATTGAGCAAGATGAAGTTCGACTTTTATCAAGTGCAGAAAATATAAGAACGTGTGCTAAAGAAATGGCAAAGCATATTTTAAGATTGTTTAAGCAATTTGCTCAAATTTCTCATACTAGCAGAATTGTTGGGGAGAATGGAGATGTGGAAGTGTTCTATTGGAATAGTTCAGATATTAGAAGTGAAGATGTTATTTTTGAAACTGAAAATGAAATAAATGAAACGCTCGCTCAAAGGCGCTCTATGATATATGATTTATTAAATTATGGTTTACTTCACGATGAAGATGGAAAGTTATCAAACGCAATGAGGCAAAAAGTTTTAGAGCAACTTGGATTTGGTGTGTGGGATAGCTCTAAAGATGTTAAGGCTTTGCAAATTGCTAACGCCGAAAGAGAAAATTTGATTCTTATGGAAACTGGAAAATTAGATTTGCCTAAAGAAATAGATGATCACGATCTTCATATAGATGAGCATACATGCTTTATGTTAACTCCTGAGTTTAACAAAAAAGAAAATAATAAAATCCAAGAAAAGATGCTTGAACATATTAGAGAACATAAAAAAATTAAAGAGCTGACTAAGCAAATTGGAAATGAAGATACTATAAAATTAAATAATAACTAAATAAATGATATTAAAATCAATGATAAATATTGAAATAAATTGTTAGATTTTAAATACATTTAATCATATTAATTAAACAAAAACCATTAGGTGTTATGCAATAATTTAATAGTTTATGACAATATCATATAGAATACTGACAAAAAGGATTTAATTATGGAAGATGAGAAAATATTAGGAGAACAACCTATTGATTGTGTTACGGCTAACTTTGCAGAGGCAAGTGGTGAAAATGGTAGCATCAACACATCACAAGGCTCTCCTTCACAAAAATTTAAAAGCGTTGAAAGTTTACAAAAGGCTTATGATGATTTAGAGAAAGAATTCACTCGTAAATCTCAAAAGTTAAGTGAACTAATGAAGTCTATTGAAAGCGACAATGTTGAGAAGTCAATACCGCAATATTCAAAAGAATCATGGCGCGAAAATATTAAAGAGTTTTTAAGTAAAAATGAAAAAGCTCGAAGTTTTGCTAGTGAAATTTCAGAAGTTTTGTTTCAAGATAAGGACTTGGCTTGCATGCCAAATTCCCTTGAACTTGCTTATGCAAAGGTGCTAGCAAACAAATATAAAAGCAACGATGAATTAATTGAAAGTGAAAACTTTCTAAACGACTATGTTTATAATAACGAAAAAATAGTTGGAAATATAATAAATAAATATTTAAGTAATGTTAACACAAATAAAGTTCCACCAATTGTTTTAAATGTTAAAGGTTCGAGTGTTGGTTTTGTTGCTCCAACATCTCCAAATAGTTTATCAGATGCTAAAACAATTGTGGAAAAATTGTTTAACTCAAAGGGAGAATTATGATAACTTTAGAAACTGCTGAAAGCGCATTAAAAGATGTTTACTTAGGTGTTATAAACAACACATTAAATTTTAGAAGCAATCCGCTTCTTGCTAAAATCAAACAAACCACAAACGATGTGTGGGGAAAAGAAATTGTTAAACTTGCACCTTATGGTGTGAATGGTGGTATTGGTGTTGGAACTGAAACAGGCAATTTGCCAGATGCTTCTGGAAACAACTATGTTCAATTGAGATCAACTTTGAAAAATTTATATGGGTCGATTGAAATTTCTGATAAAGCAATTAGAGCAAGCCAAAATAGTGCTGGTGCTTTTGTTAATTTGCTTAATGCTGAAATGGAAGGTCTAATAACTTCTAGTATTTTTAATTTGAGTAGAATGTTATATGGTGATGGAACTGGTAAAATTTGTTATGCAACCAGTGCATCTGGAAAAGTTATAACTTGTAGTTCAGTTAAGCATTTAATGGAAGGAATGATTGTTGAGTTTATTACAACTGCTGGAACAGGTGTTGTTGCAAATTCTCGCAGAAAAATTGTTTCTATTGATAGAGATTTAAATAAAATTACGCTTGATGCAACATTACCAACAGCTGTGTCTTATCCAAGTGCAATTTGTGTTCAAAACTCATTTAATAACGAACTAACAGGCCTTAATAGTATTATTTCAAGTTCAGCCAAGATTTATGGGCTTACTAGAAGTGATTATGGTTGGTTAAATCCTTGCATTAAGGAATTAAATGGTGCAATTTCAGATATGCATATTCAATCAATGTTAGATAAGCTTGAAGAAAGAACTGGTAATCCTATAGACTTTATTGTTTGCTCATCTGATGTTAAGCGTTATTATCAGAACTACCTAAGCACATTCAGAAGAAATATAGATTATATGGATTTGCAAGGTGGTTATAAAGCAATGAGTTATGCTGGCATTCCAGTTGTTACTGAAAGATTTACAAACGATCAAGAAATGTATTTCTTAAACACAAAAGATTTCACACTTCATCAATTATGTGATTGGCAATGGTTAGAAGGTGAAGATGGAAGAATTATAAAACAAAAACAAGGCTTCCCAATTTACTATGCAACTTTAGTTAAATATGCTGATTTGATGTGTGATAGACCACATGGACAAGGTAAAATGAAGAAAATTTTAGAGGAAGATCCAGCCCCGGTAACTCAAGATGCTGAGAATGGTGGGGTATAATAATAGATTCAAGAGAATGGTGTTTGGCCATTCTCTTAAATCATTTTTTAAATGGAAGTATAAATATGTTAATAAAAATAAATAATGATTTATTTAATATATCAGCCAGAATAAAAAATATTGATTCTGGGTATGAAATTTATTTTAATACTAAAAATAAAAAATTCGAAGTTCATAATAAGAACCAGAAAAAAGATAAATATTCATCAACACTGCCTTTTGATAAATTAGATAATAGGGCTATTAATTATCTAAATGAAACTCATATTAGAAATGTAACTAGAGTTATAGAGAATATTGAAAAAAATAATAAAAAAATTGAACATGAAGAAAAAGAAAAAGTTAATGATATGAGCACTTATAAACTAAATGAAATTTATAAGTACTCAAATATGAATACTAAAACCTTAAAAGTTGATTTTAAAAACATTTGGTTTTAAAAGGAGGGTTTTATGTTAGTTAAAGATATAATAAAGCTTGTGGCAACAATATTACAAGATAGCGATTTAGTTAAATATTTAAATAGTTTAGATGATGAACAATCGAGTAGTGACAACAGCGATGCAAATGTTGGAACTCAAGCCTCAGATGGAACTCAAGATCAAACGAATGATGCTGATACTTCTCAAACTAATACTGATGTGTCTACTGGTGGAGATGAAACCATAGTGGATAATATTACATATGATGAAGATGAATTTAATTTGCTTTTGGCTTGTGTTAATTTAGTTAATAACACGATAGCAACCGATTATATAAAACTTACAGATGTTGTTAGTGTAAGTAACGATGCTGATAAAATTTTATTTAGTGATTTAACTAATAAAAATATATTAGATATTGTATCAGTTAAAGATAAGTTTGGTAGTTCGTTAAAATTTAATGTTGAGACAGATGGATTAATTGTTCCTCATGGAGATATAAAAATCAAGTTTGCGTATTTCCCTGAGTTGGTTGGAATTGAAGATAAGATTGATTGCTACACAACTCATATGACAGAGAGAGTTTTTGCTTATGGAGTTTTAAGTGAGTATTTTTACATTAAAGGTAATTTCAATGATGCTAGTATGTGGGATGTTAGATTTAAACAAGCGTTATTAAGCATAACAGCGAAACTTGGAGAAATAAAGATGCCTAAAAGGTTGTGGGTGTGATGTTTTACAACAATTACTTAAAAACTAAAAATGTTCAGTATAAAAAGATTAACTATGCCTCTTTTCGAAATGGTATAAATGCAAATTATGATGAAAGATTGTTGCCAATACGATATAGTAAAAATACATATAACTATAGCTATGCGAATGGTGCGTTAACAAATGGTCTAGGAATTCAAAGTGTTAGATTTTGCTATGATGCAACTGATAAATCAAAAACGCACACATTGAATTTTCCAACAGATTTAGATGTTTTAGGGGCTTGGATTTACACGAGATATAATAAAAATATGAAACAATATGAAGATTGGTGCATTTATTACTGTTCGGATTGCTATATGTATGTTGGGTTTATGTATATTAATGCGCCAAACACTAAAAAAATATCGGGTTTATACTTTAAGTCAATGCCTAATGTCATAAACTATAACCTTAATGGCAATGATGTACTGTTGATTGGCACAAAAGAAGAAGGACTATATGTTTACGACTCTAGAATTTCACCATATAAGGTTGAAAACGCACCTAATATTTTAAGTATGTGTGTTCACTATGAAAGATTGTTTGTAACGGTTGATGGAGATAAAAGAAGCTTATATTTTAGTGATGACTTAGATCCAACAAATTGGGACTACACGTTAAATGCAGGTGGTTTTATTCAAATGATTGATGATCGTGGTGCATTAAATAAGGTAGTTAGTTTTAATGATTATTTGTATGTTTTTAGAGAGTTTGGAATCGCACGAGTTTCTGCATATGCCAAACAAGAAGATTTTTATGTTACTCAATTATTCACAAGCAGTGGCAGGATTTATAAAAATTCGATAAGTGTTTGTGGTGATTGTGTGATGTTTTTGGCAAGTGATGGACTTTACTCTTTTAATGGTTCAAGCACATCTAAAATAGGGCTAAATATTGATAAAATGTTTGAAGGCCAAGATAACGATAATTGCGTTTCAGCATTTTACAATGGATCTTACTATTTGGCTTGTAAACTTAATTTTAATGATAACGAAAAAATAGGTTGTGAGGAGGGTTCTTATTCAAACAATGCTTTGATTGAATTAAATTTATCGAGTGGTGAATTAAATATAATGCGTGGTGTTGATATAAAAAATATTCAAGCATTCAATAATTTGTTAGAAAATAAACTTGTTGTATGTTATAAGAATGGAGATAGGGTTAAGATTGGTGAGATAGTTAAAAATGGAAAGGTTGAAGATACTCCATTGAAAAAAGTGTGGAGGTCTCCTATAACAGATTTCAACTATTCGAATCAAGAAAAAATAATCACAGAGCTAAGTGTTGTGAATAAAAGTGATATTACTGTAGTTATAAATTATGATGGAAAAAGTAAAAAATATTTGCTAAAAGGTAAAGATAGCATAAACACTATCAAGCCAAATTTAAAAGCTTACGAGTTCAGTATTGACTTTGTTTGTGAAAATGATAATTGCTATATTAGTAATCCTCAAGTTGTTGTGGGGTATTTATGATAATTAAACAAGAAACTCTTGCTGAAAAAGCATATAATAATGTTGAGGAAATAAAAAAAGAAATTAACCTTTCAGATAAACAAAGCGTGGTTGATAACTTTTACGAAGATAATTATTATGGAGACTTTAGTGAAAGTGTTATTAAAGAATATAACTTTAAAGCTATCGATAATTCAGTTCTAACATTGAATCTCTCAAGTGATTCAAATCTAAGTGGGGCGAGCGTTAAAGTGGTTTTAAACGAGAAAATAATATGTTCAAAAAATTGGAGTTTAAGTGATTTTAACTTAAGTTGCTTTGGGATATTAAATGAAAGTAATAATTTGAAAATATACATTGATATGCAAACAAGTATTGTTGGAAATTTAACTATTTGTTTGCGAGGGCATATTAAATTAATTAATGAAACGTTGCCATTTATAACCTATAACTCTGCTGGTGGCGTATATGTTATGCAAAGTTCAAAAAATGGCTTAAGTTTACAAAAATTTGCAAGTTTAACAACTTTCATTTCAAATCAGAGTTTTGTTAACTCAAAAAAGTTTGATTGTGTGTTAGATTCGAAAGTTATAACAATTAATGGTGTGGAAAAACACGTTGTTTTGAATAAAAATGAAGAAGGGAAATTAAGTGTTTGTTTGGAAGATGATAGTTATGCTGAGCATATAGTTTTTGCAAACGAATTTAAAGATGCGTGTTTAATATCAATTAATAGTAGCAACTATGATTATTTAATTGCAGTATTGCTATCAAATAAGGTTCAAATCATTTATATGAAAAATTTAAACGAGGTTGATAAAATTGAGGACCTATCTAATATTAGTTTTAAAAATATTGTTGCATTAGGATCTGCCGATGTGTGTGGTGCAACATCTGATATTTGCTTGTGGTTTAAAGATTCTAGCAACAATATATTTCTTTCATTAAACACATTGAGTAGTAGTTTCACATCGTTTTCATTTAATTCAGATTTATTTCAAATAGATAAGGGTGAAAGCATTAATTGCTATTATATTGATAATAAAATTAAGCTTAAAATAAAAAAAGACTGTAATTTTGTGAATAGTTATGTTGTTGATATCATAACTAATGGTGGAAAAAAGTATTTAAAGAAAAGTAGTGTTTTAAAGCACAAAAATCTTGATATGGCTTATATTGTTAGTACAAGTGAAATATGGCTTAAAAACGGGCGATTTTATATAAATGAATAGTATTAAGAATTTGCATGATAGAATAAATAAATATAATTTATTTTTAAATTTAATAGGAGGAAAAATGTCGCAATATTCAATTGATGATGAAACCACCAAGAAAGTTATAAAACTTTCAAATGATAATAAAAACAAAAAAAATTTTGAAGATGTTTTAAATAATGTTGAAGCATTTCAAAACAAATTTACAACTGATAATGACTCTAAATTTGAGCCTAATAAAGTTGAATTTCAAAGAATGAAAGATATTGAAATTGATAGTGAAAAAATTAAAAAAGATGCTGAAAGTTCATTAAAGGATTATAAAGAAACATCAATTAATAAAATTAATGATGATACTGAAAATAAAAAGATTGAATTGGTTGAAAATAAAAAAACATTAAATGATAATTATGAAAATGCTGTTAAAAATGCAGATGATTATTATGATAAAGTGAAACAAAATGCAAGTGATGATGCTATAAAAAGGGGATTATCAAGAAGTAGCATTGTTATTAACAAGTTAGATGCATTTAATCAAGGTCAAATTGAAAATTATAATAAACTAAACGATGAGTTAACATCAAATTTAAACCAAATTAATTTTGAACTTTCATCATTAGAAAGCCAAAAACAATCAGCACTAAAAGAGTTCGATATTAAATATGCTTATGAACTAAATGAAAAAATTTCAAAACTAACAAAAGACCTTAATGAACAACAGGACAAGGTTTTGAAATATAATAATGAGATAGCAAAAGCTGAAGCTGATTATGAAATAAAATATGCAAACTTGGAAAAAGACTATAATGAATCAGCAAATAAAAAAGAAAAAGATTTACTTGAGTTGAATATGAAATATGGGGTAAATGTTGTTAATAAATATATTCAAGATAAATCGCTTAAAATGGTTAAAAACTATTTAAGTTCTTTAAGTGATGAAGATGCCAAATCAATTTTAAATAGTAATTCCAAAAAATTGAAAAGCTTATTAGGCGATTCGGCTTTTGCTAATCTATTAACAAGTTATTCGGCGTAAAGTATATGTGGGAAGATATTTTAAATTTAGCTATAGGTAACGGACTTTGGGCTGTTTTATTCGTGATTCTTTTGTGCTACGTGTTGAAAGATAGTAGGGCAAGAGAAAAGAAATATCAAGAACTAATTGATGCTTTAAGTGAATCTTTGAATATCGTTAAGGAAGTTCAAGATGATGTTCGTGATATTAAAATTGAATTAAATTCTAAAAGAAGATCAAAGGTCAAAACAGATGAAAAGGTTTAAAAAATATAGTTTTTGGGTGGCTTTTAGTGGAGCAATTATAATTTTAGTTGACTGCGTGTGTAGGGCTTTTGGGTACCAATTTGATAGTGCTGTGATTGAGAGTATTATTATGTCAATTTGCGGAGTATTAGTTGTGTTGGGAATTGTTGTTAAAGATGATGACACAAACAACACAAAGATAATGTCTTCGAAAAAAAATAAAGAAGAAGATATTAAAACCGATACGAAGGAAGAGGACTCTAATGAAATATGCGATGAAAGCGTTGATAAAATCAATGATATTGAAAACACAACTAAGTCAGATAAAAATAATGAAATTAATGAATAGATTTTAATATATTCTTTGAAAAATCACCAAGGTAACTTGGTGATTTTTTAGTGCGGAAGCTCATAATTCTTCACTTTATTAATTGTGTTTCGGTTAATATTGGTTAATTTGCAACAAATGTTTGATTCAATAATAAAAACAATTTTCACTCAAAACCTAACACAAACGTGGCTTTTTTAATTGATAATTTGATTATTATTTAGTAAAATACATTTAGATGTTAAAACGATATGCAATAAGGAAATATTTATGTTATATAAAAATTCGTTTAAATTAATATTTTCAAATTTTTCACTAGTATGGAAAATTTTGTTATATTTAATAATTGCAAAT
This sequence comes from uncultured Clostridia bacterium, assembly GCA_934778125.1. Lineage (GTDB taxonomy): Bacteria > Bacillota > Clostridia > Christensenellales > UBA1242 > UBA11490. The sequence continues at coordinate 18,653 of CAKVOF010000004.1, forward strand.
GCTTGTGTGTTTGGATTGGGGTATTTGGTTTCTATTCCAATTTTTAATTTACTAGCTAGCAATGGTTGGTTTGATTCTATTAAAAATACTTACACAAACTTTGTTAACACAATTGATTTTAAGGAACTGGCTATGAATGTTTCTGAAATTATGAAAAATTTTTCAAATATAATTTCATTAAATTTTTCATCAATTTGGTTAAGTGTTTTCGCTTTGATTTTTATTTCGGTTTTTCTAGGTTGTTTCGTTAGGGGCTTTTATTTGTTGCCAACTTGCAATGTTGTGTATTATTATATGACATCAACTTCAAAACAATCATTTTTCGAAAGTGTTTTAACAACATTTAAAAAGAATATTAAATATTCTCTTGTTTATCTAATAACAATTTTGCCTATTAGAATTCTAGCGATTTTTATTATTTCGCAATTGATTATTTGGTTTTGTTCGCTTGGTGGGATATTTGTGATTCTACTTCCATTTATCGTGTGCTTAATTTATGTTCTATTTTCATCAATTCGAATTACATTCTTCTGTGGGTGGATTCCTTCATTAATAACTTTGGATTCTAGCACGTTTAGGGGAATTGCTGATGGCTTTAAAACTGCTAAAAGAAGATTATTTAAAGTGTTGAGTAACACAATTGGTTTAACGATATCAATTTTATTTATTAATGTTTTTGCCTTGATTTGCACGTTTGGAGTTGGGCTGATTATAACAATTCCACTGTCTTGTGTTTGGTTTGCAACTTTTGATATGGTTTCATTCTTCACTGCGTATGGTATGAAATTTTATATTGATCCATATAACTTTATGTCACCTAAAAAACGAGAGTTAACTGAGAAAGTTAGTTCTCTAAAGTATTTGGTGTGAAAAATGGAAGGGAGCAGTGCGTTGCACTTATGCTTGGGTGAATCACCCAAGTATTTTTTGCATTCGCAAAATCGCCATTCCTAGTTGGTGTGAATTGCAAATAAAATTAGAATAAAATGTTATAAATGTGATAATAATCAGATAATAAAATTTATTATTGTAATAAGTAAATAAAACTATTGCATTTTTAAAATAAATGTGTTATATTATTGATACTGAAATAAAATTGAATAAGAATTTCAAATAGATTATATTTTAAAGCACAAATTGTTTGATTAATAAATATTTTTAAAATAGTCGTATTTGAATAATGGTTATTTGAGTTGATAAATTCAACTGTTGTTCTATTTTTGCCATTATTTCATTTGTGTTATTAATTAAATAAGGAATATTACATAATGTTTTAAAGATTTATTATATAATATTTAAAATATATTTAATTATAAAATATCTATTTTTAAACTTATTGAGTTTTAAACTCAAAAGATTATTTTTTGATTGTTAGTAAATAAATAGAAAGGAGAAAAATTATGAAAAACATTCATCAAAATGTGAAGGTCTCTTTTTTGGGTGGCGTTGGAGAAGTTGGAAAGAATATGATGGTTTTAGAGTGTGGTGATGATATGATTATCATCGATGCCGGAATATCTTTTCCTTCAGATGATATGCCAGGAATCGATTTAGTTATTCCAGATTTCACATATATTGAAAAAAATAAAAATAAAATTAAAGCAATTTTTTTAACACACGGTCATGAGGACCACATTGGTGCAATTCCTTATCTTTTGCAAGATATAAAAGTTCCAGTTTATGGAAGTAGATTAACTTGTGCATTGGTTGAAAATAAATTTAGAGAACATAGAAATGTTAAATGTAAACCAATTGTTATTAAACCAAAGAGCGTCATCAAAGCAGGTGTTTTTACTGTTGAATTTATTAAAGTTACACATAGTATTAGCGGAGCCATGGGGTTGATTATAACAACTCCAGCAGGAATTATTTTCCACACTGGAGACTTCAAGATGGACTTCACACCAATCGATGGCGAAAGTATGGATTTAACTAGGTTATCTGAGTTGAATAAAAAAGGTGTTTTGCTTTTGATGGCAGATTCAACAAATGCAGAAAAACCAGGTTATAGTATGAGTGAAAAGAAAGTTGGTCAAACATTGGCTGGATTATTTGCTCAAAATAGAGAAAGGAGGATAATTATTGCAACTTTTGCATCAAATATCCATAGAATTCAACAAATACTTGATATTTGCGAAAAAAATGGAAGAAAGGTTGTTTTCACTGGTAGAAGTATGCTAAATGTTTGCGAAACTGCAAGCAAAATTGGTGAATTAAAGTTTAATCGAGAAAATATAACCGATGTTAATAGTTTAGATAAATATGATGATGATAAAGTTTGTATTCTTTGCACAGGAAGTCAAGGTGAGCCAAACAGTGCACTTTCTAGAATGGCAAACGATGAATTCCCTAAAATTGAAATTACAAACAATGACTATGTTATTTTCTCATCATCAGCAATTCCTGGAAATGAAAAAGAAATCGGTGAAGTTATAAACGCGCTATATAAAAAAGGTGCGAGTGTTATATATGAAAAACTTGCTGATGTTCACGTTAGTGGTCACGCCTATCAAGAAGAATTAAAAATTATTCATGCTATGCTTAAACCAAAATTCTTTATTCCTTGCCATGGTGAATTCCGCCATTTAAAAGCTCACGCGAATATTGCTCAAGATCTTGGAATGCACGAAAGGAATATAGTTATTCCTGATTTAGGGGATAGAATTTCAATATCACCAAATAGTATTAAAAAGTTAGGAACTGTTCCAGCTGGAATTAAGCTTATTGATGGTATGGATATTAGTGAAGCTAATGGCGTTGTTCAAAGAGATAGAATGCAACTTGCTAGCGAAGGAATTTGTATTGTTATTTTAACAATTTCATCAAAAACAGCCACACTAACAAGCAAGCCAGACATCATCACTCGTGGATTTATGTACTCAAATGATGCAAATAACGATATTTTAGAAGATGCAAAAACACTTTTAATAAACACAATTGTTGAATTAGATTTTAAATCTAAAGATTGGGGAACAATTAAAGCATCAATAAGAAAAAGTTTAATGACTTATTTCTTTAAAAACCTAAAAAGAAAACCAGTTATTATTCCAGTTATTGTTGAAACAAATTAAATAAAAAATAAAACTTTTATATAAGAAAAAAATCATAGAATTGAGTCTATGATTTTTTTGTTAAATATTTGTTATGTTGTATTGATTATCCGTTATAATTTCCAATATTTATAAAATGTTTTCTTCTTTTTATAGCATACATGTATGCATTATAAGCTCCACCCCATGAATGGTCGATATTAAAAATAATAAAATCACTATTATCGATAATCCATTTGTTTCGTTGACTTATTGCAAATTTTAAAGGAGTTTTTTCAATTGGGGGATATATAATGTCATCATAGGTCTCGCTTATATACTTCTTGTCTAATGCATCAAATTTTTTAGTTGGATAAGGTAAAACTAAATAAGATTTGATAATCGAAAACTTAGTTTTATATTCTTTAATACAGTTTGCACAAGTAAAGTCAAAACTACCATATCCACCAAGCCAAAAATTAAATATCCCAAGATTTATTATGCAATTGAGGATTTTATTTTTTAAATTTTCTTGTGATATGTTATCAAGTCTTGAATTTCTATGTCCAAAAAAACTACAATATTTAATCATAATCAATCCATTAATATTAAAACACGCTAAAATAGCTTAGGAGTTTATTTAATTATAAGTTATTTTAATAAATTTTGCAAATAAATACCGTGTTAACACACGCTATAAATATAAAAAACATTTAGTAAAATATTGGTGATAAAGGTAGCGTGAATTATGACAACACAAAAGGCAGTTGCTTTGAGAATATCAAATCTGTTAGTTAAAAATCATTTAACGCAATATGCATTATGTAAGAAAGTCGCAATGGCTGAAGAGACATTAAGGTCGATTATTAATGAAAGATACAAGACTGTTAAATTAAATACTATAATTTTGATATGTGATGCATTTGGTATTACTATGCAAGATTTTTTTGATGATGACTTATTTAAAAGAGATAATTTAGATGTTGAGTGAAACATTAACTTACACACTTTTTTATATTTAAATATCTTTTAATAAAAAAAATCATAGAATTGAGTCTATGATTTTTTTTTGAAATAGAGTTGTGTTTTCTATTCTTTACTTGCTGTGTCACACACTAGGCATTCGGTTGTGAGCATTGTGCTTGCAACACTCCCTGCATTTTCAAGAGCAGTGCGTGTTACTTTTTTAGGATCAATTATTCCGCATTTAATCATATCAACGAATTTATTGTTTAAAGCATCATAACCAAATGTGTTAGACTTGTTTTTTAGTATTTTATTTATAACAACTCCACTTTCAAGTCCGCAGTTTTCAACAATTATTTCAATAGGTGCTGTTAGACTTCTTAAAACTATTTCAGCGCCCGTTTTTTCATCGCCTTTAAGTTTTTTAATGTAGTTTTGCAAAGGTTTAATGCAGTTGATAAGCGCAACGCCACCGCCAGCAACAATTCCTTCATCTATTGCACTTTTAGTGGCACTAATTGCATCTTCGATTCTTAATTTTTTTTCTTGCATTTCTACTTCTGTGGCTGAGCCAACACTAATAGTTGCAATTCCACTTGTTAACTTGGCAATTCTTTCTTTTAGCATCGATTGATCGAAATCAGTTGATGAGTTATTTAGTTGAGCTTGAATTTCTGTAACTCTATTATTAATTTTTTCTTCATTTGCATATCCGCCAGATATCACGGTTGAATCTTTATTAATGTTAACTGAGCTTGCTAGCCCCAAATGTGTTAGGTTGGCATCGCTTAATTTTAGCCCGATATCGTTTGTTATAACTGTTGCATTTGTTAGGATAGCAATATCTTCTAGTATGGCTTTTCTTTTATCTGCAAAAGCAGGGGACTTAACGGCACAAACATTTAATGCGCCTCTCAATTTATTAACAACAAGCGCGTTTATAACTTCAGTTTCAAAATCATCAGCAATGATAATTAGTGGATTAGGTTTAGTTGCAACTTCTTCCAAAATATGTAATATCTCTTGAATTGAATTTATTTTATTTTCAACAATCAAAATGTATGCATCTTTAAATTCTGCACACATTTTTTCTTGGTTTGTTATCATATATGGCGACACAAAACCTTTATCAAATTTTAAGCCTTTCGTTATGTTTAATTCAGTATGTAAACTCTTTCCATCTTCAACGGTGATAACGCCTAATTTGCCAACTTTTTCAAATGCTGTTCTTATTAAAACACCTATTTCTTTATCTTGTGCGCTTATGCTTGCAACTTGTTCAATTTCCTTTTCGCTATTTATTGGAATGCTTATTTTGCTTAATGTTTCGCAAACGCAATTTATAGCTTTTTTTATTCCGTTTTTTAATAAAATTTGATTAGCTCCTGCTGATGTGTTTTTAATGCCTTCGTGTAATATTTTTTGAGCTAAAACGCATGCTGTTGTTGTTCCATCGCCAGCCACATCATTTGTTTTTATGCTTACTTCTTTTATTAAGCTTGCTCCTAAGTTTTCATATGGATTCTCTAGTTCAATTTCTCTTGCGATTGTGACTCCATCATTTGTGATTAGGGGTGTGGAATACTTTCTTTCAAGTACCACATTTCTTCCTTTAGGCCCAAGTGTTAACTTTACTGCGTTGGCTAATTTATCAACACCTTTTTCCAAACTTTTAATGGCATCAAAGCCAAGTATAATATCTTTACTCATTACTTTTTTATTTCTCCTTTATACTATGCAATTTGAATTTAATGCTTTAATCAAGCGATATTTATAGTTATTAATTTTCTATAATGGCGATAATATCAACTTGCTTTAGTAAGATGTAGGTATCTTTTTTATAGGTAAATTCGCTGGTTGCAAATTTATTATATAGAACCTTATCTCCCACTTTAACTTGAAATTTAATTTCCTCATTATCAATTTCTCCACCAGTTCCCAATTCAATAACCTCACCGATATCAGATTTGTTTTCATCTATTTCAGTTATAATTTGTGAAGGTTTTTCTTCTTCTAGTTTTGTTGCTTTTAAAACAACTCTATCAAATAATGGTTTTAGTTTCATTTTTACTCCTTTTTAATCATATTAATTAAACAATAATAGTATAAATTTAGAAAAGGTGAAATATCAAGTTTGTATGTCAAAAAAAAATTATTATGAAGATATAAAGTTTGTTAAAAGGGCTAAATTTAGGGGTTTAAAAGCGTTAGGAATTTTTTTAATATTGGGCGTGTTTGTGTGCGGAACTTATTTTTTATCAGTTATTTTTAGCAACACAGTTTCGGTAACTGGAAGTATTTTTTCATTGAAGAAAAATAAGTCGATAAATAAATCATATTATGCTATTTGTTTTGGTAAATACGATAATATGGAAGATGCTAGAACTACTGCAAATAACTTACTTTCAATAGGTGCTGGGGGTTATATTTTAAAATATGAAAACAAATATAATGTTTTAGGTGCTATATATTTAAATGAAAGTGATGCAAATTCTATTATCGATAGCAACAAAAAGTATAATTATAATGGAATGACATACGAATTGAGTGTTTTCAAAATAAATATTGACTTAAACAAAAAGTTTTATTCTAAATTTGGAAATGATTCAAGTATTATTTATGATGCCACTAAGGTTTTAGTGAACACAATTGATGAACTATACGCAAATGTTATGCTTTTAGACAAAGGTGATATAAGCAATATAATCCTTGCTAATAAGGTTAATTCTTTGGATTCAAGTATAGTTGTGGAGTCAAAAAAAATAGAAGCATTAGTGCTTTCTAATTCTAATTCGAATTTATCAAGTATTTATGAAAAATTTTTAAAAATGGAAAAGGTTCTAAATAATTTAACAAACACTCTATTAGTTTCTGATAAACCAAATGCAAGTGTTAGATATTCTATGTTGGAATTTGTTGTAATGCTTAGTGAAATGAAATAAAGGGAAGGGAAGCCAGTGCTAACCGCACTGGTGTTTGCGATTCTCGCAAACACATTTGCTTTAGCAAATAGCTTCCCGCTTTTTTAACAAATTTTTTAATATATCACTCAATTAAATTTGTTTTATTTTAAAAGTTATAGTATTATATAACATATGAAAAGTTATGCAAAAAGTTGGATTTTAAAAGGTATTTTAATAATTGTTTTTGTTGCTATGGACTTAATAACTAAGTTTGTTTTGCAAAAGCATTTTGATGATGGTGGCGATGTTATAAAGATAATTCCAAATATTTTTTCATTGGAATACCTTAAAAACACCGGTATTTCGTTTGGTTTATTTAAAGGAAGTAAGGTTGCTTCTTTAATTTTACCTATTTTATTTTTATGTGTTTTTGTGGCATACGATATTTTCACCAAAGAGAAAAAAATTTGCTATTCGATTGGTTTTTCATTGATTATTGGTGGAGCAATTGGAAATCTATACGATAGGATTGTTTTGAAATTTGTTCGAGATTTTTTCGCTTTTAGTTTTTTTCCATTTATTTTTAATATAGCCGATGCGTGCATTTGTGTTGGTTTCGTTTTAATTGTTATACATTTATTAATTTCAATATTTAAACCTAAAAAAGAAGATAAAGCTCAAATAAATGAAAAAGAATCTAAGTGAAAGGTTTTTGTATGGAAAAAAAGATTTATGTGATTGAAAGTGAAAATGTAGGGGAAAGACTTGATAGTTTTCTTAGTGATGAAAACCCTGAAAAAACAAGGTCTGGGCTTAAAATCCTTATCGATGATGGGAAAGTTTTGGTAAATGATAAAAAGGTTAAGGCTGGTTATTCGCTCAAAATAAATGATGTTGTATGTTTGGAACTGCCTGATCCAGTTTCAAGCGAGATCCAACCTGAAGATATTAAATTAAACATTATTTACGAAGATAATGATTTATTAGTTATTAATAAACCTCAAGGAATGGTTGTTCATCCAGCAGTATCTAATTACACTGGAACTTTAGTGAATGCATTGCTTTATCATATCAAAAATTTGAGCGGGATTAATGGTGTTTTAAGGCCGGGGATTGTTCATAGATTAGATAAAAACACATCAGGTTTATTGCTTGTTGCTAAAAACGATAAAGCACATATTTCGCTAAGTAAACAGCTTCAAACAAAAGAATGTAAGAGATTTTATAAGGCGATTGTTGAAGGCGTTGTTAAAGAAGATGGAATGATTCAAACCAGAATTGGTAGGGATCCTAAAAACAGGCTAAAGCAGGCCGTTTTGAAAGAACCAAATGGTAAGGTTGCAATAACAAAATATAAAGTTTTAGAGCAATTTGAAAACAACACTTTTATGGAGTTTGAATTGCTTACTGGCAGAACTCATCAAATTAGAGTTCATGCTCAATATATACATCATCCAATAGTAGGTGATGATTTATATAACCCTAAAAAGTGTAAATTTAATTTAAACGGTCAATTGCTCCACGCATACAAAATTGAATTTACTCACCCAACAAAAAACGAGAGAATGGTGTTTGAGTGTGAGTTGCCAGATTATTTTGAAAAAGTATTGAAAGTTTTAAGAGAAAATTAGTTTTTTGATTCTATTTTGGATTTTAATATTTAAAATGTATATTAATTTATAAATATCAATTTACATATTTTTTTGAGTATGTTAAACTAAAAATGTATTAAAGGAGTTCTGAAATGTCTAACAACAGTGTTAATTGGAAAGGATTTATTAATTTTTTAGCTTACTGTGGTATGATTTTGATTGGTATAGCGTTGATATTAAAAGCAATTTTTAAAGAGGGTGATGTTACTCGTGCGTTAGGTTTAATTGCAAACATTATTGCATATGTGCTTGTAACGATTTCTGCTTTTTATTACGCAAAAAGCAAAAGAAATTTTTGGTTTTTATTAGTTTGGCTTATAGCACTTGCTTTGATCATTGTTTTTTATGTTATTAAAGGTTACTAGAATTATAATGATTACAAATTAATTTAGATAAAGAAGAATAGCTTAATAGATGCAAAAATGTAACATATATTTAGTTACAAATTAAAATTGCATCTATTTTTATTAAAATGGGAAAAATAAAAGAATTTTTTAAATTATTTTTTAAAAGTAAATTTAATATTGTTTTGGTGGCAATGGGTATTTTATTCTTAGTTCTTGTTGTGCTAAGTAATTTCATACAAGTGTGCTTGAGGATATCTGTGTTTGTTTTGGCAGTTGAGTTTTTTTTGCTTGGAATTAAATTTTTTAAACTTTCAAAGAAAAAAGTGGTGAACTACAACAAGTTTTTCAATGAAAATGAAACCGAGGATTTTGTGCCAACTCCAATGAAAAGGTCATATATAATTGGAGGTATTTGTTTCCTATTATTGTCGCTTGCGTTGCTATACTCCGCAATTATTAGATTTAAGTGAGTTTTTGGCATTTAATGTTTGTTTGATGTATATATTAGTTTAATACTTAAACAAGTATGGAAAAGAGTTTTTTGAGCGAAATAGAAGCACTTAAAAATAGATATAAATGATTAAATTCAGATATATTTTATTTAAAAATATAGTATAAATTTATGAAGGAATATTTTATTTAAAAAATATTCTTTTTTATGGCCTATTTGTGTCATTGAAAGTTGCTTTTTTTAGTTTTGTGTGATATAATCAATCGATTTTTTAATATTTAAGGAGAAATTATGAAATATACTATTAAAAAACTTGAACATAGTAATGTTGAAATTGAGATCACATTGAATAAAGAAGAATGGGAAAAAGAGTTAGATTGTTCTTATCAAAGAAATAAAGGAAAATATAAAGTTGAAGGCTTTAGGCAAGGTCATGCTCCAAGAAAGATGATTGAAAAATTATATGGTGGCAGTGTTTTCTTTGAAGATGCTTTAACCGAAAGTTTTTATAATAATTATGAATCTATTCTAAAGAAAGAAAAAGATTTAGAGCCGGTTGATGCACCATCTTTAAGTCTTAAATCTTTAGATGATAAAAATGTTGTTATCGTGGCACAAGTTCCAGTTAGGCCAGAAGTTCAACTTGAAAAATATAAAGGTTTAAATATCAAAAAAGAAGTTAAAGAAATAACAGATAAAGATGTTGATGCAGAATTAAAGAAAGTCCGTGAACAAAACTCAAGATTGGTTGAAGTTGAAGAAGGAAGCGAAATCAAAAAAGGTCATATTGCAAATATTGATTTTTCAGGCTCAATTGAAGGAAAAGTTTTTGATGGAGGAACTGCTGAAGGTTACGATCTTGAAATCGGAAGCAAAAGCTTTATTGATACCTTTGAAGACCAATTAATTGGCTTAAAAACAGGGGATGAAAAAGATGTTAATGTTACTTTCCCTAAAGAATATCATGTTGATACTCTTGCTGGAAAACCTGCTGTTTTCAAAGTTAAAGTTAATTCAGTTAAGAAAAAAGAACTTCCAAAATTAGATGATGCATTTGCTAGTGATGTTAGTGAATTTGCAAGTTTAGAAGAATATAAAAAGCATATTAAAGAAACTTTAGTTGAAAAAGCCGAAGAAGAAGCGAAAATTGCTCAAGAAAACAAAATCATCGATGAGATTGTTAAAGGAATGAAAGTTGAGATTCCTAAATGTATGATTGAACACGAACTTGATAGTTTAATGAAAGATATGGAATATCGTTTAATGTATCAAGGATTAAAGCTTGAAGACTATGCTAAATACTTAAACACAACAGTTGAAGCTATTAGAAAACAAAGGTATGCAGAGGCTGAAAAATCAGTTAAAGTGCGTTTAGCATTGCAAGAAATTATTAAAAATGAAAAATTAGATGTAACAACTGAAGAATATAATGAAAAAATTAAAGAAATGGCAAAAACTGCTAAAAAAACTATTGCAGATTACAAAAAAACTTTAAGTGAACAAAGAATAAATTACATTAAAAATGATATACTTATGAATAAGTTGTTAAACTTCTTAGTTGAAAATAATAAATAGTTTTGGAGATTGAATGAATATGTTAATTCCTATGGTCGTTGACCAAACAAGCACAGGCGAGAGAAGTTACGATATTTATAGTAGATTGCTTGAAGATAGAATAATTTTTATTTCCGGTGAAATCACTGATGCAACAGCAAATACTGTTGTGGCTGAACTTATATATCTTGAAGCAAAAAATCCAAATAAAGATATCTGTATTTATATAAATAGTCCAGGAGGTAGTGTTACTGCTGGTATGGCAATTTATGATACTATTCAATATATAAAGTGTGATGTTTCAACTATTTGCGTTGGGCTTGCTGCATCAATGGGGGCGTTTCTTCTTGCAAGTGGCACTAAGGGGAAAAGATATGCTTTACCTAATAGTGAAGTAATGATTCATCAACCACTTGGTGGTGCACAAGGGCAAGCAACTGATGTTTATATAACCGCAAAGCATATTATGAAAACAAAAGAAAACTTAAATAGAATTTTAAGTGAAAATACTGGTCAACCGCTAAGTAAAATTGAAACAGATGTTGATAGAGATTACTTTATGAGCGCTATTGAAGCTAAAGAATATGGTTTAGTTGATAAGGTTATTGATAAAAGAACTTCTAAAGCAAAATAAAGATAAAAGTTGGATGCATATATTATAATATCTGCAACCAACTTTTATTAAGTAAACTATAACAATTTGAAGCAATTTTGTTTATAGATTAATAATTTGAACATAATAAAATAAATAAAAATTTGGAGATAGTATGGCTAAAATTGAAATGTATTGTTCGTTTTGTGGAAGAAGTCAGCAAGATACAAAAAAAATGATTTCGAGCCCTGATGGAAACACCTTTATTTGTGAAGAGTGTGTTGATATTTGTAAGGAAATGTTATCAGAAGATGTTAAACCAAATGATGATATGCTTATTGATTTGCCAACACCGGAAAAATTAAAAGAAATGCTCGATGAGTATATTATCGGTCAAGATGAAGCAAAAAGAGTTCTTTCTGTTTCGGTTTATAACCATTATAAAAGAATAAATTATAATATCGAAGCTAGAAAAAAGAATAATAGTAAAGATAAAAATAGTGTTGATAATATTGATATCGATAAAAGCAATGTGTTGTTAATAGGTCCAACTGGAACTGGGAAAACAATGATGGCCAAAACTCTTGCAAAACTTTTAAAAGTTCCGTTTGCAACAGCTGATGCCACAACCCTAACTGAAGCAGGTTATGTTGGGGAAGATGTTGAAAACATATTGCTAAAATTAATTCAAAATGCAAATTATGATATTAAAAAAGCACAATATGGAATTGTGTATATTGATGAAATAGATAAAATTACAAGAAAAAGTGAAAATCGAAGCATAACAAGAGATGTTAGTGGTGAAGGGGTTCAACAAGCACTTCTAAAGATTATAGAAAGTACTATGGCATCTGTTCCACCTCAAGGTGGCAGAAAGCACCCTCACCAAGAATTAATTCAAATAGACACAACAAATATTTTGTTTATTTGTGGGGGTGCTTTTGTTGGTTTAAATGATATTATTGAAAAAAGAATCAATAAAACATCATTAGGTTTTAATGCTGATATTAAATCTGAAGATGAAATCGATACGGTTAGTTTAATTAATAAAATTCAACCACAAGATTTAATTAAATACGGATTGATCCCAGAGTTTGTTGGAAGATTGCCAATAGTTGTTGGGTTAAATGCTCTTGATGAAAAGGCATTAACACAAATTATGGTCAAACCAAAAAATGCAATTATAAAACAATATCAAACAATGTTTAAAATAGATGGTGTTGATTTGCAATTTTCTCAAGATGCAATTAAAGCGGTTGCCAAAAAAGCAATTGAACTCAAAACTGGTGCAAGAGGGCTTAGAACTATTTTGGAAAATTGTATGCTAGATGTTATGTTTAAGGCTCCAAGTGATAAACAAATTGAAAAAATAATTGTTGGGGCTGGTTGTATTAAAAATAATGAAAAACCAAAAATAATACGAAAACCCGCTTTGCAAGCAACTAAGTGTGAAGAAAATAATGAGAAAAAATCTGAGAATATAATTTCTGCTTAAATCAAAACTTTATCGAGATAAATTTATTTCGATAAAGTTTTTTAGTTTGCTTTTTTATGGGACTTTGGGGCGGTTTGCCCGTGCAAAATTATTGCACGGGCAAGCGTGCGCTTGCAAAACAGCATCACAACTGTGATGCTGTTTCAAACCGCCCCCCATATCTGATATAACTACTGTTGTTTAAAGATTTGCGTATATAATACTAATAAAAAAATATCATAAATTGCGATTAAATTGAATTACAATTTAAAAATATTTTAAAAATAAATATTGACATTTTAAATATTAGTGATATAATCAAAGAATAAAAGGTGGGTGAGAAATATGAGTAAAGTTCCAGATTACATTAAATATTTAATTGAAAGCGGTAAAAATGATCCAGCATATGATGAAATGATTAAAAATAATTTTGATGGTGTTAACATTGAAAAAGAGGCATCTAAATGTGATATAGTATCTCCTAGAAAAAATGAAAATGCTGAAAATTCAATGCCTGATTTTTTGAGAGATTATGATGGCTATGATGCTTGGGTTAGTGGTGATTTAAAAGAAAAAAATAACCACTTAAATGATGATAGCTTTGATTATGATGACTTTGATCTATAAGATTTTTAACATTTTAATTTATAATGGCATACACTTTAATATACACGCCTATTAAGTAAGGAGGTAATTAAAGAGTATGTCATTTTTTTCTGGTAGTAGACAAGGAAATATGCCGGGACCAATTTTAGGTAACCCAATTAACGGGTTATGTGAAAAGGCGGTTATTCAAACAAAAAAAGTTTTTGATGCGTGCTTAAGAAATATTCAGGAAAGGGGTGTGAGTGTTGCAGTTCAATCATATACTCCAGCCAACCCAACATTCCCATTAACATTCACAGGTTGTTCATCGGGAAACACAGGTATCACATTATCTAATGTGGTTGTTGATAGATTCCAAGATAAACCATGCTTTGCAAGAGTAACAGCAACAGCAAATCTGCCAATTAATATCAATTATGTTGATGCTAACGGAACCGCAGGTGTTGCAACTGGGGTTATAACAATAAATAATGATGTTGTTCTATACATACCACAACCATCAATTGTTCCATATCAAATTGAAGCTTTTGGAACAGCAATGTGTTCTGATGGCGATTATGTTGGTGATAATACTTTTACAATTGATTGTTGCATAACATTAGTTCTAAAAGTTGTTGTGGAGGCGGATATTTTGGTGCCAACATATGGCTATGCACAAATCCCACCTTGCCAAGAATATTCTCAAGATGTTTGCACGGGTTTCTTTGATTTACCATTATTCCCAGCTCAACAACCAATTACTAGCCCTAATGCAAATAACTAATCAAATGTTATTAAAAAAAGCACTCAAATTCTGGGTGCTTTTTTAATGTGAACCTTCTAGATCAAGGGACTTAAATATTTCATCGTTAAAAAAATCAAATCAACTTATATTTAAAGCTTGGCAAATATCTAGAAGAGTTCTAGTTCCAGGATTTTTGCTTTTGCCATAAAATATGCATCTGATTGTTGCCGATGGTAAGCCAGATATGGTAGCTATTTTATTTGGTGTTATATTATTAGTGTTGCATAAATCTAAGATTCTTTTTGTTATTGCTTCTTCTAATTTCATAATAATTACACTTTATTGTTTTAATTTTAACAAAAATAATGTATAATTATGGGAGATATATCTCTGGTTTATAGTAAGGAGTTAAAATGTATAATAAAAAGGCGGTTTTTTTTGTTACAGATTTACATTTAACACTACTAAAGTAGAAAAATATTTGTTTGAATTAGTCTCTGATTTAATTGAAAAAGGTTATAAAAGTTTTTATATCGGTAGCCATGGTGATTTTGATAGGCTAGCATTGAGTGTCTGTCGTAAAATTAGGAGTGAAAATAATATAGAAATAAATGTTTACTTGTTTGAAGAACCATCAGTTTCGCTGGTGAGCATGCCCCGACTCAACTTTCGGTATTAAAAACAATAATTATATCTTTCATATTTTAATTTCTTTGCTAAAACTGATTAAATTTGTTAAAATAATATTAGGAGAATTTATGAAAGTTTACGCAATTAGTGATTTGCATTTAAGCACAAATTGCCCAAAACCTATGAATATTTTTGGGCCTGTTTGGGATAATTACTTGCAAGATATTGAAAGAAGTTGGAAGAAAGTTACTAAAAAAGATATTGTTTTGATACCTGGGGATATTTCGTGGGCTATGAGATTTGAGCAAGCAATTCCAGATTTGGAGTATATAGCTCATTTTAAAGGTACAAAAGTTATGATAAAGGGCAATCATGATTACTGGTGGAGCGGAATTTCAAATATGCGTGCTAATATGCCAAAATCAATTTATCCGCTTCAAAATGATTGCATAAAGTATGAAAATGTTATTATTTGTGGTTCGAGGGGCTGGGCATGTGCTGATGATAATGGAAGATTTAAAAGTGATGAAGATGAAAAAATCTACAAAAGAGAAGTGTTAAGAATGGGGCTTTCCCTTGATGCGATGGAAAGAACAAGAGAAGAAGGTGATGTTGTTATTGTAATGTGTCATTATCCGCCATTCAATAATAAATATCAATCAAATGAACTTAGTAAATTGTTTGAGGAGCATAAAGTTAATTATGTGGTTTATGGTCATCTTCATAACTATGATAAAAAACAAAAATTAAAATTCGAAAAAAATGGCATTAAGTATTTTTTAACATCTTGCGATTTGGTTAAAAATAGGCTTATTAAAATATGTGAGGTTTAAGTGGTTAGTGGGAATTCTAACCACTTATTTTTATGCATTTATTAAATGCAAAAAACTCAATTAGAACTTATGTTTGTTATAAATTTATAATAAAACAGCAACTCTCAATATCTAGTGTTAAATTAGTAAATTAGGGAGAAAAGCACCTATATATTCCATTTTTTAGGGGAAATAGGTGTTATTTTTTGTTGAAAATTGTCTGAATATTTATTAAAAATATTTGTATTTTATTCAAAAATGTTTTTGTTTGTGGTTAAAAATGGTTGGAAGTGGTTAAAAAATATTATATAATATATATGTCATTGGAGGAAGTATGTTTTTTGGTGAATATCACTACCAGCTTGATGAAAAAAGTAGGTTAAGAATACCAAGTAAATTAAAAGCATCTCTTTCTAAAGAATATATTATCACAAAAGGAATAAACAATAGTTTGTTCATTTTTGGTAAAGAGTTCTTTGAAAGCGAGTTTTTAGCCAAACTTACAAGTGTTCCAACCTTTAGTGTTAGTGGTCAAAAACCAATTAGAGCGTTACTTAGTTCCAGTTTTGAAGTTGCTGAGGATTCTCAAGGAAGATTTCTTTTGCCATCAACTTTAAAAGACTTTGCTAAAATTTCAAAAAATGTTGTTTTCATTGGTGTGGGCAATAGAATTGAAGTTTGGAGCGAAGAAAATTGGAACGAATATAACAATGAAGATGGAAAAACATTTGATGAGATGGTGGAAAGTCTTTCGGAGTTCAATATTTAATGATTGAATTCAAACACACACCAGTTTTACTTAACGAGTGTTTAGATTCACTTAATATTAAATCAAACGGAATATATGTTGATGGGACGTTTGGTGGCGGTGGTCATAGCTCTGAGATATTGAAAAGATTGACTACTGGAAAGCTAATTGGAATTGATAAAGATCAAGTTGCAATTTCAAATGCAAAAGAAAAGTTTAGTAAAAATGAAAATCTTATTTTAGTTCATAATGACTTTAAAAATTATGTGAAAATTTTAAATCAATTAGGAATTTCTAAAGTTGATGGAATTTTGCTAGATTTGGGAGTTAGCAGTTATCAATTAGACACCGAAAATAGGGGATTTTCTTATAGGTTTGATTCTGATCTTGATATGCGTATGGATCAAAGTCAAAGTTTAACGGCTAAGTTTGTTGTCAATAATTATACGAAGGCAGAGCTTGAGAAAATACTTTTCGCCTATGGTGAAGAACCTTATGCAAAAAAAATAGTTGCTGAAATTATAAAACAAAGGGAAATAAAAGAAATTTCAACAACAAAAGAACTCGTTGATATAATTGAAAAAGCGGTTCCAAAAAAGTTTGGCAATAGAAGTGTTTCAACAAAAACTTTTCAAGCAATTAGGATAGAAGTAAATAAAGAGCTAGAAGGCTTATATGATGTTTTAATGCAAATGATAGATTCATTAAATTTGGGCGGTAGGTTAGCGGTAATTACTTTCCATTCGCTTGAAGATAGAATCGTTAAATCAGTGTTTAAATTGAGAAGCACAAATTGCATATGTGATAAATCATCACCAATATGTGTTTGTAATCATAAAGCTGAAGTTGAAAATTTAACAAAAAAACCAATAACAGCTAGTAAATTGGAGTTGGAAGATAATAAAAGAAGTTCAAGTGCAAAGTTAAGAGTAGTTGAAAAAATTCTTTAGGGAGAATGGAAATGGGTGCGTATAACAAAGTAGTTTTAAGTGAAACAGATAACAGCATTTTTAACAATGTTTCAAATTCAACTGTTTCAAAAGAAATGGAAAAATTTAATAATTCTTATAGCACAGATAAAATCAAAGATATTTTCGATGCGTACGAAAACGTTGCAGTTTCTGAAGATGCTTTAAAGGAAAACTCTATTATTAGAACGAATGTTGTTTCTAATACTGTTTCGAATGTGTCTTTTAAGCAAAAACTATTTTTGATTGGCGCAACATTAATATGTTCAATTATGCTATTTCTTGCAGTCTTTAATATATTTGTAATAAACAACACTTATAAAGACATAAATATATTACAAGATAACATTGTGAGCGAAGAAAAAACATATTATGACCTATATAAAGATTGGTCAACAGCAACCAATAGTTCTGGGATTGAAAGCGAATTAGCTAATGCTGGATATTCAAATGTTGATTCAGATCAAATAATTTCATTGGAAGTTGGAGATTTGAAAGATGTTAAAGATTTAAAGGGAGCAACAAATTGGTTCGATAGCGTTTGCAATTTTATCAGTTCTATATTTGGGAGATAAAAAAATTGCATAACAATTCAATATATAAGTTACAAAAGAGAGTTATGGCCATATTTATGGCAATTGCTCTCATTTTTTTATTAATTGCAGTTAGGCTTTTCTATGTTCAAGTTATTAAAGGAAAGTGGCTTCAAGCGAAAGCAAGTGAACAGTGGTATAGAGATTTACCATTGAATGCAAAGCGTGGTGATATAACTGATACTAATGGTGTTGTTATGGCAACGAGTTACACAACCTATGATTTGTATGTTAGACCAAGTATGGTTAAAGATGCAAATGCTGTTGCTCTTGCACTACATAATGCATTGAACATAGACATAAACACGTTGCTGACCAAAGTAAATAATAAAAAAGTTAGTGAAGTGTTAATACAAATGCAGGTTTCTAGTGAAGTTGCAAATTCAATTGTTAAACAAAAACTTGATGGAGTTTTGCTTTCCGAAAACACAAAAAGATTTTATCCATATGGTGATTTGGCAACTCAGGTGCTTGGTTTCACAACGATAGACAATAACGGACAAGCGGGAATTGAAGCATACTATAATAATTATTTAACTGGAATTAATGGATATGTTTTAAATGAAAGTGATGTTAAAGGGGTGAAACTTGATAACACTCTAACCACATATGTTCCAAGTATTTCGGGGTGTAATGTGGAGCTAACAATTGATGTTAATATTCAATCGTTTTGTGAAAATGCACTAAATCAATTGGTTGCAGATCATAAACCTAAAACAGCATCTGCAATTTGTATGAATGCGAAAACAGGTGAAATTTTAGCTATGAGTAGTAAGCCAAGCTTTAATTTGAATGATCCACCAAGAACTGATGTTTCAAAACTTATGCAAGATGTTAAAAACTTGAGCATTGTTGATGTATATGAGCCAGGTTCAACATTTAAAGTTTTAACAATGGCATCGGCTATTGATAATGGCGTTGCTCATTTAAGTGATGGGTTTTATTGCCCGGGCTTCACAACTGTTGATGGTGAAAAAATTAAGTGCTGGAAGTCTGTTGGTCATGGTAGCCAAGATTTAACTGATGGTCTTTGCAATAGCTGTAACTGCGTTTTTTGCGACTTAGCCTTAAGGCTTGGTTACGATAAAATGTATGAATACTTTGAAAAGTATGGCCTAGGAAATTTACTTGGAGTTGATTTTTTAGGTGAGAGTGGCGGAATTTTAATGGATAAAAATTCTGCTAAAAATGTTGATTTAGCAAGAATGGGATTTGGGCAAGCAATCGCAGTAACTCCACTTCAAGAGATAACAGCAATTTGCAGTGTGCTTAATGGCGGAAATTTAATGCAACCATATTTTGTTAAAAGTGTTACAGATTCAAATGGAAATATCGTTTTTGAAAACACGCCATCAATTAAAAATAAAACAGTTTCAAAAGATACTAGTGATAAAATCAAAGTTATGTTTGAAGAAGTTGTTAAACACTATGTTGGCATAGGAACATTTATCCCGGGTTATAGAGTTGGTGGCAAAACAGGAACAAGCCAAAAATATGAGAATGGAAAAATTAATGGGAAATATATAGCATCATTTATTGGCGGATTTCCTGCCGATGATCCGGAGTATGTTGTTTTGATTATAGCTGATGAACCTAGTATGGGGAATTATTATGGGAGTGTTGTTGCAACTCCATATGCGAAACTTATCTTTGAGGATATTATAAAATATAAAAAAATTACACCTGAAAACTTGGAAGAAGATTTAAAAAAGATGGAGAGAAATATTGAAGTCCCAAATTTAGTTGGATTGAGTTTAACGGAAGCCGTTGCTAGAATTGTGTCATTAGGATTACAATATGAAATTCAAGGTGAGGGTGATATTGTTAAAATGCAATCAATAACGCCAAATGAATTGGTGTATTTAAATTCGCTAATAGTTATAACAATGTGATTAGTTGTATTTAAGAAAAATGTTGATTAAAAGATAATATTTAGAAATATTGTTGAGTGAGAAAAATAACATCTTTATTTAAAATAAATTTAATTTATGTTAAATTTTTAATATATTAAAATATATTAAATGAAATAAGGAAACAAATATGAAATTAAAAGAAATCATTAATAAAATCAATTACAGAGAGTTTAAAAATGCTAAAGATATGGAAATAGAATTCTTGTGTCAAGATTCAAAATGTTGCGAAGATGGAGCTCTTTTTATATGTTTGCATGGGGAAAAATTTAATGGCGAAGATTTTGTTTTTGATGCTATATCAAATGGGGCAAAAGCAATAGTCACAGAAAATTATTTAAGTGAACACAGCATTCCTCAAATTATAGTTGAAGATGCAAGGCTTGCTATGACTGAAATTGCGCGTGTGTTTTATGATTATCCTGATAATGATCTAAAAATCGTATCAGTAGTTGGGACGAACGGAAAGACAACAACTAGTATGGTGTTATGCAAAATACTAGAGGATTATGGCAAAAGGGTAGGTGTTATTGGCACAAACGGGGTATATATGGGTGACTTGCAATTACCAAGTGAACTCACAACTCCAGATCCAATTGAATTATACTACACGTTTGATCAAATGCGGTTACTTGGTTTTGAATATGTTATTATGGAAGCAAGTGCACATGCTATTTATTTAAGAAAGTTATATAAAATGAAAAATGTGGCAACAATTTTTACAAATATATCTAACGAACACTTAGATTTTTTTGAAACGATGGAAGAGTATTCAAATACAAAAATGAATTATGTTAATTCTAAAAATAATGAATTTATGGTTGTTAATATAGATGATGAATATGGAAGAAAAATTATCAAAGATGCAAAAATTAAATACACAACATATGGAATATTCAACCCGGCATCAACATTTGCAATAGATATAAAAACGAGTATGAAAGGCAGTAGTTTTATTTGCAATTCTGAAGATGACATTTTTAAAGTGCAATCTAAACTTGTAGGTGATTTTAATATTTACAACATGCTTGGGGCAATAGCATGTGCTAAATATTTAGGAGTGCCATCTAATGTGATTGTGAAGGCTTTATGTAAGATGAATAGAGTTGATGGAAGATTTAATGTTTTTGAGATGAGTAAGAATAGAAAAGTTATTGTGGATTTTGCACACACTCCAGATGGCTTTGATAAAACCTTGGGGCTTATTAAAAAATTGAGAAGAGGAAAAATTATAACGCTTTTTGGTTGTGTTGGCTATAGCGATTCAAAAAAGAGAAAAGAAATGGGAGAGGTTGCGAGTTTATATTCAGATAGAATTGTTATAACAACTGATAATCCCAAGAACACAGACTTTAATTTAATAAATTCAGACATAATAAAGGGAATAAACGCATCTAAAGATATCGACATAATTTATGATAGAAAAAAAGCGATAGAATTTGCAATGGGGCTAATGAAAACAAACGATACATTAGTACTTCTTGGAAAAGGTGCTGAAAAGTATCAAAAGGTTGATAATAGTTTAGTTTATTATAATGAACTTGAGTTTGTTGGAAAAATAATTGATAAATATTAGGTGAAATTTGAAAATAGCATTAATAGCAATCATAGTTGGATTTTTTGTAAGTTTAATACTATCACCATTAATTATTAAAATAATTAAGATGTTAAAAAGTGAGCAAAATGTTTTAGAGTATGTTGAAAACCATAAAGAGAAAAACGGAACACTCACTTTAGGTGGCTTGATTTTTATTATAAGCTCGGGCATAACTTTTTTCATATTCAATAAAAGCAACTCAATTATGGGTAATGTGGCCTATGCTGTTAGTGTTAGCTATGGCTTACTTGGCTTCTTAGATGACTTTATTAAAATTAAGTGCAAACGAAATATGGGGCTTAGGGCTTATCAAAAAGCACTAGGTCAAATTGGAATTGCACTTATAATTGCTATTTTTGCATATAGATTTAATTTGATTGGGAGTGAAATACTAATTCCATTCACAAATGTTAAATTTGATATAGGCTTTTGGATTATTCCATTCATTGTTATTTTTTATCTGGCTGTAACAAATTCTGTAAACTTAACTGATGGGCTTGATGGGCTCGCTGGTGGAGTTAGCTTTGTTGTTATATTTTCATTTATTCCAATCATATCAATGTTAGTAACTAACTTTGAAAACGTTGGAGAGTCTAGCGTTTTGATTGATGAATATAAAAACCTTATGATATTATGTGGGGCAATGTGTGGTGGATTATTAACATTTTTAATTTTGAATTCGAACCCAGCTAAAATATTTATGGGTGACACAGGTTCTCTTGCGCTTGGTGGGTTAATTGCTTCAATTTTAACATTCACTAGAGAGTATTTTTTAATATTTGTGGTTGGATTCGTGTTTGTTGCAACGGTTTTTAGTTCGGCACTTCAAGTTGTTTGGTATAAAATTACGAAAAAAAGAGTGTTTAAAATGGCACCACTACATCATCATTTTGAGTTGTGTGGTTTTAAAGAAACTAAAATTGTTTCAGCGTATATTATTGTTACGATTATTTTAAATGTTTTGAGTGTTGTTTTATTTATGGGAGTGTGAGTATGGATAATTATAAAAATGTTTTGATTTACGGTTATGGGAAGAGTGGAAAAAGTATCGAAAAACTGCTAAAGATTCAAAAAGTGGATTACAAAATATATGATGAAAATATAAAACTAAGTGGTGGCAATTACTTATCTAAAGTAACAAAGAGCGAACTTAAATTGTTTGATTTAATAGTAGTGTCTCCTGGAGTATCACTAAATAACAAATCTTTAAAACTAGCAAAATCAATGGGGATTAAGATAATTGGAGAATTGGAGTTTGGATATCAAAATATTAATAAAAATTTAATCTCTGTTACTGGTACTAACGGAAAAACAACAACAGTAACATTGATAAATGAAATTTTAAAAAATAAATATAACTCTTGTGTTGCTGGAAATATAGGAACTCCGCTAACTGACATTGCTTTAAATAATAGTGATTGTAATTGCGTTGTGTGTGAGGTTAGTTCATTTCAATTAGAAACAATTGATCAATACAAATCAAACATAAATGTTTTATTAAACATTGGAGATGACCATTTAGATAGATATGGGAACATAAAAAAATACGCTAAAGCTAAATTTAGATTGTTTGAAAACAACACAGAAAACACAATTAATATTCTAAATTTTGATGATGAAATAACTAAAGAGTGGTTAGGTAAAATTAAAGGCGTTAAGTACTACTTTAGTTTAAGCAATGAATGCAAAGGTGTTTATTTAAAAGATGATCAAATAATTGTGAACACAACCAAGCAAAAGAGAGTACTATGCAAATTGTCTGAGTTCGATTTTCCTAAGTTGTTTTTAGAGGATATTATGGCTTGTGTGTTAGTTTCAGTTATTATGAATATAGATGACAATAGTATTATCAAAACAATAAAGGGCTTTCAACTCTTGCAATCAAGAGTTGAAAAAGTTGGAGAGTTTAATGGGGTTACATATATAAACGATAGTAAGGCAACAAATATGCATGCAGTTTTGGCTTGTGTTAAATCAATAGATTCTGACATTATTCTTATGCTTGGTGGCAGAAACAAGGGGTTTAATTTTAAAAATCTAATTAGGAATTTGCCAAATAATGTTAAATCGATTTTATGCTTTGGTGAGTGTGGAAATGCAGTTTATAAATCTGTTATAAAAAATTCATCTATTCAAGCTTATATATTGCCAACACTTGATGAAGCAATAAATAAAGCTTGGGCTATAGCTTGGAGTGGATCAAGTGTGGTGCTATCGCCAGCGTGTGCTAGTTTCGATGAGTTTAATAGTTATTCAGAGCGTGGCGAGTTTTTCAAAAATAAAATATTAAAATTGGGTAGTCAAAAATGAGTAATAAAAAATCAAGGATTCTCCTTGTTTGCCTTGCACTTTTACTAAGTGTTTTAGGTTTAGTCTTTATTTATTCTGCTAGTTCATATAATGGTAAGGTAAATTATAACGACTCGTTTTTCTTTGTAAAAAAACAACTAATAGGCGTTGCTTTAGGCGTGATAATTTTAATAGTTGCCAGCAGATTGAATTATTCAAAATTTATCAAACTTAGGTGGTGGGTTCTTGGTATTTCAATAGTTATGCTTGTTTTAGTTTTTGTTCCATTCATTAGTATAAATGCGAATGGGGCAAGAAGATGGATAGGTTTTGGTGGGTTTTCAATTCAATCTAGTGAAATTGCAAAGTTTGGTTTTGTTATATTTTCTGCATCTTATATGAGCTTAAATTATAAAAAAATGGAAACTCTAAAGGGTATAATACCTGTGATACTTAGTGGTGGAACAATCTGTTTGCTTATACTACTAGAACCAAACTTAAGTGTTACTCTTTGTGTTGGAATGGTTATGCTTATGATGCTTTTGGTTGGTGGAATAAGAATGAGATATTTTCTATTAATATTAGTTCCTGCGTTAGCACTAGTTCCGATTCTTATAATAATTGAACCATATAGGTTTAATAGGCTAATTGCGTTCATTAATCCTTGGGCAAATCCCTTAAGCGAGGGCTTTCAATTAATCCAGTCTCTCTATTCACTTGGTGCGGGTGGGTTGTTTGGATTAGGACTATTCAATAGTAGGCAAAAGTATTTGTTTTTGCCGTTTAGTGAAAGTGATTTTATATTTTCAATTATTGGTGAAGAAGTAGGATTTGTTGGCTCACTTTGCTTGCTAATTATATACATCGTTGTTATTGTGATTGGATATAAAATTGCCTTGAATGCAAAAGATAGGTTTGGAACTTGTTTGGCTTTTGGAATAACATCTGTTATAGCTTGCCAACTTCTAATAAATGTGGCGGTGGTAACAGGTTCAATTCCTCCAACAGGAATCCCACTTCCATTTATGAGTGCGGGAAGTAGTAGTTTAATTGTTTTTTTAGGTGCAATAGGAATATTATGCAATATATCGAAAAGGTCGGAACATAGCCAAATATTAAATGAGAACAAAATATTTGATTTTAATTTTAAAAAGATGAGTAAAAGTAAAGTGTAATTAAAATATCTTTTATATTATTAGTTTTTATAGGATAACGATATTTAGTAAGTTGAAAAATAAAACACCATATTAGTGGGCAATCTTGCTTAGTTGAATATGGCGTTTTTTTTCATAATTATTATTAAAGAAACTTCTTCAGGTTTAAGTTTTCTCAATCCTCAAGCCCAAGCAAGTAGTCAGTTGACACATGGAAAACTTGCGCAATTTTAACAAGTTGCTCTAAATTGCACTCTCTTTGACCAAGTTCCCAATAACTTATTGTTCTTGGATTGACAAACAAAAGATTTGCCAATTGGTTTCTTGACATATTCTTTTCTATTCTCAATTCTTTCAGTTTTTCGGGAAATTTAATCATATTTTTATTTTAGAACATTTTGTTGTGATTTTGTTGACTTAGAACAAAATGTTCTATTATAATACATATATAAGATATGCAACGCATTAACAACATATGCATTTCATATAAAAACAATTAAGGTAAGGAAAGGTAAGGAGAAGAAAATGAAAAAGAAAGGAAGAATAATAACAGCATTAGCATCAGTTGCTCTTGTGTTAGGGGGAGGCTTTGCACTAGCAGGTTGTGATGGCTCAAAGGGTAATTCGGCAGAAGAGCAAATGAGAATAGTTTATGCAGATGCTCAAACAAATGGATACACAGGAACATATGAAGAATGGCTAGCAAGCATTAAAGGTGAAAAAGGTGACACAGGAATGTCTGCTTATGAGCTAGCAAAATATTATGGATTCCAAGGAACGGAACAAGATTGGCTTATTAGCTTAAGGCAAGTTGAACAAAAGAAAGCAATGGATATTTTCAAATTAGCCGAAGCAAAGTTAATGCAAAGTAGGAGCAATTTAAAGATGCTAACTGAACTTTATGATGCATATGATTCAACTGTTGAATTAAAACAATCGCTTCAATGTTGTGAATATGAAACAGGGAAATATGCAAGTCTAAGAGAAGTTGAATATTTAAATGTTGTTTCTGCTAATGGTTATTATGCAGATTCATATATAAAAACTGGTTCTAAAGAAAGTGAAATTTTATACAATGAAAATATTGATAAAAAATCAATTTTAAAAAGATATGGTTACGAGCCAGGAGAAAATAACATTGATAAGTATTATTTTAAAAAAGAAGAGTCTTTGCCATTGAGTGTTTTTGAGGGTTCTATATTAAATATTGAAAATATGTATAATTTAGCTGAGAAAGAAATAATAGTAACCTTAGATGCCTTGGCTAATGGAAATTATAAAATTAGTTTTATATTTAATTCCACAGAAAGATTTACTCAATACGATGAGTGTGAATTAACCAATTTGATTGAAGCTGAGATAACAAGAGATTATAATTTTGTGTACTTGAAAATCACATCTGGAGGTGGTGACTTTTATAGGTGTTTTAAAACGACATTTGAATATGGAACAGTTGACAAAGAATTAATTAAAGCTAAAATTGCGGAAGCGGAAGAGTATGCTTCTAAGCAAGTATAAAAAACACTTTAAACACTTAGAAATTTAATAATATATTAGATTAATTGTCACGGGTTAACGGAAAGTTACCCGTGTTTTTTGTGTTGTAAATATCAGTTTGCTAAACACCAAAAATGCATTTTTTCCATACAATAAAATATATACATATGGAAAAATTAAGGAGAAATATGGAAACTTTATACATAGAAGGTAGAAAAGCGCTTAATGGTGAAATTGAGATTGCTGGTGCAAAGAATGCTATTTTGCCAATTTTAGCGTGTTCTATAATAACGAAAAAGCCAATTTATATAAGTAAGTGTACGTTATATGTTGATGTTTTATATATGCTTAAGATTCTTGAAGATTTGGGGTGTGAGATAAAACACGATGATTGCAATGTTTTTATAAATCCGCAAAATGCAAATAGATACTTTATAAAAGAAGAATACACAAAGAAAGTTCGTTCGAGCATATTTATGTTAGGTCCTCTTTTAACTCGATTTAAAAAGGCTAAGGTTGCATATCCTGGTGGTTGCAATATTGGAAGTAGACCGATTGATTTACACATCAAAGGTTTGAAAGAGTTAAATGTTAAAATAGAAGAAAAACACGGTTATATTATATGCGATGGTGAAAATATGAAAGCGGGAACAATTCACCTTGATTTTCCAAGTGTGGGAGCAACGGAAAATTTGATGATGGCGTGTGTTTGTTTGAAAGGAACAAGTGTAATTCATAATTCTGCAAGAGAGCCGGAAATTGTTGATTTGCAAAATTTTATTAATGCTATGGGTGGGAATGTTAAAGGTGCAGGAACAAGCACAATAATTATAAATGGTGTTAAAAATTTAAATGGTTGCGAATATGAAACAATTAGAGATAGAATAATCGCTGGCACTTATGCAACTGCTTGTGCGATGGCAGGTGGTGAAATTAGTATGATTGGAAGCCCATATGAGCACAACGTTGCCTTGTATACAAAACTTTCTCAAGCTGGATGCAAAATAACACGAAAAAATAATAGTATTCAAATTTCTTGCAAGCATAGGTTAAAAAGTGTTCCCAAAATAGAAACTCAGCCATATCCCGGATTTCCAACTGACCTGCAAAACCAAATTCTAACACTTCAAACGATAAGTAAGGGCACAAGTGTGATAAATGAAAATTTATTTGAAACAAGGTTTAAGATTTTTACCGAACTTAAAAGAATGGGTGCTGATATAGAAATAAACAATCGCTCTGCAATAGTGCGTGGCGTGAATAAACTATATGGAGCACACGTTGTGGCAACCGACTTGAGGGGCGGAGCTGGGCTTGTGATAGCAGGTTTAAGCGCTGAAGGTTACACAACAGTTGAAGATGTGTATCATATAGATAGGGGCTATAAGAATATTGAAAATGATTTAAGCAAACTTGGTGCGGAAATAAAACGAAAAAACGAGTAAATTGAAAAAAACTACGCAAACGATTTTAAATTATTAGCATAAATATATTTTTTGTGTTATCATATCTTCAAGGGTGGCATTTTTATTATATGAAAAATAAAAAACTAATAGTTTTAATTTCAATACTTGCGCTTGTTGTGTTAGTTGTTGTTTTGGGTAGCACTGTTTTTACTGTGCGCTATTCTTCTATTAATTGGTTATCTTCAACCAACAAATTAAATCCTGAAGTTGATTATTCTAAAACTATTGAAATGCCTTATGGTGAAAGTGTATTTTTCGTTAATAAATCAAAAATTATTAATAATTTAGAACAAAAAAATCCATATTTAAAAGTTATAAGTGTGGAAACTAGTTTTCCAAATAAGTTGGTTGTTCATGTGTGCGAAAGGCAAAGTTTATTTGCTATTGAAGCTTTAGATAGCGAGAATAACTCGGTTTATGCTATTCTTGATGAAGATATGAAAGTTGTGGAGTTTATGGATAAGCTAACTTATTTTGGTTTAACCAAAACTCAAAAGCCTATACTAATTGATGTTTCTCAAACTTCTTTAAACCTTAAGGACACTGATTTCCCGTTAGGTAGTTTTTTTCAAAATGCAAGTCTAACAAGCCCGCTTAACGAATTAACATATGCATTTAAGCGAGTTGGTTATGATTCATTCACTGCTAAAGGTTTGTTTGAAGGTGTTTCAATAGTCAAAAGCATTCCTATTGGAGCATCGGATAGTTCTGGTGATAATTATGAACTAACTATGAATTTAAAAACAAAATTTGGAATGGACATTGTTATAAGAAACTCAGAGAAATCACTTGCAGAAAAATTAAACATTGCTATTGCGGCTTATAACCATCAGCATGATTTAGGTTCAACTAGTGGAACAATAACGGTTTATTCTAATGGGGTTGTTAGTTACACAAACGATGATTAAAATAATAAAGCCTAGTAATTTTATTAGGCTTTTTTCTCTTATTTTTATTTACGAAAAAGGATAAAGTTTTATAGGTTTATTTCTTTTCTAAATATTAACACAAAATAATTTGACTTTTTTAAAAGTGTTATTTATACTATTTTTGAGAAAAATTTAAGTGGGGAGTTATGCAAAAAGATTTAGTTTCAGTTCTCGATTTTGGTTCATCTAAAATAACTGTTGTTTGTGGAACTAAAAATGTTAACGATAATTTCAATATAGTTGCAACTGGTGAGTGCGATTATGCTGGATATATTGATGGCGAGTTTTTAGAACCTGAAATGTTGAAAAACGCTATTGCAACTGCTATTAACAATGCACAAATGAATATGAAAAATAAAATAACTAAATTATATGTTGGAATTCCCGCTGAATTTTGTGTTAACTCTATTCAAGATGTTAATATTTCATTCAAATCAAAAACAAAACTAAAACCAAGAGTTATTGCTAATTTATTCAGTGATAATGAAGTGAATAACTACGCTGAAACTCACACTATAATAAATAAGTCACCAATTTATTATTTGCTTGATGGAGATAATAAATTAATTGATCCTGTTGGGGTGGAAGCAAACAGTTTAATGGTTAAAACAAGTTTTATATATGTTGAGAATCGTGTTATTCAAATGCTAAATAGTGTGTTTGTCAGTCTTGGACTTAAGAATATTGAGTATTTGAGTTCAACATTGGCTGAAGGCTTATATCTACTTAATACTCAAACGAGATATAAAGGTGCGGTTTTGGTTGATGTTGGATATGTGTCAACGAGCGTTTGCTCTATAATGGGCGATGGAATAATTGATTTAAAGAGCTTTTCACTTGGTGGAGCGCATATAACAAGTGATTTGAGTGAAATTTTAAATATTCCATTTTTGCAAGCAGAGCAATTAAAAAGAAAGTTAATTCTAACGCTCAAACCAACAGCTATAGACTATTATGAAATTATGCTTGATGGTAAATTAACAAAAGTTCCAGTTAAAACAGCAAATGATATTGCACTCGCTAGAATTGATATGATATCTGAAATGATTGAAAAAGTTATAAAATCATTTTCATTAAAACCAATTAATGCAAATATTATTTACTTAACCGGTGGGGGACTTGCATTATTAAAGGGTATTAAGTATTATTTAAATAAAACGATTGGTAAAAAAATCGAAATAGTTTGTCCAAAACCTATGCAATTAGAGAAACCCGAGTTATCTAGCGTTGTATCGTTGCTTGATATGGCAATTAATATAAATAAAATATGATAGGAGAAGATTATGTTTAATAATAATGAGTTTGGAGTTCAAGAAGAGTTTTTCACACCAGTTTGCAATATAAAAGTTATTGGTGTTGGTGGCGGTGGAAATAACGCTGTTAATAGAATGGTTAGTGCTGGAATTAATAGTGCTGAGTTTGTGGCTATAAACACAGATAAGCAAGCATTAATGATGAGTAGAGCGAAGCATAGAATTCAAATTGGTGAAAAGCTAACAGGCGGAAAAGGTGCAGGATCAGATCCAGATATTGGTGCTAAAGCCGCTGAAGAAAGTAGAGATTTAATCAAAGAAGTTTTAAATGGAACAGACCTTGTTTTCATCACAGCTGGTATGGGTGGTGGAACTGGAACGGGTGCTGCACCAGTTATTGCTAAAATGGCAAAAGAAATGGGAATTTTAACTATTGCTGTTGTAACAAAACCATTCGGATTTGAAGGTAGAAGAAGAATGGAGAACGCTGAAAGAGGCGTTGCTCAACTAAAAGAATCTGTTGACACATTAGTTATTATCCAAAACGAAAAATTATTAAAGATTGTTCCAAAGGGCACTCCAATTGTTGATGCTTTCAGAACAGCCGATGATGTTTTAAGGCAAGGTATTCAAGGCATTAGTGACCTAATTGTTACTCCAAGTTTAATTAATCTAGATTTTGCCGATGTTAAAACAACAATGAAAGATAAAGGACTTGCTCATATGGGATTGGGAAAGGGTAAAGGCGAGAATAGAACTATCGAAGCAGTTCGCCAAGCAGTTTCTAGCCCATTATTAGAAACAACTATTGAAGGTGCAACAGGAATTATTTTAAATATCAAAGGTGGTTTGGATTTAACTCTAGATGAAGTTTATGCTTCTGCAGACTTAGTAAAGGAAGTTGTTGATCCATCTTGTAACATAATCTTTGGTAGTGGAATTGATGAAAAGATGCGTGATGAAGTTGAAATCACAATCATAGCAACTGGATTCAATCAAGTGCCAATGGAAGAAAAAAAAGCGAATGTTCAGCCTGTTTCTAAATTTTTAGAAGAAGAAGTTGATGATGAAGAAAATGAGTTTTCAACAAGCGTTAGCAATAATGAAGAAATGCAAGAGCCTCAAGAAGAAAAGAAAATTTCTAGTGTTGTTCAATTAGATGATGCTTATATTCCACCATTTCTTCAAAAATTAAAAAACTCAAGAAAATAGAATTTTAAATTATCAATTGCGATCAAATAAATTAAATTTGTTTGGTTGCAATTTTTTTATTTAATAAAAAAATGTAGAATTATGCAATATCTGAAAATGTGAGCAATTAAGCCATTTTAAAACAGATTTCTTTTATTATTATAAATTGTAAATATTATATTATAATAGTATGGAAATATATATTGAATATCTTTTAATCGATAATCTTATAATTAATGCACTAATCATTTTTCTAACAAGTAAATTGCTTCAATTAAAACTAAAATTTAAAAGAATTTTATTAGTTTCAATTGTTGCAACTTGCTTCGCATTTGTTTTTCCATACATAATGATTCTTTTAAATTCATGGTTAATTGTTGCAATAAAACTAATAATTGGGTTTTTTATAACATTAATAATGAAAAAACAAAAGTTTGGTAGACTAATTATCACATACATAGTGTTTTTAACAATAACAATGTTATTTGGTGGAGTTTGCTTCGGCTTGATTATGATGCTTGGATTAAAAACAACTTTAAATGGAATATTAATGTTTGGATTTGAATTTCCGATGGGGCTGATAGTTTTAGTTCTTGCTTTTTATTGCTATGTGTTGTGTAAATTGATAAATTATTTAAAAAATAAAAATATAAATAACGGGCTCAACTATGATGTTATAGTGCAAATAAATAATAAAACATATTCGCTGGTTGGCTATTTCGATACTGGGAATATGGTATATGATAACAATATGAAAAAACCAGTTTTAATCGTTTCGTTTGAATTTTATAAAAAAATTATTGAAAATTTTAATATAAAAAACACGATGAAGCAAATATTTATTGATGAATTTAGAAACCCACATTTTATAAATGTTGAAACTGTGAGTTCAAAGGATAAAATTTTTGCTTTTGAAATTGATTCGCTAAAGATATATGCAAATAAAAAAATTTATAAGAATGAAAATGTGATTGTTGGGGTATCAAAAACAAAATTCACTGATTTTGATTGTATACTTCACAAAGATTTTTTAAATTATGGCGTTAATTTTTAAGGAGATTTATTATGTTTAAGTTTATAAATTTTATAAAATTGCTTGTTAAAAAGTTAAGTTCATTTGAGTTTTTCACATATAGAAATGTTATGCACTATATCTCATCTGGTGAAGCTTTACCAAAAGCATTAACAGATGAAGAAGAAAAAGAATATATAAGTATGCTTGGTGGAGAACAAGATGAATTCGCTAAGAAAAAACTTATTGAGCATAATTTAAGATTGGTTGTGTATATTGCAAAAAAGTTTGAAAACTCGCTTGTTGAAATAGAAGATTTAATAAGCATTGGTAGTATAGGCCTTATCAAGGCAATTAATTCATTTAATGGTGATAAAAACATTAAAATTGCAACTTATGCGAGCAGGTGTATACAAAATGAGATATTGATGTATTTAAGGAAAATAAGTAAACAAAAAAATTTTGTTAGCATTGATGATCCGCTTAACATTGATTCAGAAGGCAACGAGTTACTCTTAACTGATTTGGTTTCTATTGATTCCGATATTCCCGAAGTTGATGTTGAGAAAGAAACGGAGAAAAATATTTTATGGAATATACTAAATAAATTGAACTCACGAGAAAAAGAAATTATGGTTATGAGATTTGGGCTTGATGGGAATATAGAAAAAACACAAAAAGAAGTTGCCGATGATTTAGGCATTTCTCAAAGTTATATAAGTAGGCTTGAGAAAAAAATAATAAAACAGATAAAAAAGGAAATGTTGAAACTTGCATAGGTTTCGACATTTTTTTTATAATTTTTAAAGCTATGCAATTATAAAAAACGATGGTGTTTGCTTAAGTTTATTGTGTTTTCGATAGAAAAACGGTATTGAATAATTTCATATGAAATGGAAAACCTAATAAAAACAATAAAGGTTGGTTTTTATATGGTTAACAAAGTTGAAATCACTGGAATAAACACATCTGAACTGCCAAAACTTAGCGGGGCAGAACAATTTGAATTAATGAAAAAAATAAAACAAGGCGATTTAGTTGCGAGAGAACAATTTGCAATATGCAATATGCGTTTAGTTCTTTCCGTTGTCCAAAAATTCAAATTTAGAATTGAAAGCTATGATGATGTTTTTCAAGTTGGTTGTGTGGGACTTATGAAAGCGATTGACAATTTCAACACAGAGTTGAATGTTAAATTTAGCACCTATGCAGTTCCTATGATAATAGGTGAAATAAGAAGATTTTTGAGAGACAATAACTCAATAAAAGTTAGTCGTAGTTTGCGCGATATCGCTTTTCAAGTTCTGAAAGCAAGGGAACATCTTATAAAAGTTAATTCAAGTGAACCATCAATCGATAACATTTCGGAATACCTTGATATTCCAATCCGTGATGTTGCGCTTGCTATGGAGGCAATTAGTGATCCTGTTTCGTTATGTGAACCGGTTTATAACGATGGTGATGACACAATATATTTAATGGATCAATTAAAAGATGATAGGAGTTCCGAAGATGATTGGTTAGAAAAAATTAATTTAAAAGATGCGTTTAAAAAATTATCACCACGTGAGAAAAAAATATTGCAACTTAGGTATTTTATAGGTAAAACACAAATGGAAGTTTCAGATGAAATAGGAATTAGTCAAGCACAAGTGAGCAGACTAGAAAAAAATGCAATAAAACAAATTAAAGGAAGTTTTGCATTACTTTAATAAATAATTTTTAAGCATTGTTAAAAAATAGTTATAATTTCAAATGTCAATATAAAAAATGTTTTTATTTTGATTATTGCTATAATATATACTATGATGTAATTGTCTAATTTTCTATATAATTAAAAATTTGCTAATTAATGGTGAAAAAATAATAATCTTAAAAAAACTTATTATACTAATCAAACTTTTAAAATATAAAAAATATGTAGAAATTTGTAATAAAATATCGAAAACTGCAAAACATATAAATGTGGGGAATGAAACCTCATAATATATAGGAGGTAAATTATGGCAAGACAAGCAGAATCTAAAAATACTAGAACTAACTCTAGATCAGCTAAATCAAGCACTAGAGCATGTTCAAGTAAAATGGAATGCGGAAGCGATAGTGCTAAATCAGCTAACACTAGAAAAGCTAGTAAGCGTTCTAAATAGTTTTAACCATAGTTAAACCTAAAAAAGTGGCTTTATGCCACTTTTTTTTCGTGTTGTGATGTTGATTTAAAACTAATAAATCTAATATTTGTGTTGAAAAATTAGTTGTGATTTAGATTGATGCCATATTTGGTAAAATATAAATAAAACTTATAATTGAATTGGGTATTGACTTTATGCTTTTGCGTGTGTTAATATATATATATTAAAGAATTAAAATTTATTTGTTAGGTGGTGGCAAAATGGCAAATAATGAAATAAAAAATGTAATTGAAAATATTAAATCAAATGCAATATCAAGTGAAAAGGTTAAAGTTGATAATCACTCACCTTTAACTTTTTCTGATTTTATTGTGCCTCAAAAGGTTTATGATGATGACATTAATAAGCCTAAGTGTGTTGAAAATAACGATAAGGTTATTATTTTTTCATCAGATCAGATGCCAAAAAAGATGGTAGTAACGCCAACAGATTATGCAATATTAACTGGTGCATTATTAAATCCTTATCTTAAATCTAGTAGATCAACTAGAGTTTGGTTAAATTTTTTTGGTCATTATAACAAGAATAATATATATTGCACTGACTTTAACGGATATTATTCTGAATCAACCTGCCAAGAAACAGAAATTGCATTGCAACCAATGATCAATCTTGATGCGAATAAACTCGCAAGTGTTTGGAATAACTTGAATGGCTGTGAAACTAAAACTGTTTGCGATGAAAATGGTAATATAAAGTATCGCACAATAAATTTTGGAATGTATCCTAAATCATATGTTGGTAATGAATTAAATAATAAACTTGAAAAATTATATAAAGAATCAAATTTAAGCCTTCAAAAACTTGATAAGTCGTATCCATCAATTTTAGAATGGTGGCAACCAAAAGATAGTAAACAATTTGAAATAAATGAAAATCCATCATTTTTCTATGTTAATGATGAAAACACGTATGTCCGAGTATGCACAAATGATTCGAGTATAGGTGCAGAGATAACAATGGCAAATGGTGATGTGTTAAAAAATGAAGCGGGCAATAATAAGTGGGTTAAGTTAGAGCCAATCACTTGGAGAATATTAAATTGGGATTTATTACCAACTTCAATTAATCCAAAAGGTACTGGTCAAACGGGTGTGATGAGTTTGATATCAGAGCAAGCAATAGTTGCGGGGGTTCCGTTTCAGAACTTAGATGTCGTTGTGGCTGAAAAATTTAAACTTAATTTTTGGTGCAACAGTTGTGCAAGGGGCTTTTTAAATGGATATGATATGAATTCCGATAGCGTTTATAATGATGTTAATTCGGATAACATTAGAATACATAGTAAATCTTATGATTTTTCACAAATTGGATTTTTAAATCAAGCATTTAGTGAAATTGTTTCAATAAAATCAAAAGAAGATTTAGAAAGAGATAAAAATATGGCAATTCAAAAACAAAAAGGCTATGGAGTTTCAATTGATGAAACTCCAATGACCACAGATGAGCAACTAAACTTCTATTTCCAAAAC
>CAKVOF010000005.1 GCA_934778125.1 uncultured Clostridia bacterium
ATCTTTGCAAGAAATGAATATTAAAAACAAGGTTTTTGAAAATAATAACTACCCTATAATAAATGAAGATGTTGAAAAAATCGTTAAAACTGATTATTTAAAGATTTTTTATAAAAACGGTGACTGGGTTAACATTAGATTCTCTGGCACAGAACCAATTTTAAGAATATTTGTTGAAGCTGAATCTGATGAAAAATCTCTTAAATATTTTTCAACTTGGGAAAAATTTTTAGAATTAAAAAGATAACTCAAATTGAAAGCGAATTAATATTGACCATTTATCATATATATAGACCATTTATCATATAGCTTTAAAAATTTAAATAATATCCAACTTAAAGTTCATAAAAAATAGTTGTTCTTTTGAATGAAGTGAACCCCATAGGAGTCGCTTCACTTTATCAAACAACTATTTTTTATAAATTTTTGATATCTTAACACTAAAGTTTTTATTTATTCTTCATTAATTCCAAGAATATTTCTTGCAACATAAACCCCACTAGCCGAAGCGTGAGATAATGAGTGAGTAACCCCACTGCCATCACCAATTATGTATAACCCTTTATGCTTTGTTTCTAAGTTTTTATCAACATCAACTTGCATATTATAAAACTTAACCTCAACACCATAAAGCAAAGTATCATCATTAGCCGTTCCCGGTGCAATTTTATCTAAGGCATAAATCATCTCGATAATTCCATCAAGAATTCTTTTTGGCAATACCAAACTTAAATCGCCCGGCGTTGCCTTCAATGTTGGGCAAACAAGCCCCTCTTCAATTCTTTTTTCTGTGCTTCTTCTACCCCTAACCAAATCACCAAATCTTTGAACAATAACTCCACCACCAAGCATATTTGATAATCTAGCAATACTTTCACCATAACCATTACTATCTTTAAAAGGCTCTGAAAAATGCTTTGCAACAAGCAACGCGAAGTTTGTGTTGTTTGTTTTTTTATCATCACCTTCAAAACTATGCCCGTTAACAGTAACAATTCCGTTTGTGTTTTCATTAACAACGATTCCATGTGGATTCATACAAAAAGTTCTAACATTATCTTCAAATTTTTCTGTTCTATAAACAATTTTGCTTTCGTAAAGTTCGCTAGTTAAGTGTTCAAAAATCTCAGAATTAAGTTCAACCCTAACGCCTATATCAACCCTGTTTGATAAAGTTTCAATATTGAGGTTTTTGCAAACCTGCTCAATCCACTTGCTTCCACTTCTACCGCCAGAAATTATACATTTATCGCATAAAAATTTATCATTTTTAGTAATAATCGCATAGGTTTCGCCTTGTTTTTCAACTGATAAAACGGGAGAGTCGAAATAAAAATCAACCTTGTTTTTTAAATCATCATACAAGTTCTCTAGCACAACATAATTTTTATCTGTTCCTAAATGCCTAACTTGTGCATTAAGCAAGCAAAGCTTATTTTGCAAACAAAGCCTAGAGAACTTAGTACCAGCGGTGGAATACATCTTAGTTCCCTCACCGCCATTTTTCATATTAATTTCATCAACGTAATTCATAAGCTTGATGGCTTCTTGCTTACCAATATATTCGTGAAGACTTCCACCGAAATCATTAGTAATATTATATTTCCCATCAGAAAACGCTCCCGCGCCACCAAAACCTTGCATAATTGAACAACACTTACACTTTATGCAAGTTTTAACTTTCTTACCATCAATTGGGCATTTTCTTTTACTCAACTCATGTCCCGCTTCAAAAACTGCAATAGATTTATTGCTATTCTTAACAAGCTCATAAGAAGCAAATATTCCACCTGGCCCCGCACCGATTATTATAACATCATATTTCTTTAATTTATCCATACACACACACTCTCCCAGTATAACTATTTAAGTTTAACAAAAAAAAATTTAATAATCAAATAAAATATAACAAACTCAACTTAAAGATACACTCAATAATTGTTAGATATTTTAAAGACTATATAAAATCTTCTTTAAACTTTTAACGAATATAATAAATTAACTTACAAAACAAAAACTCCGCCTAAACGGAGTTAATTTTATCATTAGCTAATTTTAAAGCTCAGAAATACTCAAGCCCATTCCATAGGTTGCTATCATTTTATCTTGAGATAAATATTGTCTATCCATAATATACTTTTATTCAATCAAAGTACTCATATGTTGTGCGCATTGATAGTCGAAAAGCTTATTAGTTGCATTAATAATATTGTAGTTATCTTCGAATAAAAATGCAATTTCACCATCTTTTAATATACTTTTTATTTTATTTGGTTTTAGATTATGTTTAGTTTCTTGCGTATATTTTTCTTCTGTTAGAACTATAACATTAATGTTCTCATCTTTAATGAATGGTGCATATTTCTTAAGCCACGCAATTTTATCTTGCTTTTGTTCGTTATAGTAGCAATTGGTTAGAATGCAAACTTCAACATTATCTATTTTTGAAATTTTTTCCATAATGTTTAAAACGGTCTTTAATGGTCTTTTCCCCAAAAAATATCCCTTTTCGTTATCTAAAATTTGCTTTTTTTCACCTGTTTTTAGCTCAGCACAAGTGCCATCCATGTCAAAAAAACAATAAACTTTATGATCTTTTGCTAATTCTCTTATATCTTCAATTATTTTCATATTTTCTCCTTTGCCACTATATTTTTAATAAATACGCTTTTAAACAACAACACTAATATCACTATTAATTATCTTAACAAAACACAACGGAATTATTCTTCATCTTTAGTTTTGTTTTCTATCGATTTTTCATCTTTAACACTTTCATCATCAATAATTGTGTTATCCGATTCCAAAAGTTCAGAATTATCACTAATAATATTCTTATTTTTTCTTGAGTTAAGCAACAAATTAACCACTATTCCAAGCATCAATGCACAAGCAATATTTGTGATTTTCACTGCACCAAATCTAAGCTCAAGTCCACCAATTCCAGTTATAAAAATTGCAGAAACAATAAATAAATTTTTAGTATCGTTCAAGTTGGTATCTTTAAACATTCTAAATCCTGAAACGGAAATAAAGCCATATAATGCAATACAAATTCCACCTATAACGCAAGTTGGGATCGTTTCAAAGAAAGCAATAGCAGGATAGAAAAACGCTATAATAACACACATAATTGAAGCAGTTAAAATAGTTTTAGTTGATGCATTTTTAGAAAGTGCCACGCACCCTATTGATTCACCATATGTTGTGTTTGGGCAACCACCAAACAACGCCCCCACAATTGAACCAAGCCCATCACCCACCAAAGTTCTATGCAAACCCGGTTCAACAAATAAATCACTATTAATAATTGAACTAATATTTTTATGATCAGCAATATGCTCAGCAAAAGAAACTAACGCAATTGGTGTGAAAGCAATGAATATGCTAATAACATCGCCCACTCCACCGATTTTAGCAAATCCCTCTTTTATTGCACCAACAAATGTGAAATTTGGCAACCAATTCTTAAAATCAGTAATTTTTGAAAATGCTGAAAAATCAACCAATTTTAATATTTCACAATTAGTCGAATTCCCAATGATAGTGAAAACACAAGCGATTAGGTATCCGCTTAACATTCCAATAATAAACGGATACATTTTTATTTTACTACTTCCTTTAACCGATATCAAAACCACAACTAAAAATGTTACCACGCCCACAAGTATTCCAACAATATTATATCCACTCGAAACACTCATAAGATTATTGATTGCCGACTCCGACAAATCAAAACCTATCAACGCAACGATTGGCCCAATAATAACAGGTGGCATAATTTTATTAATCCAGTTTGCACCAGCAAATTTTATAACCAACGCTAAAATTAAATATACTGCACCAGCAAATATTGAACCCAATAAAATACCAAAGTAACCATAAGCCACTGCAGAAGTTAGCGGAGTTATAAACGCAAATGAGCTACCCAAAAAAACTGGGCTTTTAAACTTCGTGCACAATAAATATATCAAAGTACCAACACCAGCACCAATCAATGCTGCCGATTGACTTAAATACACACCCGTTTTATCAGCAATTATTGGCACTAATATCGTTGCAGTAATTATAGCCAAGACTTGTTGAAGAGCAAACACCATATTTTTCCAAAATGGTGGCGTTTGATTTACTTGATAAATTAAATCATTCTTCATATGCTTTCCCCTTAATTTTAAAATTATATCAAATTGATTTAAGAAAATCAAACAATAGAATATTAGATTTAATATTAAAAAGATTAATTATAAATAATATTTAAATATATGTGCAAATTTGATTATGCACATATGATAATTCTTTGATATAATATTTTGGGGAAT
This sequence comes from uncultured Clostridia bacterium, assembly GCA_934778125.1. Taxonomy (GTDB): domain Bacteria; phylum Bacillota; class Clostridia; order Christensenellales; family UBA1242; genus UBA11490. The sequence continues at coordinate 4,320 of CAKVOF010000005.1, forward strand.
ATTTATATGAAATATTATATAATTTTATCAATTTTAATAATAATTTTAATAGTAATATTTATATTTAGAGTAAAATTTTTTTCGAAACTAAAGCAAAGAGTATTAAAGAGAAACCTTAAAAATGTTACGATTGATGCGGTTGATGCTCTAAAGGGCTACGATTTTGAACTTTTTATATCTGCCCTATTCCAAAGTTTTGGATTTACCACATTCACCACTTCAAAATCTGGAGATAAAGGTGCAGATATTATTGCAAAAAACAAATCAACAACAATCGCAATTCAAGCAAAACTTTACTACAACAATAAAGTTGGCACTCACGCAGTTCAAGAAATATATACTGCCAAAGAATACTATAAATGTAGCGTTGCATTGCTAATAACAAACAGTACCTTCACAAACCAAGCAATAGATATTGCTAAAAGATTAAATGTTTTGATTATAGATAGAGATAAACTGATAAACTTAATGAAACCAAATGGTAAAATATATTTTGAAAACTATTTAAAAAGTTAGAAAGAAACCAACAAAAAAAATAAAATAACCTTAAGCCATAATTTTAGAGATTATGGCTTCTATTTTTTTTATATGACCAATAGTTGATGACTTTTATTTATAATTATGATATAATATATTTGCGTTATTTAACCAGTAAACGCTAACGCAAAAGGACATTATACTACATTAATATGGATAATAAACGTAAATTGCATATTTCACCAATGCTAAAAATAGTGTTGTGTTTTATTTGCATTATAATAATTGGCGGTTTAATTTTAAAATTACCAATATCAATTCAAAAGGGGCAAAAACTAGCTTGGGTTGATGCATTCTTCACTTCAACTTCAGCGGTATGCGTAACAGGTTTGTCACCAATAAATGTTGGAGTGGTGCTTTCAAAATTTGGCCAAGTTGTTTTAGCTCTTCTTATTCAAATAGGTGGAATCGGCTTTGTAACTTTCGCAGTGTTCGTTATGATTATGCTTGGAATGAAAATTGGAATTTCAGAGAGAACACTTCTAAAAGAAGCCCTAAATCAAAACTCGCACCAAGGTTTAGTTAAGCTAGTTATAAGAATTATAATAACCTCTTTAGTAATTGAATTATTAGGTGCGATAATTAATTTTATAGTATTTATTCAAGAATTTTCATTCTGGGAAGCTGTGCACCAAAGTTTGTTTTTGTCTATATCAGCCTTTAACAACGCTGGCTTTGATGTTTTCGTAACGGGCAATAGTTTAATGAACTATTCAGGCAATATTCTTTTAAACATAAACATATGCTTGCTTATTACATTTGGTGGGCTAGGTTTTATAGTTATAAATGATATCATAACAAATAAACGATGGAAAAATCTTTCAATGCATTCAAAAATTGTGTTGATAACGACATTTAGTTTAATAGTTTCTGGCACATTATTTATTTTTATTTCTCAAGCATTTTCAGATTACAAAATAACATTTCTTGAGGCTATTTTCCAATGTATCACTTGCAGAACTGCAGGGTTCTACACAATAGATCTAAAATCACTCACAATGTTCAGTATGATAATTTCACTAACTTTAATGTTCATTGGCGCTTCACCTTGTTCAACTGGCGGAGGCATCAAAACAACAACTTTATTTGTTATGCTAAAAAGTGTTAAAGGTTTCGCAAGCGGAAAAACCAGCATTGCCTTTCATAGAAAGATTGGTTCTCAAACAAAAATTAAAGCATTCACTCTAACAACAATCGCAATTGCTTCAATCGGTTTCTTCTCACTTATAATTTCATTTATAGAACAATTTAACACAACACACACACCAACATTTATTCAAATTATATTTGAAACAGTTTCAGCATTTGGAACTGTTGGTTCATCTTTAGGATTAACATCACAACTTCTTCCTTTGAGCAAAATATTCCTTTGCTTGCTTATGTTTTTAGGAAGGGTTGGTGCACTAACACTATTTAGTTTATGGAATAAAAACTGGAATAATCCAAACAACGAAACAGTTAAATATGTTGAAGAAAAGTTTATAATAGGATAGGTAAAATATGAAAAAAAGTATTGGAATAATCGGTTGCAGTAGATTTGGAACCGGATTAATTAACAGTTTAAAAAAATTTAACGACATTGATATTTTAGCAATTGATAATAATATTGATATCATAACAAAAACAGCCACAATGGTTGAGAATGCGTTTCTTTGTGATTCAACAAAAGAAGAAGCTTTAAGAGAAGTTGGCATGCAAAATGTTGATGAAGCGATAATCGCAATTGGGCAAACAACCCCAGATGGACTAGTTAACACAATTATAACAACCATAATGCTAAAACGAATTGGCGTTGAAAAAATAACAGTAAGATTAGATAACCCTAGCTATGAAACCATTTTAAAAACGATTGGCGCCACAGGTTTTATAAACCCAATGAAAATAGCTTGTGAAAAGATTGCAAACACTATTGCATACGAAAACATAGTTGACTATTTCGATGTCGCTGGGCAATACACCATCTATGAAATAAAGTTGCAACCAAACTTTAAGCCAATAATCATAAAAGATTTAGCACTTCGCTCAAAATACGATATGAATATTTTGCTTATTAACAGAAACAAAAAATCAATTACTCCAAACGCCTACATCGAATTAGAACCAAATGATGAAATTTACATTTTTGGAGAAAAATCAAAAATAAACAAAATTGTTAATTTCTTCAATAACTATGTTGAAGATTAACAAAAACAACAAAGGCCACAAATTTTTGTTTGTGGCTTTTATAATAACTAATTACAATACTACAAATCTAACTTTCACATCTTAAAACAAATTGCAAGCACTATTATGAAAAAAATTACCATATGCACACCTTTCCACATTTAAACAAGTAATTATAAATGCAAATATTTTCATATATTTTTATATATGATAAATTAAATATAAAAGTATGTAAAACATATTAAAATAAAATATTTAAATTAATATAAAAAACATTCACAAAAGTTTTAATTTATGCTAATATGTTAATGCGTGCATATATCAAATAGAAGCAATTGTAATATTACACAAAGTATTGGGGTATCGCCAAGCGGTAAGGCACGGGCCTCTGACTCCCGCATTCGCAGGTTCGAATCCTGCTACCCCAGCCAAAACAAAAAAAATATCTTTTATCCCCTATTCAACTAATGGATTTTAAAATAAAAAAGCCTTTTTTTCAAAAGGCTTTTTTATTTTAAATCATTTATTACTATTTTTTATAATTAATTATTTAAAATTATTAAAACTATTCTTAATTAATTATCAGCAACTTCACTTTCCTCGTTTCTAATCGCATGATTAATAACAACCACATTATCAGCTCTATCAATCATTCTTTTATCGTGTGTAACAACCATAACAATTGCATTTTCTTTTAGTTTATTTATTTCATTTAAAACCGCATTAGTATTTTCAGCATCAAGTTCATTTGTTGGCTCATCAAAAATATAAATCTCTTTTTCTTGAAGCAATCCTCTCAAAATACAAATTCTCTTTTTCTCACCACCACTAAGCTTTTGCTCCATATCTTGTTCGCTATCTTCATTAAAGCGTTTTCTTAATATTCCTTTCATATTTAAGTGTTCAATGATCTCTTTACTATTCTCATTTACATTTAAATCAGGATAGTAAACGTTGGTTCTAACATCTCTATTTAATATATATGGTGATTGCATCACAACCGACATTCTATCAACAAAAGAATACATACTATTAACTTTATACTCATCGTTTAAGATAATATCACCCTTCAATCTTTCGGCAATACCAACAATAGCCCTAAGTGAAGTTGTTTTTCCACCACCACTTTCACCAGTTACAACGGTTAACTTGCCTTTTTCAATTGAATAATTTAAACCTTCAACTATTGTGTTATCATCATTTAGAACAGAGACATCTTTTAATGTTACTTTCTCAATTTTCTTTGCGTAATCATCGTGAGTTGTGTCTATTTCAGTTTTAGAATTTGGGCGAAGTCCTTCAAGACGTTCAATCTTGGTCATTAATTGAGTACTAGTGTTTATAAACCAACCAAAATTTTGAATTGGACTAAACACTTTATCAACGTAACTAATAATCAAAACAATTGTGCTCGCACTAATTAGCCCTGAAGCCACCTTTTTAGCGCAAATAAGTATAATTGAGTAAGTTGCCAAAACGCTAATCAAAGCCATAACAATCCAATAAAACTCCCAAATTCTGAACCTTTTAGCACTAACCTTTTGATAATCATCAACTTTCTTTTCGAGATTCATACTTTCTAGTTTTTGTGACCTAAATAAGTTTATTAAAGTTAAATTATGTAACGTGTTAACCAAAAAGTTTGTTACCCTTGAATTGTTTTTTTCCATTTCTTTTGTTATAGGATTCTCTATTTTTTGTCTTAACATAAAAACTAATGTAGTTAGAAGTAAACCTGCAACTAAAATAGGAATTGCGGTAACTTCTAGCAGGCAAATATAAACGGCAGACATTATCGAAGAAAAAATACAAGGTAGAATAGTGTCGTAATAGGCATTTAAGCACCACTCAAAATCAGCAATACTATCATTAATCCTATATGTTGCATCGCCTAAAGTCATTCCTAGATTTAAATTTTTTCTAGGTGTTGTTGCCCAACCGAAAGCAACTTGCTTAGCCTTCATATGCAATTTCAAGCTAAATTTATTTTTTGAAAAAGATAAAACATTCAAAACAATCTCTTTTAAAAATACCAATCCACCACAAATAACAACAAGTGCTGTTATACTAAAATCCGTTGGAATTTTAACACCAAAAAATTGTGCATTTTCACCACTAATTATCGAAACCAACATCGAAACAACTTGAGCAGGAATTAGCAATAATAACCCTGAAAAAGCACATAAAAATGTTAATAAAATAAAAAACATCTTTTCTTTTTTTGACATAATACTAAACGAAAATTGCAAAACACCAATTATACTTTTGTTTCTTTTCTTTTTCATTTTTCACCCCTTAAACAATCAAAAATATATAAATTTAAGTAATATTACAAAATATAATAAAATTCATAAAATAACATAAATATATCCAAAAAGTTAATCGTTAAACCATCTCTTACTGGCAGATTATAATAATATATACCAAAGTATTTGTGTTGTCAATACTAAAATTTAATAAATCAACATAATAAAAAAAATTTTGATTAGAAAATTTACAACAATAAAATCTTGTAAGTATCAACGATTTACAATTCAAAACAAATAAATAAAATGTTAAATATTAAATTATAGCAACACATCATAATTATATTATTATAGCTCTGAACCAATACTAAATTTTACAATAAAAGTTAAACCTATAGGTGAAAATAAGTAAAAACCGTAAATATGAAATAACAACAAAAAAACCTGCTAATTTCTTAGCAGGTTTTTATCCATAAACCGAAGTTTAGTAAAGTTAATTTCATTACCTATTTATCTATTCTTTCTTACTATAAATAGGATTTTAGTCGTTTTTTGTTGCAACTGACAATTGCAACGATCTTTTAAATTTGAATATTCAATAATCTTTCGATTATATCAGATACTCTTTAAAAGGAGGTGATCCAGCCGCACCTTCCGATACTGCTACCTTGTTACGACTTAACCCCAGTCATTGGTTTTACCTTAGGCAGCTGCCTCCCACTTGCGTGGGTTAGCTCACCGACTTCGGGTACCCCCAACTCCCATGGCTTGACGGGCGGTGTGTACAAGACCCGAGAACGCATTCACCCTGGCGTGCTGATCCAGGATTACTAGCAACTCCGTCTTCATGTGGGCGGGTTGCAGCCCACAATCTGAATTGGGAACGGTTTTTTGAGTTTGGCTCCATGTTACCATATTGCATCTCTTTGTGCCGTCCATTGTAGCACGTGTGTAGCCCAAGACGTAAGAGGCATGATGATTTGACGTCATCCCCACCTTCCTCCGTATTACCTACGGCAGTCTCTCTAGAGTGCCCAACTTAATGCTGGCAACTAAAAATAAGGGTTGCGCTCGTTGCGGGACTTAACCCAACATCTCACGACACGAGCTGACGACAACCATGCACCATCTGTTAAAATGTTTGTAGCAAGCTACAAATTTCATATGTTTCCATACTATGCATAATAATGTCAAGTCTTGGTAAGGTTCTTCGCGTTGCTTCGAATTAAACCACATGCTCCGCTGCTTGTGCGGGTCCCCGTCAATTCCTTTGAGTTTCATTCTTGCGAACGTACTCCCCAGGCGGGATACTTATCGCGTTAGTTTCGATACGGAATAATATTATTACCCCACATCTAGTATCCATCGTTTAGGGCGTGGACTACCAGGGTATCTAATCCTGTTTGCTCCCCACGCTTTCGAGCCTCAGCGTCAGTAATGTTCCAGAAAATCGCTTTCGCCACCGATGTTCCTCCTAATATCTACGCATTCCACCGCTACACTAGGAATTCCATTTTCCTCTCCCATACTCAAGTTAAGCAGTATCAACGGCAATTCCGAAGTTGAGCCTCGGGCTTACACCATTGACTTACAAAACCGCCTACGCTCTCTTTACGCCCAGTGATTCCGGACAACGCTTGCCCCCTATGTATTACCGCGGCTGCTGGCACATAGTTAGCCGGGGCTTCCTTGTGAAGTACCGTCACTTTCTTCTTCCTTCACAACAAAAGTTTACAACCCGAAGGCCTTCATCCTTCACGCGGCGTTGCTGGGTCAGAGTTGCCTCCATTGCCCAATATTCCCCACTGCTGCCTCCCGTAGGAGTCTGGTCCGTATCTCAGTTCCAGTGTGGCCGATTATCCTCTCAGATCGGCTACCCATCGTTGCCTTGGTGGGCCATTACCGCCACCAACTAGCTAATAGGACGCGAGGTCATCTTAATCCGATACATAACTCTTTTACCCCTGCACCATGTGATGCTGTGGTCTTATGCGGTATTAGCAGTCATTTCTAACTGTTGTCCCCCTGATTAAGGCAGATTCCTCACGCGTTACTCACCCGTCCGCCACTAAGTTATTCAAAAGCAAGCTCTCAAATAACTCCGTTCGACTTGCATGTGTTAAGCACGCCGCCAGCGTTCGTCCTGAGCCAGGATCAAACTCTTATGTTTAATCTAACTCATTCGAACAACTTGCGTTAAGTTTGCTCGTAGTTTAAATTATTTTCTCAAATGAAATTAACAAGAAATATATTAATTCTACTAAACTATTCAGTTTTAATGGTTCGATTTGCATTCAATCTTTCATCAAATGCGAGTGTAGTTTACCACTCTATTTGGGTGGTGTCAACACTTTTTTTAAAAAAAATTAAAAAAAAATTAAAAAATTTAAACTTTTTTATTAAAGTTCCGTAACACTCACCCTAGTGTTTCGAAATATTATCTTTTTTTTGCTAATTTACAACATTTTTTCATATGTTTTTTTATTTTTAATACAATTTTTTTTAAATAATTTTTATAAAAAACTTTTTAAAAAATATAATTTTTCCCGATAAAACAATTTTAAAAATAAAAAAAACTTAAAATGTAAGTTCAAATTCAAGTGTAACTTTATTTTTAAGTATTTTTTATTCTTATCAAATTATATATTTAACTTTTTTTCAAAATAAATATCATTTTCTCTTTACTATTTATTTTCATCATTATAAAAATCGAAAACTTGCATTATTTCATCAAGAGATTCTTTGGGATTCATTGCATCTTCGAAATCAAATTTAAAATCATCACTCATTTTTTCATCATATCTATCCAAAGATTTTGCCACGCCATTCTCTTTTTGGTCATCATTTTTTAAAAACTCGTTAAAGTCTTTCGCTTTTCCGCTAAGCATTCCATTTATATTTTGAAGTCTTCTAGAAATATTAAGCAATCTAACGTTTTCTTTCTTTCTATCGTTTTCAACCTCTTTTTCAACTTGGTCAATATCTTTTGGTTTATCATTTTTTTGAGTTTTAACAACATATTGCATTTTATTTAATAAATTACTTATGTAATTATCACCCATCTGCTTAAGTTTATCTTTAACATTTCCGCCATTATATTGAATATTGGTTTCTATAACCTTATCTATGCTTTCTTTTAATTCCAAAATACCAGAAGATATATTGCCATAATTTAAAACATTTGGAGAGTATTCTTCAACTTCTCCAACGATCTCAAGCAAACGTTGATATAATATCCTAATTCTCTTAACTTCTAAGTCATAAATCTTTCTTGCACTATTCTCAATTTGTTCTGCTTTTTCAACGGCAAAAACTAAAGCTTGGGAGATTTGTTTATCTTTATCTTCAAAGCTCTTAACCCTATCTTCCAAATTAGCATTTTCTTTTTTCAAAGATATAAGCCTATCTTTTTGCTCAGCTAACTTTTGCTCATATTTCATTGTTATTGAATTAATATAGTTATCAACCTGATCGATTGAGTAACCCTTTTTCTCAAAATCAAATTTAGCCATAACATTTACCCTTTATCATTTTTGTTATTAATAATCATTTGCAATAAAAATCCGCTTATAGAAAAAATCAAAAGCAAAATTATAAATAATAATAGTGAAATAACTTTAAAATTAAATAATAGAACTGGAGTTGAAACAAACAAAAGAAATATTGATAATTTAATATATATAATCTCTTTAAATATAATATATATTACAATGCCCAAAACCGCTGGAAGAATAAGAAAGGCAGAACCATAAAAACTTCTTAAATTTCCAAACAACACAGATAGAAACAAAAAAACACAGTAAGAAAAAATGATTAGAGAAAACCACACTGAATTTGATGACTTAAATAAAACGCCTTTTGCAAATAACGACACCCCCATCGCAAATAAAATTATTAAAATGCAAAACTCTTTTGGGTTTATCGGTATAAATTTAAACACAAATTGAAACACCGACAACAACACAACTGCCACCAATAGTATTAAGTTCAAAATGTTGAGTTTAGATATTTTTCTCATTTTTTTATACAACCAATTTATCTTATACTATTATTTACTTAAAAAAAACAATAATATATTAATTTATTTTCACCCGAGATAATAAGCAAACAAAAACTATTTCTTCTCTTCACTCATATTAGGCTCAGAATATTTATTTTTTTTCTTGTCCACAACGCTTTTTATAATTATATAAGTTAGCCCAATAACACCAATCGCTAAAAATATAATACTGGTTATCCTTGAGGCTGGCATATTGTTGTTATCCTTTAAAATATAAGTGTCATCTCTTAATCCTTCAAGAATAGCCCTTATTGTTCCATAGTAAATTAAATACACACATGTTGGAACACCCACTTTTTTTATTTTCCTACATAAAATCACAAGAATGAAAAATCCGATTGTACTTAAAATACTTTCATAAAAGAATGTTGCTAAAAACCAACCTCCCCTAGCATCTATAAACACAGCAAAAGGAAACCATTGCAACGCAGGATTTGTAACTTCCCAGCCATAAACTTCTTGATTAATAAAATTTCCCCATCTTCCAATTGCTTGCGCAATAATCAAACAAGGTGCAATAACATCAAAAACACTAACAACGTTTACTTTTTTAATTAAACAGCAAATTAAAGCCCCTAATGCCCCACACATTATCCCGCCTAAAATAGATAATCCGCCATTCCAAACTTTAAACGCCTCCCAAAACAACGGAACTTTTTCAAATATACAAAAGAAAGCCCTTGCTCCAACTATTGAAAATGGAAACACCCACCATAGAAGTTCGTAAGCAAAATCCCCTTCAAGTTTCCTAAATGGCATTAATTGTATTGCAACAAATAACGCAACTAAAAATCCGCAACCAATAATAACACCGTACCAACTAATTTTTGTGACTGTTGCATCTAAAATAAGCAAAACACCTAATGCAAATAGTGCAACACACGCACCAATAAGTGTGTATTTTAAATTAAATTTAAATCCAAAAATGGTAAAGTATTTATCATTAAACTTTTTTTCTTCCATAATAAGTCCTTTGAAAAATCATTTCATTAATTATAATAACTCACTAATATAAAGTTGTTTTTGCTTTAAATTGAAGTTTTTATTAATAAAACTTATTTTAAGTTATTGTAATTAGTATATCGTTGAAAAAAAAATTAGTCAATTTTATTCATTAATTAACTAATTATAATACAAAAATAATGTAGAAATTTCTTTATTCTATTGGAATAAGTCCTAAACTTATTAAAAGAGCATTGTCCACTTTATGCATACTAAATGAATCCAAATTCCCAATCTTTTCTTTTAATCTTAACTTATCTATTGTTCGAACCTGCTCTAAAAGTATAACTGAGTCCTTTGGAAGACCATATTTAATTGCATCTATTTCAATATGTGTTGGAATTTTCGCCTTGTTTATTTTACTCGTTACGGCACCAACAATAATAGTTGGGCTATATTTATTTCCAACATTATTCTGAATAACCAAAACAGGTCTTACCCCACCTTGCTCACTCCCCACAACTGGGCTTAAATCAGCATAAAATAAATCTCCGCGTTTAATCTCCATTCATAATCCAATCTTCATATTTTTTAAAGTCGTTGTTTTCCGCAAAAACGCTTTTTTCTGACTCTTCTTCTAAAACACGCTTATAGTCATCATCTAAACTCATATAAGAACCAGCATATTCGCTCTCACTTATAGTATGAAACTCTCTAAGATAGTTGTTAATATCAGCCTCCGACCTTTTCAAATTATTAACTAAAACTTCATAATTATTCTTTAAATTTTCATAAGCACCCATAATCATTTCTCACTTTTATTATTTTCAACATTTTTCATCAAAAACGAGTTTATTTTTTTATCATTACAGATTTTCAAATAACTTTTATTGATTAAAGATTTAATCTTTTTCTCAAAACATTAAATCGTTAATAAAAACTACTTAATCTATTCTTAATAAAATAAAAAAACCAAACTATATCTCTAGTTTGGCAAATTTTAAAATAATTATTTATTTTTTTAACACTCTATTTAAATCAGTCTAAATAATCAACTTAAACACAAATGAATTTATTGCATTATGCAAATAGCAGTGCAAACTTCATCAGTATGTGAAATACTTATTTGAACTTCACTTATTCCACTCGCTGCCACAATCAATTTTGCACTATCAGTGAGTTTAATATATGGCTTTCCTCTATCATCGTGATTAACTTCAATTTGATTAAGCTCTATTCCGCCACCAATTCCAATTCCTAGCGCTTTCAAAAACGCTTCTTTCGCACAATAGATTCCCGCTAAACTTTGAGTTTTTCTTATTGTCCTGCTAACATATGCCGCTTCATATGGCGTGAAATAATTACCCAAAAAATGCTCATTTTGAATAAACTTCTCCATTCTCATAACATCTAAAACATCTATTCCTACTAACATAAATCTTCCTTTTTTAAACGTTCCACAATTGAATTTATATCATCAAAAGAAAAGCCCCTACTTGCTAAAAACCTTGTTAGTTTAACAAAGTTTTCTTGTGTTCGTTCTTTGCCTTTTAAATATTTAACAGATATATTATACAATATTTCATCATCAGTTTCAATGCCATTTAGCAAATTTTCTATAATTTCTTTTGAAACGCCTTTTTCTAACAAATTTGCTTTAAGTTTATACTCTCCAAATTTAGACCTATAAGTGTTTATATAACTTTTAGCAAAATATTCATCATTTATGAAGTTATATTCTTTCAACTTTTCAATAACATATTTCGAAACATCTTTATCAAAGCCTTTTTTCGCAATATACTCTCTTACTTGCTTCTCAGTTTTTAATGCCGTGTTAACATAATTTGCAGTTTTTGTTAAAGCAATTGTTTTATTACTATCAAATATAATCTCATCTAATTCTTCCTTAGATAATTCTTTTCCAACAGAAAGCCCATATTTAAAACAAGCATCTATATAAATTCCAGCATAAAACTCATCATCTATATATAAATTAAATTTGTCCTTATTATTTTTTTGAATTTCCAATTTTGTTATTTTCATCTTATTCCCCAGTAATAACTGCTTTCATTAAGGTGGCAGATTTCAGTGAATTTGGTGGCAATTCGCCACATTTTATTTTAAATTGCACGCGAACCTTATCAAGCAAATAGCTTGCATAATCCACTGATAAATCTCTCACAAAGTCATCATTTTTAAACATTTTTTCTAAACTTGAAGCTGTTTTCATATCAACGAACATTTGATACAAATCATATTTCACAAATTCAACAACTTCGCACAAATCAAGAACCGCACAAGCACTATTTGAATATGCCCTCACAAGCCCACCGGCACCAAGTTTAACCCCACCAAAATATCGCACAACACACAAAAGCACATTATCTAGTTTTCTTTTCTTTAGAATCTCAAGAATAGGTTTTCCAGCAGTTCCACTAGGTTCACCATCATCACTACACTTCTCTAAATTACCATTAAATGTGTAGGCATAGCAAATATGAGTAGCATCTTTATATTTTTCAGATAATTGACTCAACTTAATCTTAGCATCATCAAGCGAAAAAATAGGAAACGCAATTCCTATAAATTTAGACTTATTTATTTCAATTAAATTTTCCATTTCCCGTTTTATTGATTTCATAACTTTATTATATGTTATTTTTTATTTTTTTCAAAGCAAAAAAGATTTAAACTTAAAACAATTAAGTTTTGCCCCTTGAATAATATAAAATAGCAAAAGTGATCTTTTTATTATTTAAAAATATTTTCAAAACAGCAATTCATTTTGAAAATATTTTATTATAGCAATAACCAACACAAAAACATTCTTTTAATTAAAAACAAACTATAAAACACGCTTAATTATTTTACTTTTTTAAAACACATTTGATATAATATTAATTGTAACAAAATATTTATGGAGTAGGTTTATGGAAATACTAAAAGAAGTACAAGAAATGTGCACTTTAAAAAACTTAGATGCACACGGCCCTGCAGTTATCCCACAGGAAGGTAAATGGGAAAAAGTTACTCAAATCAACGAAATAAGCGGTTTCACCCATGGTTGTGGAACTTGTGCCCCACAACAAGGCACATGCAAACTAACATTAAATGTTAAGAACGGAATTATTGAAGAAGCATTAGTTGAAACAATTGGTTGCAGTGGTATGACTCAATCAGCAGCAATGGCAGCTGAAGTTCTACCAGGAAAAACAATTCTTGAAGCGTTAAATTCAGATTTAGTTTGCGATGCTATTAACGATGCAATGAAGCATTTATTCTTGCAAATTGCTTATGGAAGAACTCAATCAGCATTCTCTGATAATGGTCTTCCTGTTGGTTCAAGCCTAGATGATTTAGGTAAAAATAGATCAAGCCTAGTTGGAACAATCTTCAGCACAAAAGAAAAAGGTACTAGATATCTAAACACCGCTGAAGGATACACAACTAAACTAGCCCTAGATGCTAAAAACGAAATCATAGGTTATGAATATGTTAACCTAAATAATATGATGAGATTAATCAACAATGGTAAAGATGTTAAAGAAGCTTACAAAGATAGCATTAAAACTTATGGCAGATTTGCAGATGCTGTTAAAGTTGTTAATCCAAGAAAAGATTAAGGCGGTGAACTATGATAGAATTTGAAGGTTACGATAGAAGAATTAATAATATCAATAAGGTTTTAAAAGAATATAAAATTGAAAGCCTTGAAAAATGTAAAGAGATTTGCGATAAAGCAGGAATTGATGTTGATGCAATCGTTAGAGGAGTTCAACCAATTTGCTTTGAAAACGCTGTTTGGGCATACACTATGGGAACAGCTATTGCCCTAACTAAAGGCGAAAAAAGCGCCGAAGATTGTGCTAAAAATATCGGTATTGGATTGCAAGCATTTTGCGTTCCTGGTTCAGTTGCAGACGCAAGAAAAGTTGGTTTAGGCCACGGCAATCTTGGTGCAATGCTATTAAATGAAAACACTAGTTGTTTTGCTCTTCTTGCTGGCCACGAAAGTTTTGCAGCAGCAGAAGGCGCTCTAGGAATTGTTAGAAATGCAAATAATGCCAGAAAGAAGCCATTAAGAGTTATTTTGAACGGACTTGGAAAAGATGCTGCTTATATTATTTCAAGAATAAATGGTTTCACGTATGTTAAAACAAGATATAATTTTGAAACTCAAAAACTTGAAATTTTAAGCACAACTCCATTCTCAAACACTTATAAAAGTGAAGTTAGAGTGTTTGGTTGTGAAGACACAACCGAGGGCGTTGCTGTTATGCAACACGAAGGCGTTGATATTTCAATCACAGGCAACTCAACAAACCCAGTTAGATTCACTCACCCAGTTGCAGGAATCTATAAAAAATGGTGCGTTGAAAATGGTAAAAAATACTTCTCAGTTGCATCAGGTGGTGGCACAGGAAGAACTCTTCACCCAGACAATGTTGGTGCAGGCCCTGCAAGCTATGGTTTAACAGACACAATGGGAAGAATGCATGCAGATGCTCAATTTGCAGGAAGTTCATCAGTTCCAGCCCATGTTGATATGATGGGATATATTGGAATGGGAAATAACCCTATGGTTGGAGCAACAGTTTCTTTAGCAGTTAAAACCTACGAAGCATTAAATAGATAATAATATCAAATATTAAAACTAATAAAAGAGGATTTAATTAACTAAATATATAACAAAAAATGATGATTTTAAATCATCATTTTTTTATTTCATTTTCAAACTTTCTTTAATAAATTAACAAGTACTCTATTATTCTAATTCAAGTAATTTCTTTGCTCTATCATAAGCTGTTTTTAAATATACATCAATATTCGGATAAGCCATTTTTAGATTTTTAAAGTTGTTTAATTCAAGCATTAATGGCCCATCATATACTTTATTTAATGCTGGAACAACTCTTTCCCATTCTATATTTCCATCATACGGAATTAAATGATGATCATGGCAGTATCCTCCATCATTATCATTTATATGCACAGTATTTAATACTTTTCCGAATTTCTTAATAGCATCAAGAGGTTTATAACACCAAACATTCGCATGACCTGTATCCAAACAAAACTTAAAATTATCTGACTTTATTTTTTCAAATAAAAAGATTGTATGGTCAACTGTTCGCAAGTTTTCAATATTTAAAATTATGTTGTTTTTCTCAGCAATCTTAACAAGTTTTTTAAATCGTTTTAACCCAGTTTCGTTAAATGAAGTAACATCTTTTCCGCAAGGATGCAAAACATAGTTCTTAACCCCCAATTCTGCAACTCTTAATAATTGATTTTTTATTTTTTCAAAATAGGTTTCACCTTGTTCATCTTCTTTCCAAATTAGCATATTATCTTGCAAAGGCCCATGAACAACTTCAATTATTAATCCACAATTTCTAGCATTTTCTATTGTTTTTGTTATTTCTTCATCAGATTGATTAAACCAATAAATCCCAATATATTCAAAACCATTCGCTTTTATCTTTTTAAACATTTCAGTTTCTGATAAGCCCCAACCAATCAAATCGTATATTCCAATTCCTTTCATAACTATTCCTTTATTGTGACCATTTCATCGCCTAAATTTTCGCCATATTTTTCAATATCCAAAACTAATTGATTAGCAACCAAATCAGGCATTAATGGCAAATCCTTTATTTTTTCAATAGGCATTAAAGTTGGAACATAAATTCCTCTATTTCTATCAGGTTGAAACTCTTCACCCTCTCCAGTTCCAAGTTCTCCCGAAATCCACTTACACAAATAAAAATTTTGAATGGTTTTGTCATTTTCATACACATAAACTTTTTTCAATGGAGTAACATTTATTCCAAATTCTTCTTCCACTTCTCTAATAACACAATGTGTTTCAGATTCGCCCTCATTAATTCCTCCACCAGGGAATGTGTAGTAAACTCTATCCGCTTTTTCGCGATACATCGTTACTAATCCCTCATTTTCAATTATAATTGCTCTGCAACTCACTCTTTTTTCCATTCTACTTATCCTCCATTCCTTCATTTAAACAATTCATTTCATCAACTACTTCTAATAAGTTAACTCCAAACTCATATGCTCTATCACTTTTCTCTTTGTCGCCATCATTTCTTGTGTTTATAGCTTCAACGATATCAAAATCTTGCAAAGTTTTCATCATTGATT
This sequence comes from uncultured Clostridia bacterium, assembly GCA_934778125.1. GTDB lineage: Bacteria > Bacillota > Clostridia > Christensenellales > UBA1242 > UBA11490. The sequence continues at coordinate 20,430 of CAKVOF010000005.1, forward strand.
CATATCTTTCTTTTTCTGTTTCATCATCTGTCATTTCTTTCATTTGCATTAATTTCTCTGTTGATAATCTTGCGAATTCTCTTGCTGTGTCTAAATAATTGAATGTAAACACCCCATTTTGTGTTAAAACAGCCTTTTCCACAATAGTTGAAGTTTTTATTATCTTAGAAATATTGAAAACTGGATCTTCTTCTCCACTATTTTCTTTCGTTCCAATGGTATTTCTGTCATTTTGCTTAATAGTGTTATTACTAGAATAGTATACCTCTCTTTTCAATAAATTCAAAGCGTTTGGAAGATCTCTTTCATCTAATCTTTTAACATCCTGCATATCAACTTGTGGCAATTCCATATTTTCGCTATTATACAAAACTCTGTTAACCCCTAGTCCAAATTCGTGAAGAGTTACAAAAGTTTTGTGATCCACATTTAATTTTTTAAAATCATCTAACGAATAAAACGTTGTGCCAACATGAACATTTGTTACTTTAGGAAGTTCTTGTGTGAATTTCAACATATCTCTGTGTGGGAGCTTGTCAAAAATAAAGTACATATCAATATCACTCCAACCCTTTTGATATCTGCCTTTCCCTGAACTGCCACCAACGAATGCTAATTTTAAATTATCTTTAAAAACATCTTGCGCTAATTTGCTAATTTTTTCTGCATTTTGAAGTTGATTCTTTGTTTCAAATAAACTAAATATTTTTTCCACAATATCTTTATTCATCAATGAAGCTCCATTTTCAACAAATTCAACTGGTGTAAATGTTTTTCCTTCTTCCAATTTTTTATTTAATAAACCAATATTCATTTGCAAATATTTACCATGAACATCTTCAGTTTCAGCAACCGCTTCTTCTTTTCTTAAGTTTGTTCTTTGAGAATCTTTTGATGGAACTATTATTAATTTTAGATCCTCACAACTATTCCAAAGCAAATACTTGTTTTTGGCCTCTTTAACAATGCTCAAAACTTCATTTTGTGGAACACCTAATGTAAGTAAAGTTGCCTTAATTCTTGTATCGTAGAAATCAATACCTTTATCTAAAACAACAATTGGAGCATCCGATTTTAAAGCTTTTTCGTATCTTTGAGCTATAGAATGATACATCGTGTCTGCAAATTCTTTATAATTGTTGGGATCAAACCACCATAAAGATAATTCTTTACCCTTCAATTTAGGAAACGCTTCAGTTTGATTTATATGCATCGGTTTTGAAAACATTTCTGGCCATATTTCATTTAAAATACCCGCTTGAGTGCTTTTACCCAAATTATCCATTCCACTAATTGACACAATTAATTTTTGACTTTTAATGCTTTCTAATAATTTTTCCTTTTTCATTCCAAAAAATTCTTGAAACAACTCTTCTTTTGATTTTCCAAATGTTTCTTGAATATAATCATCTTTTTTAACCCCAAATATTTTTTCAAAATCATTCATCATTTTATATTCCTCCAATAAACTTTATTACATCATCTAAATTTAACGCCTTATTTGCAAACATAGAAATTAAAAAAGCCAAAACACCAAACTCTTTATCTGTTAAATTTTGCGTTATATCAACTGGATTACAAAACCTAAACGCAATTAATTTTCCAACTTCAATATCGGGTTTAATCAAATTATGTTTTTTAATTTCGTAAAGGTATTTTAAAACTAACTTTTTATTTCTTTTAGGCAATATTCCACATGTATTAACCACAATGCCCTCATTGTTCTCTAAATATTCGCAGTTTATATACTTCTTAAACTTATGAAAGGTTTCTTGTTCTTTTGAATGTGCTGATTTTATAAACTTTATGTAATAATAATAACTGTTAACAATAAAACAGCCCAAAAATATAGCAATGTCATTTATTATCGCGTTTTTTCCTGCCACTTCGAAATCCGTTATAAATCCCTTTTGTGAAAAATTCAAATCTGTTGGATCGCCTTGAGTTATGGCAAATTTAACAACAGGATCACTTAAAATAAATTCTTTAATCTTTAAAAACGAATCATGAAGCGATGGCAGGACAACCCCATTTATAATGAGTGTTTTATTGAATTTATCTACATTGCTATTAATATATTTATCCAATAAGCCAATTCTACCAGTAAAAAATCTACTATTCACCGACTCACTCAACTTACAATTTTCAATATCATTTATTTTACATAATAGTAATTTAACTATTCTTTTATATGCTATTCTCTTATTACTATACAATGTTTTATGAAAAATATTTTTATCTAATGATTTAATATAATCATAAACAATAAGATTTTCATCGCTATTAAAAAAAAGTCTGTTTGCTATTTTAAAATGTTTTTCCTTTAAGCAGTTGTAACCCCTGATTTCCTCATCAAATCCGCAATTAATAACTTTGTAAAAAACTTTTTTGTTTTTACAAATACCAATTCCGAACTCACCTTTCTTTGTTTTGTTAGATGTTAATTTTTTCATAGCTCTTTCTCCTATAAAACGTGAAATTTTTAACTCTAAGCCCGATTAAATAGCAAACAAATTTTTTTAATTAAATATTAAATTTTTAATTGTATAATTTTTAAAAACTATAAGCTCCACCTTACACATTTATATTAAAAATAACTTACATATCAAACGGATTTCCCATATATTCATCATCTTGATTGTAAATGTCACGATAAGTAGCATCTTTAAATGTTCCATTTGCATCACAATCTTTATAGTAAATTCTAAATTTATCAGCACTTTGAATTTCCCAACAACTTTCCTCTGAATCTTCAGTCAACACACTTTCTAAGTGCGACTTCATATCTAAGTCTTGTGCATAGAAAAATTTAAAATAATCTCCAGGTTTAACTAAAAGTTCTTCATCGTTAATAGTAATCATTTCCCCTCTTTCATCAACAAGTCCATGAGGAATTTTAACGGCAACAATTCGTGTTTCATTTTTAGCTTTAAAAATATTTGGGTATTCAGTGGCCGAAAAGCCATTATTAAATTTTTCAATGTTCGCAAAGCAATACTTAGTTATTGGTTTATGTTTTGGGTTAATATAATTTAAAATCACGTCTACTTCTGAAAATCTATCTGAACTTAATAAACTTACAACATCTTGCTCAAGTTGTGGTCTTTTCTCACGCATCAATAGATAAATTGATGCTCTTAATACAGCATTGTTTATTTTATATGCTTCAGCCAAACTAGCCTCCCTAACAACTTGAACATAGTTGTCTGTTTTCATATTTCTATCATCTAAGCATTTAATATAATTTCGCATACAATTATATAATTTTTCACTTCTTTTATCCATAACCACCACCAATAAAAAAGCCTTTAAAATTTTCACAATATTATCACATTAATTTCGATATGTCAATACCTAATTTGAAAAAAATCGCTTTTTTTAGGAATATTTTAGATGTTAAACAAAAAATTAAAATCCTATATATTCAAGTTTAAAATATTAAAAAAATTTAAAAAAATAAAAAACAACATAATTACTAGTTGAAATTTAATCAACTATAATAATTATGTTGTAAATAAAAACTTAAAAAATGGTCTAACAATTGAATATTTTAAACAATTTGTTTTATCATTTTATAAAAGATTTAATAAAAAATTATGTTATGTAAAACTACTTTGTTCCAAAAATTCTATCGCCTGCATCACCAAGTCCCGGCAAGATATATCCATTTTCATTTAAGCATCTATCAACTTGTGCAAGGAAAATTTCAACATCTGGGCATGACTTAGCCACATTTTCCACTCCCTCTGGAGCACCAATTATACACATTAACTTAATTTTTTTGCACCCACGCTTCTTAAGCATATTTATTGCAGAAATAGCACTACCACCAGTTGCAAGCATTGGATCCAAAACCATAACAACTTTGTTTTCTATGTTTTTAGGCAGTTTGCAAAAATACTCTTGCGGTTCTAGCGTTTCTTCATTCCTAAATAAACCTATGTGACCAATTTTTGATGCTGGAAATAACTTTAACACTCCATCCACCATTCCAAGTCCAGCTCTTAAAATTGGTACTATTGCTATCGAGTTTTCTTTAACCATAAATTGTTTTGTTTTTTCTAAAGGTGTTTCAACTTCAACTTCTTGCGTGGGCACATCTTTAAAACTTTCATAAGCCATAAGCATTGCAATTTCTTCAACCACTTCCCTAAATTGTTTTGTGTTTGTGTCCTTGTTCCTAATAATTGCAACTTTATGCCTAATAAGCGGGTGGTCCATGATGTGAACATTTTTAAAATTTTCCATAACTCTCTCCTTTTTGTTTTAAAAAAAAGAGTTCAGATAGAAAAATCGAACTCTTTATTTTAAAATATAACAAGTGTTTTAACAGATAGTTTTAAATTTAAAATTACCAAATCTTTCATAAAAACTTTCCTTTGCACCTTTAAAAGCAGTATATCAAACAACAGCGATTATAGCAAACAAATGTCTATATTTTATCACTTATCAAAATTTTTGTTAATTTTGTTTAAATCGAAAGCTAATAAGTACTTTACTTATTTATTTCATTAATTAGTAACTTCAATTTTTCGGTTGGGTTTAAAATATTTCCAATTCCAGTATTCTTACTGATGTTTGTTATAATTTTAGCAATGTTTTTAGTTAGGTCAATCTTAACAAACCATTTTTTACTCATCAAATCCTCTCTTAAATATGATGCGTTAGTTGCATAGATTTTTGTTATATAGCCATCTTTATATAACTCATCAAACTTTTCAACTCCGTTCGTAAAAAAGGCAAAAGTAACAATCACATAAATATTTTTGCAACCACGCAATTTCATATTTTTTGCTATATCAATAATACTCTCACCACTTGAAAGCATATCATCTATAATCAAAATACTTTTATTTTCAACATCTGGGCCTATGTATTCGTGTTGTATAATAGGGTTTTTGCCATCAATTATTTTTGTGTAATCCCTTCTTTTATAATACAATCCCAAATCTAAATTCAAAATGCTAGCATACTTCCTTGCCCTTTCCATCGCTCCTAAATCTGGGCTAATAACCACCATTTTTTCTTTGTTAATTTCTTTGCGTTCATTAGGAATAAACGATTTTAGAACCGAATATAACGGAAAAACTGAATCAAAACTTCCGTTTGGAATTGTGTTTTGTATTTCAGGATCGTGAATATCAAATGTTATTATATTATTGACTCCCAAACTCTCTAAATATCTCAAAGCCATAGCACAATCTAAGGATTCTCTATCTTTTTTTCGATGTTGCCTCGAAGAGTACATCAATGGCAAAATCAAAGTTATTCTTTTTGCTTTCCCACTTATAGCAGAAATTGTTCTAATTATATCTAAAAAGTGGTCGTCTGGGCTCATTCTATTTTCCACACCATAAAGCTTATACGTGCAAAAATAGTTCCCAACATCGCCGATTATAAAAATATCCTTTTCCCTCACCGTTTCATTTATAACAACTTTTCCTTCACCATTGCTAAATCTTGGACTTGAAATATCTATAATATAGTTTCTTTTTTCACCAGTTAATTCGCAAATATGTTCATTTAAACTATCTTTTCTATCTTCAAATCCCTTTAAAACTATTAAACCTAAATTTTCAAACATACTAACCTCCCTCATCTCCAACCTTAATATAACATAATTCGACATTATTTTTAAAACAATATCAACAAATATTTTTTTATAACACAAACAAAACACTATTTAAAATCTATTTAACCATCATGTCCTTAAAATTTCAAAACGAAAAATAAAAACAAAAAAAACTACGGAATAATTAGTCTTTAAATAAATCTAATTTATCCATAGTTTTTTACACAATTAAAATTCTAATTCACTATCAGCTTGCAAAGTTTTGTTAACATAAGTTTCTGCTTCACATAAATATGTTAAATTATTTTGAGTTTGCATTTCAGAACCAACTAAAGCTACTTCTTCAGAAAGTTTTAATCTTCCTTTTTCGTTAACCACAAAAGCAAATCCGCTTCTAATATTTTTATCATCAGCCATAGATAAGCAAACAGCAGAAACGCCATCAGTTGCAACAGTTGAACCATCATAGTTTGTTTGATAAGCAACGTTACCTTTATTTGTTCCAACCAAGTAAACTGCTGTGTTGTGAATTCTTTCAGCTTTTGTTGAAACATTGTGCACATCACCAACAGGTAATTCAATATCAACAGACTTCAAAGCCTTGCAAACGTTTTTGCAATAGTATTTAGATTCAAATGAATTTAATTTACCATTAAAATCACTAACAACTGGACCAATAACAGCAGTGTTAACTGGGTTTTTATCAAGTGGTTCAGCATCATTAACGCTCATTACTCTTTCCATAAATTTATTATTGTTTTCGCTCATAATTTCCTCCTCTTATTTGCCAGCCAATATTTTAGCATAGGAAAAAGCCAAAAGCAATACTCAACTTAAAAATTTTTTATTTTTTAACGCTTAATACAATAAGCTCTAGAGTCATTAATTCCATGTGTTTGATATAGAATACTTATTAAGCGAAAGCTTTATGCAAAAAACTATAATTAAAAAAATCCGCAAGGTAACTTGCGGATTAAATATTATATTACTCTGTTCCCATGCCATCTATCGACATATCGCCAATCAAATCACTCTTATAAAAGCCATTGTAATTCGATCCTCTTACAATTTCTGAAAACTTTTGCATTTTTTCAACACTAAGCAACTGATCATAAAAATCATTACCACTAATTGAATTAATAGGAGCATCAACAGTTTTTTCCAAAGCATCAACAGCTTCTCTTTTTAGTTGCTCAATTATGTTGCCTTGGTTCATAACGCTATCCAAGCCTGTTCCGTTCAATATTGATGCTAACATACTTTGTTTAAAATTCTTCATATCTAATACCTCCCACCTTAATTACTACATATAATATAGCATATTTAAGATATAATGTCAATAGCTTTTAAATGAATATTTATGCATTTATATGAATAATTTCAAATTATTTATCAAAAATATCTTCTAAAATCTTTAGAATGTTTATTGCACAATCTTTTAACTTCACACACTCCGCCTTTAATATAGACAAGTCTTCATCTAACTCGTAGTTTATATTAAATTCTTTAGCTTTTCTGCCTCGCTTAGGAAAATTAGAATCTTTTTCATATTCACAATTAATAATTTTTTCTATTAATTCTTGTTTTTTAAATTTTGTTGGAGCAACCACGCCTTTTTCTCTAGCCATTATTCTTAGCGAGTGAATAGAATATTTATTTAAATCATAACTCATAATACTATTATATATCGCCAATTACGATATGTAAAGCAAAAAAACAAATGTCGTAAAATGCGATATGTTGCGAAAAATGTCGATAAATGCGATATTATACGATTGTTATGAGTAATATATCAAAAAATTTGAAGATTTTAAGAAAATATAAAAATTTAACACAAAAACAACTTGGTGAACTTATTGGATACTCAAATCGTGCGGTTGGTGATTGGGAACTTGGAGTTAGCGAGCCTAATCTAAACACATTGAAGAAATTAAAAGATGTGTTTGGTGTTTCTTATGAGGATTTATTAGATTGAATTAGTTATTTAATCCCAAAATAAAGTGAAAATATATATGCTTTGGGGTTAAAACCTAAAACATATGTAAGCAAATTAATAGTTTATTGAACCCTAAAAAAAACATATTTTAAATCAATTTAAAATATGTTTTTTTATTTGAATATTATCATATTATTAGAACTTTAAAACATTTTCGATTATTCCACCGCCCAAACAAACACTTTCACCTTCATATTCAGAATTATTTGTTTTTAACAAAGTATTTAAATCTTGATACAACACAACAAACTGGCCCGGAGTAACAGCCCTTTGTTTTTCAGCAAATGAAACGTATATTTCTTTATCACTCCTTATTTCAACTGTTACTTTTTGGTCGGGTTGCCTATATCTAAATTTTGCAAAACATTCAAACTTCTTCTCTTTAGGAAGCCCACTAATCCAATTAAAATTATCACTAGTTAATGCATCACTAAATAGTTGGTCATCTTCACCTTGTGAAACAAGCAAAATATTGTTTTTTACATCTTTATCAACAACAAACCATCTATCACCATTTCCACCTTTTTTACCACCAATATTTAAGCCTTTTCTTTGGCCAAGAGTATAAAACATAACTCCATCGTGAGTGCCAACTTGATTTCCCTCCATGTCACAAATTTTACCTGGTTTTGCAGGTAAAAATTCTTGCAAAAATTGCTTAAATCGGCGTTCGCCAATAAAACAAACCCCTGTGCTATCCTTCTTTGTTGCAGTGCTTAAACCATATTTTTCTGCAATTTTTCTAACTTCTGGCTTTTCAATATCGCCTAACGGGAAAATAACATTTTCTAATTGTTTTTGACTTAGTTGATTCAAAAAATATGTTTGGTCTTTATTCAAATCTTTCGCCTTCAATAAATATATAACACCATCAATTGTTTTAACTTTAGCATAATGCCCTGTCGCGATATAATCAGCGTTTAGTTTTTTGGCAAATTCCTTAAACGGTCCAAATTTAATCTCTCTATTGCAAAGCACGTCTGGATTTGGTGTTCTTCCTTTTTTATACTCATCTAAGAAATAAGAAAAAACTCTATCTAAATATTCACTAGCAAAATTAACAGAATAGTATGGAATATCAAGCGCGTTGCAAACTCTTTTAACATCTTCATAATCAGTTATTGCAGTGCAACAACCATTTTCATCATCTTCTTCCCAATTATGCATAAAAAGACCAATAACATTATAGCCTTGATCTTTTAATAGTTGAGCCGAAACTGAACTATCAACACCACCACTCATTCCAACAACCACAGTTTTTTTATTCATACTTTCTTTCCCTTAATTTAACCTCTTCAATTGTTGCAAGTTTTATAGGAATTTTGAAATATCCAAACGCAACAGCAAAGATATCCACAATCCATAAAAGTCCAATAATTATTCCAAACACGGAAAAAAACTCTAGCAAACTTTTTGCTACCGCACTTTTCCATATCTTTTGATTTAATTCAAGTAAAATTGAAAATAAAACTAGCGAAGCAACTCCAATATTAAAAACAATTCCTCTTGTTTTTCTACCAACAGCATAGTTATGGACACCAAATAAACCTAAAAAAATAGTTATAAGAAGCAAACTTCTTTTATTAACATCATATGGCATAGTTGAACTTAAAGTGACCTCATCTTTTAAGCCCTTTTTTAATGATTTTTTGGCTTCAATATTGCTTGAATAAATTACTTGATTTGCATAAATTTTGCAATAAGGACAATATGTTTTTAAATGCATTTTTGCATTACATATAGGACATCTCATTATTTTTCCCTTTTAAATTGGAATACGGAGCGAAAATTATGCATTTCCAATGCATAAAACTTTTCTCCGAAAAGTTTACGGGTGTTTTTAAAACACCCGAATTTTCGCTCCCACCATATAATAACACATTTATCAACATTTTAAAATAAAAAACAAATAATAATTCAAATAAACAAATATTTTAAACAAACCCTCATCACAAAATAGATTTAAGTTTTTGCGAATAGCAGTAATGGTTGGGAAACGCCTAAAACACGAGTGCGATTAGCACTGTTTCTCCCCCAGTTTATAAACAACGTAACCATTTTAAAATTTGAGTAGAAACGCAGTGTTGCACTGTTTTTTCTTTCAAAATTCTATTTCAAAAAATGAAAAAAGCCGAAAACGCAGTATCACGCAGTTTTTTATTTTTCCAAAGCAAAAGTTTATTTCAGAAAATGAAAAAAGCCGAAAAACACAGTGAGACAAGGCTCGCTCAAATTTTAATAGGGAGTTTATACATAATAAATGACCGTTTTAAAATTTGAGCAGAAACGATGTATCACGCAGTTTTTCGGCTTTTTTTTCCTATTGTTCTTTTGAGAACATATACGAAGCAAACCTCATACATTGAGTACTATAACTCATTTCATTATCATACCATGCTATTAATTTTACGAAAGTTGGAGAAAGCATAATGCCGGCACCTTCATCGAAAATGCTACCATATCTACTACCGATGAAATCAGATGAAACAACAGGTTCGTTTGTGTAACCCATAACACCTTTCATTTCATTTTCACTAGTATCTTTAATTGCTTTGCAAATTTCCTCATAAGTTGTTTCTTTTGCAAGGCGAACAGTTAAGTCAACAACTGAAACATCAAGAGTTGGAACTCTTAAACTCATACCAGTTAATTTGCCATTAAGTTCTGGAATAACAACACCAACCGCTTTGGCAGCACCCGTTGATGATGGAATAATATTTCCACAACCCGCTCTACCACCTCTCCAATCTTTTTTGCTTGGGCCATCAACGATTAATTGAGTTGCTGTAACGCTATGAACAGTTGTCATTAAACCTTCAACGATTCCAAATTTGTCGTTAACAATTTTAGCTAGAGGTGCTAAGCAGTTTGTTGTGCAACTTGCGTTTGATACAACATCCATATCTGTTGAATATGAAGTGTGGTTAACTCCATAAACGAACATTGGGCAACCATTTTTGCCAGGAGCAGTGATAATAACTCTCTTTGCGCCACCTTTTAAATGTTTTGAAGCATCTTCTTTTGCAACAAACTTACCAGTTGCTTCGAAAACATAATCAACGCCCTCTTTTCCCCAAGGAATTTCTTCTGGATTCATAGAAGCAAAGAATTTAACTCTTTTACCATTAACAACTAAAGAATCCCCATCAACTTCACAAGTTCCAGTAAAATTACCATGAACAGTGTCATGCATAAATAAATATTTCGCGTAATCAACAGTGATGAATGGATCGTTAATAGCAACAACATCAAGATCATCAAATTCGAATGATAATCTTAGAAGTTGCCTTCCGATTCTACCAAAACCATTAATACCTAATTTTGCTACTTTTGTCATACAAAAATCTCCTTTTTTTACTTTAAATATTATACCAACATTATTTATTCAACGCAACTAAATTAGTTGGTACAAAATCACCATTTTCATAAATTAATTTATCATCAAAATAAATTTTTCCTCCGCCATATTCTTTTTTATGGCATTGAATTAAATCCCAGTGAATTGCGCTTTTATTACCGTTATATGCATCATCATATGAACTTCCTAGAGCCATATGAATCGAACACCCCATTTTTTCATCAAATAGAATATCGTGAATTGGTTGAGTAACAAATCTATTCACACCAAACGAAAATTCACCAACATATCTTGCAGATTCATCAACGCTAATAATTTTTTCAAATGCTTCATCGTTATTGCATTTATGACTAACAATTTTGCCGTTTTCAAATTCAAGATAGATATTCGTGAACTCTTTTCCATCATACTTTGTTGGAATATTGAATTCAATATGGCCGTTGATACTATCTTTAACTGGCGCCGTGTATATTTCCCCATCTGGAATGTTGCATTCACCAACACATTTAATCGCAGGAATGCCCTTAATGCTAAACGTTAAATCAGTGTTTTTTGCAACTATATGAACTTTATCTGTTTCATTCATTAATTTTTCTAAAGGTGTTAAATTTTTATCAAGCTCAGCATAATCCATTGTGCAAACTTGATAATAAAAATCTTCAAATTTCTCCGTACTCATTCTTGCACTTTGAGCAAAACTTGGAGTTGGGTAACCTAACAAAACCCATTTTTTAGAGCATCGAATATCAAAATGCACTGGTTTTGTGTGATACTTACTTTGAGCAGATAACGCACTTTCAGGCACATCACTATATTCAAATGTGTTGTTGCTACCGCCAATTAAAATAACAGCATCCATTTTTTCCATCATATAGCTATCAATATCAGCTAAAAATTTAAAATACTCTTCATCAGCACCAAGCATTATATGCCTTTGATTACTTTTAATTATTGGCCTCAAAATTGGATAAGCCCCAACTTTATAGATTTCATCAATAAGCGCATTAATAAGTGAATCCGAACAACTTGAATATTGAATAAGAACCTTCTCACCTTTTTTAACTGAACACGAATAATTAACAAGTTTTTCAGCTAATTTTTTTTCCCTTAAATCCATATTTCTCTCCTTTTTCGATATAATAATGGGGCAAAAGCCAAATTCTAACGAATTTTGTTTTGCTAACCGCAAAACTCTCGCTCGCGCGCTCGCTCGTGGCTTTTGCACGCCTTAAAGTATCCATAATAATGAAAAAATAATCGTAAATAATTATGAACAACTATCAATAGATATATTATTGCAAAATTTATAAAAAAGTAAACAAAAAGAGCTAAAAAATAGCTCTTTTAAATTTTTTTATTAAATTTTCATAACTTAAATTACAAAAACAACAGTTAGAATCGCATTTTATAAAATGAATTATTGAAATAATGACATAACAATTTACTACCAAAAAAATCAAAATTAACTTTTAAAATTGTATTTTTCAACTTTATCGATTATGTCTTTCATTTCATTTGGATCAAATTCCTCACCTGCTCTAAATAAAATTGTAGATCGCGTTAGGAACAAAAATGATGTTACACCAAATCCCATAAATAATAGCCATAAAACCATATGAATAAGGAATGAATAATCCCACGCCAAACTCAATGCAACAATTTCAAAAGCTAAGCAAGCAATTGCCATAGCAATAGATAAAATCGAAGCCAACTTCAAACCTTTATAAGTTTTGCTTTTAACTGTGTATGATTCGTTAATCTTAACATTTTTACCAACTCTAAGATCAATCACATCGGTTTGATAGCCAACAAAAGAATCAAACACTCGAAGTTGTTGGTTTTTAGATGGAAGTTGGTTAATTGTTTTAACAACTTCTTGATCTAGCAACTGAATATCGTTTTCCGCACATCTATCGGTGAATATATTAAGCATTTTGATACCAAGCTTATATATAAATCTTTTTAAGCCAACCCAAAACTTTTTAATGCCGGTATAATGCTTCTTTAAGTAAACGATTTTATTCCCCGCTTTCCAAGAAGCAATAAATGCTTTCAACACATCTTCATTGAATTCTTCTTTACCAGAATAAATAATAACCGCATCATAATGTTCAGCAGATTTCATTGCAATAGTTATCATTTTATGCTCATTAATATCGTGAATAAACTTAATAGCACGGATATTTTCATAATCAATAAATTTAGTTCTAATAACACTAAAAAGCTTATTCATATTGTTATTTAAAGCATAAATAACATCAAATTGAACATCGCTAGCATCACACGCACTTTTTAAAATTTCATATTGCTTTTTAACATCAATTTCAGATAAAACTGGAACAATAACTCCTATTTTCAAAATAATCTCCTTAATTTAAAGGTTTCCCACCTAGATTTTGGGTATAATTCTCCAATATAACCACTATTAGTTTACTAAAAAAAAGAATAATAGTCAAAATAAAAGAGAAATTTTTTAGTAAATATCTCTCTTATTTTACATATTTTAAATTAAATTATGCTTTATTAGCGCTATCAAACACATTTTCCATTTTATTTTTGATAGTTTCTTGAACCAACTTCATTCCTTCCCCGTTATATTTTCTAATATCAACTTCAGATGGATTTTCAGTTAAATATTTTCTAATTCCGGCAGTGAATGCAAGTTTGAGGTCACTATCAACATTTATTTTACAAATATTGTGCTTGCACGCTTGATTTAGCATTTTTTCAGGAATTCCGTTAGCGCCTTCAAGCTCTGCTCCGTATTTTTTAGCTAGTTCAATCAAATTTTGAGGAATAGAACTAGCCCCATGCAAAACAAGTGGGAAATTAGGCAACCTTTTTTCAATTTCAGATAAAATATCAAATTGAAGTTTTGCTTCGCCTTTAAATTTATGAGTTCCGTGGCTTGTTCCAATTGCAATTGCAAGGCTATCTATTCCAGTTTTCTTAACAAAATCTTCTGCTTGCTCTGGTGAGGTATAAATATTGTGACTTGCAACAACATCTTCTTCAACACCGGCCAAAACTCCCAATTCAGACTCAACCGTAACATTATGAGCATGAGCATATTCAACAACTTTTTTTGTTAATGCAATATTTTTTTCATATGGCAAACTAGATGCATCAATCATAACATTAGTGAATCCACTATCAACAGCCAATTTGCAATCTTCAAAAGTTTTTCCGTGGTCTAAATTTAAGCAAACTGGCACATTTAAATCACTTGCCAAACTTCTAGCAATCGCAACTAAAGTTTTTGCACCAGAATATTTAATTGCACCAGTTGAACATTGCATAATAACTGGGCTATTGCATTCACTTGCAGTATTTAAAATACTTTTTGCAATTTCCATATTAACAAAATTAAACGCACCAATTGCATAGTGATTCTTTAACGCATCTTTAAACATTTCTCTACTATTAACTAATTCCATTCCTTTCTCCTTTTAAACTCAATATATTTTAAACTATATTTAATTTTCACGCAAATATTATAGATTGATTATAAGAATATTTTTGCTAATGAAATAAATCATTTTATGTTAATAGAACATCAATAAATTATAAAAAAATAGACTTTCTTAAATTTAAGAAAGTCTATTTATGATTGCTTAAGATTAATATATTAATAAATTTAAAATCTAGGAACAATTGAAGTTAAAATATTAATATCAATAATTTTCAATCAATGATTAATTAATTCAATGCTTTAAGCAATATTATCAACTTCATATTTTAATCTTGGCAAGCCATTATTGTAATTTGTGTCTGGCAATTCCCAAGTGTAGTCAGTATCCGTATCATTTTCCTTGAAGTCAAATTTGTAAATCGTTCCACTATACGTGCTAGAATATATAGCACCACTTGAAGTTGAAATTTCAGCTAACATTTCAGCATTTGATTTCTTATAAACTGAATCATATGCTCCATCAGCATTTAGATTTGGAAGATTAACATTAGCTAAACTTAAGTTATCAATATAACCCATTTGAGTGCAATTTGTGAATATAGCATCAGAAGAGTAATATGTGTTAACTGATGTTAAGTTCGTTGAAATTGAAGTGTCAGGACCGTATATCATTGCACTTAATGGATCAACTCCATTTGTGATATGATTGCTTATATTTGTTAACTGAGTACTCGTATAAGAATTCGAAGCGTAACCACAAATTGCTCCAACATGGTTATATGTTGAATCAGTGTTGTTATAAGAAATACCACTTAAAACTCTAACATTTTCAATGTTTAAATCTCGTACGTAATTTGAACCCCCAAAAGCTCCTCCAATACGGAAATCGTAATCTCCGCTCATCAGATTCGAAACATTAACACTTATACCAGAAGTGTAATCGCCATTAGGGTTTGTTCCTTGAACACAATTTACTACATTTGCTTTAGATTGAACTTTACCAATTAAGCCACCTATATATATTACATCTGTAGATGAACCAAAGTTAACATTATTAATAATATTAAATAAAATTTGACCAGTATTGTAACAATTTGCTAATGTTTGTTCCACCCCACTTCCATTGGTCATTGCAACAAGTCCCCCTATCATATTAAAGCCTGTAAAATTACCTTGATTCAAGTTTGTTCCAATAATATTACCAGTGTTATATGAATTTGTCATTTTAGCAAATGTATTACCAACTAATCCTGCGATACAATTTAGTTTATTCACGAATTCAGAGTTAGTACCACCAAATAATTGAATATCTCCGTTATTTACACATTGATCAAGAGTATAATATTCAGAGTTAAATCCTTCACAGCAAATTCCCGCAATATATTCGTATTTTGAAAACTTAGCACCAGTCAAGTTTCCATTATTTACTAATTTAGAAACATTTATTTTGTCATAGCTCGATATACTATAATTCATACTTACATAACTAACAATTCCAGACAAATACAATCCATCTAGTTGTATATCACCACAATCAATATTTCCATTATTTATCATCTCAGTTATTGTGTATATTTTTTGGTAAGTTTCTCCAATAATTCCAGCAATTTTTACACTTGGACCAGTATCAGAATTATATGCAGTTGAGTTTAAAGTTATATTTCCATTATTAATAAACTTAAGCATGTTTATTTTCTCTTTTCCAGAATTCATGTTTCCAACTATTCCACCAACATAAGCACTGCTCCACCCAATAAGACTAGTCTCAATATTTCCAGAGTTTTTCAAATTACTGATTGAGATGCTATCAGTTCTAGCTGAATTTGGATCAATATAATAACATCCAATAACTCCGCCTAATTTTTTAACTGGAGTATTAACTAATATTATATCGTGAGTATTTTCTAATGTGTTTATATCAGTTGTTAAAGCACCGTTTAATCTTCCAATAATGCCTCCCAATTCATAATCATTCACATTATAAGCATTGTTATGGCGAGTTGTTCCAAACACAGCACCACTGTTTTTCATATTATCTAAATCTTTAGTTGCAGTTGATTCATCAACATAACCGATAACTCCACCAATATAAGTGTTAATACTTATAGCGTTTTTAAATTCACTTAACACTGAACCGTTGTTATACATTTTAACAAGTGACCTAGCTTCAGCACCAGCAAAACCAACAACGCCACCAACATAAGCATTGCCATATATTCTATATTCAGCACTGTAATCATCAGGAGATAGCATGCTAGTAGTTTTATCAAGAAGCACATCACCATTATTAGTGATATTTAACTCTTCGCCACTGGAATCGCTACCATTTAACTTAGCAACCACACCACCAAGATAAACACTTGGAGCAGGTGAAACTTGCTTAGTTGAGTCTGAAGTTAACGTATAAGAATTTTGATAATTCCAATTCAACTTAAACTCGCTTTGCATATGAATTGAAATGTTGTTTGTTAGATTTTGTAAAGCGATGTTAGAAACACCAACTAATCCGCCCATATGATAATTAGAGCCTATTGGTTTTTCATTATAATCATAAGTAATCTCGTTGCCATCGCCTGAATAAAGGTTTCCTAAGTGTTCGGCATCGGCATAGATAAACATATTAATCATTCCAGCATTTGAATATATGCCCGAAACAGTTGCACCTCTTTCAACCACGCCAACAACGCCACCTAGAATATAGTCATCACCCATAATGTTCTTTGAATCGTTTCCAAATGTTAGTGGGAATGCAACGCCCGCTTTATTGTTTGTTGTTTCCACACCACAATTTGTGATTTTTCCATAAACTCTATTAGCGATGAATCCAAACACTTTAATATCGGATTTAACATTTTCACCACTCTTTGTTAACTTTGCAACCAAATTTTTAACTTCCCCGCGTTCTTCTATTTTATTGAATGGAGCATAGAAGTTATCAATTATTGCAAAGCCACCACCATCATAAACTCCGTTGAAATCAACTGGCGTTAGTTGTTTAGGATTTGATGCGGTGATATCTTGAGTTTGCTTATAATTTAAAACGAATCCAGTGTTAACAAGTGGAACAAGGTAATCGTTCCAATCATCAGCACTTCCAATCCTTATTGGATCGGCTTCAGTTCCAGCACCATTAGGACTATAGAACCATTTTGCATAAACAGTTAAAGTTGTTCCGCTTAAATATTTTTCAACTAGTTTAGGGTTAAACGCAATTCCATCACCAGGTTGAGCTATAACTTCTCCGCCTGGAACTAGTGAGAATCCCATAAAGATATGATCTAATTTTGCAATGCTAACTCTTGGAATTTGAACTACCGAATTTAATCTAATTGTTTTACTTGTTAACTCAGCACTTGAAGTTCCACCTTGCAAATCAAAATTAACTTGATATTCTTGATCTAGTTCTTGATTCTTGAAATATGCATAACCATTATTTTTAGTTGAATCAATTTTCCATAACCCATCAGCATTTGATTCAGAATAGAAATTAAATGTTGAATGGATGTCTGAGATTTTAGATTTAACATATGCAATCAAGGTATCCTTATTTTCAAAGGTTATACCTTCAGTTGAGGCAAGTTTATATTCTGAAGTTGTGTCGTTAACGCCATCATATAAATCTAAATTTTCAAGGTCACTTGATATAACAACATTTGTTAAACTTGTTGGCGTGTTTTTAGAGTTGCTTCCTCCAATAAATGAAGTGTGCTCGTGACCTTCAAGTTCAGCTTCATTAAGTCCAACAGGAAGATATGGAAGGTCTGAGTGTAAATTATGAGCGATATAAACATTACTTACAGTTAGCGATTGTGTGTCTATCACATAAATAATTCCTGTTCGATTATTGATATGAATGTCACCAAGAGAATAGCAATTATTAATATTGATACTCTTAACTTGCATATAGCCTAGTAAACTACCATACGTAAATCCAGCAAGGCTATTAGTGTAGGTATAAACTTCGTTATTAACATATGAATTAGAAATTGTTATAGAATAATCTTTGTTAGCCATGTGGCCAACCAATCCAGCAGAAGTACCCATTCCTCCAACCGCATTTCTAATATTTCCTAGATTATAACAATCTGAAATCACTAAATCTTTTGTAACTTCATTAGCACCTAAAAGGCCACCAATTCTTACACAATAAACAACATCATTTTCAGTTGCAACGCCATATGGTTCAATAACTATATTGCCAGAGTTGCAAGATTTTTCAATAGAAGAAACATCTCTTCCAACCAATCCACCAACACCAACAGAGCACGTACTATAAACATATATAAATGAAGCTTGAAGTTTAACTTCGCCGATGTTTGAAGAATTTGCCACTTGCAATAATTCAGAGCCTAATCCAACTAATCCACCAAGCGCATATTCACTAGTTGTGTTTATGCTTTTCTCGCCTTCCTCATAGTATTGCTTATCTTTATCGCAAGATAATATCACATCACCATAGTTGTTTGATTCAATCAATAGAGTGCCTCTATAATTCAACTCACTATCATTTTCAGCACCACCCACAAAGCCGATTATTCCACCAACATAAACTTGGCTAGTTGTTGATTCACTGCCACCTTGAGCGTGAACGTTAATTCTACCATAGTTATTAATCTTAACAGAAATAATTTCATCAGTAGGGAAAGTTGAAGCTCTTGCAATTCCGCCAGCTGCATTAATTCTTATATTTCCGTTAACAGTTATATCTCCGTTGTTTTCGCCTTTGAAGTTGCATATATTTCCATTAGCACTTAAAACTAAACCACTAGCTTGTGCGATTCCATTAGATGTTACCGTAACGTTTCCATGGTTAAACAAGTTCCAGTCATACGCTGAACTCCAAGTCACTTCGCCAACAACACCTGAAGCAACAGCTTGAACTTTAGAAATTTCATAAGTTCCATCACCCTCAATGGCTGTTGCGGTTATTTCTCTATAATTTATTAAACTTCCAACGCCTCCATTTCCTAGCACTTGAGTAATAACACCTGCGCAAACTATTGATAATGAAGTTCCAGTAATCTTACCGTTGTTTTCTAATTTCTTAGATAAATCACATAAAGAAGTACCATCTACATCAGTAGCAATGCCTCCTCCAACCTGCATTGCAACACAACCAGAAATAGCATCACCATTATCATCACTATCTCTAGTTGGTGTTAAGTTACTAAATGTTATATTTCCATTGTTCACTCCAGATGCATAGGCGCCAGCTAAATACCCAACTAGCCCCGCAACAAAGCCACTAACATTTGTTTGTGTTAAATTAATTGAAATATCTCCGTTATTTGTGCAATCAATAGTCTTAAAGCCTAATGCAGAAATCATTCCAAGATAATAATGATAATTAATTAAGCCATCAGTATCTGTTATATTCAAATTCATATTATTGCTTGAATTTTGTATTGTTCCAGAACTGAAAGTATTTAATCCACCAATCATTAATCTTTCACCCATATATAATTTTAAACCAAAGCCACTTGGGTTTTTGCTTGTGACTTCAATGTTTGGAAGAACCATATTAACGTCGCATTCCGCAATATTAACACTATCAATTAATCCAGTGTTAACATAACATAACAAAGCAGTTCCAATATTTTCAACAAAGTTAAAAGTGTTTGCTAAAGTTGAAATATTTAAAGTTTTAATTGTTCCAGTATTTTTAATGATAAGAGGATCATAATCTAATAATGTGATTGTTTTCTCATTACCATTTAAAACTCCATTAAATTTATCAGGCCTAATCATTTTGCTAGTTGAAGTTTCAACAATGTTCTTTCCAATAGTGAAGAACTTGCTTCTATTAGCAAAGATTGGCATCATAATGTTCCATTCTTCAACATTATTGATAATGAATGGATCAGCTTCAGTTCCATTTCCTTGAATGTTGATATAAACCGCATTCAATGTTATTTCCTTAATTAATGAATATGTGATTGTTGTTGTTTCACCAACAGCAAGATTAATCATAGCTTCAATGCTAAAATCCATCCCATAGTTAATAACACTAGATTGTGAGTTTCCAATAAATGTTGCATCAGTATCTTTGAAATGATCTAATTTTCCATCTCCATCAACATCCCAACCAGCGAAATATGAATAAGTGCCATCGGTTGATGTTTTACCTGCATACGATAGAAGAGGATTTCGAGTGTTAGTTAGAACCATTTGAGTTCCAACACTTGCTCCATCATCTAGATATTTAAGTTCAATAACATGTGCATAGTTATTTTGTGTGAAGATATATGGTAATTTCTTATTTAACTCACCTAGAGCATTTAATTCATCTTGAGTGAAGTATTCATAAGAGATATCAGTTATTCCACAAACATCTTCGCCATAATATTCAACACCTTCTTCAGCTTTTCTTGAAGAATCCACTCTTTCAATAGTGAATGTCATTTTCTTTTTGATTTTATTATTCTTAGGTGTTCCTTTAATAAATGAAGAAACAGTAAAGTCATTGAAGTTTAACCAAGCACCATAAATTGGATTTGTTGTGTCTCCAGCAGTATAGTCTCCATAAATATAGTTTTCTAAAGTTGTTTTATCAATTTCAGCATTAATTAATGATGAAACATCTCCAGAAGAATAAAATTCAAATGGAAGGCTATCTGATTGAGAGAATGAACCATCGCTATTTTTTATGTAGTATTTTGGATTTTCAGTTTTAACAGCACAAGTTGCGATTGCATCTGTGTGTTTTATAGCATAGTTGTTTGAGAATGTTGCAGATGAACCTAAGTAGCATAACGCAATACTTTCAGCTCCAACCACTTTACCAGCATTATAAACTCTATCTATACTATAACCTTGTGCAACTTGAGATGCAGAATAAACTCCACCAATTCCAATGGCTTCGCTCATTGCATTAACTTCACCAGCATTGAAGCTTTTTACAATTGTTGCAATCGCACCTGCGATACCATAAGCATTGGCTCCAGAAAGTTTTCCAGAGTTATATGAAGCTGATATAGTTGTTAATTTTGAATTCTCATTTTTAGTTCCAACTAAACCACCAGCGATTCCGTTAGAGCTAATTTCAGCCATATTATATGATGACTCAATTTGTAGTTTACCAGCTAGTGGCATACCAACTAATCCACCAACATAATAATCGCCTTCAACAACATCACTTGAGTTGCCACATTCACTTAATTCCGTTGCACCATCAGTTGAACCAATAAGTCCACCAATTCCATTTTGTGCATCTTCATCACCTAAGCATTGAGATGCATAAATGTTTCCACTATTTATTGAATCTAACAATTTAAATGTTTTATCAGCTGATGTGGCAAAACCGATTAAACCACCAATGCAACCTAGCAAGTGCTTAGCTGTTATTGACCCAGTGTTTGATATTTGATTGATAGTATAATCACCAATCATCGTTAATGAACCGATAACACCACCAATCACACCACCAATTGAATTGGTTACAGTGATATCACCATTATTTTGCAAGCTTCCACTTAACTCTCCTTCATTAGAACTGCAAATAACTCCTTCACTATTTCCGCCAGCGATACCGCCAACAAACATGCCTCCACCATTAATTCCAACTAACTTACCTTGGCTATTAATCACATCACTTTTGCTATTTGGAGCAACAGTGATATTTCCAAAGTTATCAAGTCCACTAAGATACATTTTGCCCAATAATTTACCAACAATTCCACCAACATACAAATATGCGCTAGTAACTTTAACATCAATATTTGCATAGTTTCCAGCAGTTTCAATAATACCTGTGCGGGCACTAAGATCAGTAATCGTTACGCCACTGAATGCACCAATTGCAACAGCACCATTGGTTGATTCAGAATTAAATGATGTTGGAAGATAATCATCTTGAACCATGATATCACCATAAACCTTACTGCTGATAATATTTCCCTTGTTTATAGCAACAAATGGAGAATATAGATTATAGGTTATTCCATTAATTTCTTCAGTGTGGGCAGTTAATTTACCCGTAGTTGAAATAGAAATTGTTGTGAATGTGCCTGATAATGTTTTTATCAAGGCTTCGCCACCTAAGGTGGCGATTGAGTGGCCATCACCATGATAGTAACCGTTAAATCCACTCAATCTTCTTATCTTTTCTGATTCAGTTTCAACCAAATCAGCTGTTTGCCTGAAGTATTTTTGATCCATTCCAAATACGTCCATAACTTTATTGTATGTTGTGATATCTGGAATTAGATATGGATAATCTTCAGTTCCATCTCCTGTTAATCCTTCTATAACAACAGGATAAAGTGTGATATCTGATGCGAATCTTACTTCATCGCCTGCCTTAAACTCAAGATCTCCATCAATTGTTTTTGAATAACCAAGAGCAGAGTAACCCGACTTATAAGCTGGAAGAGTTGTTTTAATTCCCCTAATTGCATAGAATGATTCAATATCAGACTCAGAATATATAATTGTAATTTTAATAATGTTGTATTTAGAATAAGTTGAACTTAAGTATGGCAACGAAACACCATTTGTTCCTTTAACAATCAACTCGTTATCATTTAGCCTTGCAACTTCATCACTAGTTAATGTGTAAGTAGTTCCATCGCTATTTTCATAGATAACTCCAGTTTGAGTTTGCTTGTTTCCAGCTTCATCGTAGTATGAAATTGTCATACCAACACTTGGATTTCCTTGCATCCAAACATTAGAGTCCCACTTATTTTCATTATAGATTGAACTATTTGGAAGCTCACCATAAATCATTTCATACATCTTACTATAACTCATACTCATAACAACAACCGTTGCATCAGTATCAGTTGAAACATAGAATGAATATGGGATGTCGGCAGTTTCATTATATCTTGAAGTTGAATCGCCTTGAGTTGCATATAAGTTTCTATTGCTACTTTGAGTTAATATTCTCGAATCATTGTTAAATGCATAAGTTGCATTAGATGATGTTGGATCTGGAAGGGTTGTTGGATCAACAGAGTAAATATTTCTGCTGTTTCCAGTTCCATCTGTTGGTAGTAAACAATATGTTGTGTTAGATGAATCGTAGTTTTCACCAACAGCACCAATGTCATGGGCAATTCCGTATGCTTTAGAATAACCATTTGATTTAACTGCACCAAGGTTATATAAGTTTTGCATATAACCTGATTGAGTTGAATCTGCGTAAGCACCAGTAAGAACAAACAAACCACCAATTTTAATATTTGTTTGACTTGAGTCTTCATTAACAACAATATTACCAGCATTGAAACAATTCACCGCATTATCAATCCAGTAACCACCTAATCCACCAACACCTTCTGTGTAACTTCCTCCAGTAACATTAATATTTCCAATGTTGTATGAATTTAACATTTCTTTACAAGTGTTACCGCCAACTAATCCGCCAACAAAACCTCCTTCAATAGCCGTAATGTTACCAGTATTATAAGAATTTCTTACACTTACTTGTTGGCAATTACCAATCAATCCACCAACGTAACTTCTCTTATATGCTGTTATGTTTCCTGTGTTGTAGCAACTTTCAATGCTACTATGACCATCACCTAGTATACCACCAAAGAAACTAGCATTATTCTCATCAAGATGATAATCACTTCTTAACTCACCTTTGTTATAGCAATCTTCAATAACTGAAGCTGTTCTTTGTTCTCCAATAATGCCTCCAATTGTGCAGTTCTTATTTTCTAGGACTGTTATATTACCTAAATTGCAACTTAATCTCACTCCATAAGCATAAGAAGATCCTTCATCATATGCAATTATTCCGCCAGTTTTGATATTTGCTACTTGGTACTTTTCAGCACTTACAATCTGTGATTTTAAGTTACCTTCGTTAACGCAATTAATTAAGAATTTGCCACTTGTTCCAGATGATGACTTACCAACAATACCACCCAAGTAAATATAGATACTTTCGGAGCTTAAAGAGTCATTTAAATTATTATATGAAAGTTCAATATTTCCATAATTCTCTAAGCTTGATAAATCACATGAAGAATAATATAACTCTCCTATAACGCCACCATGGCACATAGTATTATTCGTTGAAGCACTTGCTATATTTGTTTCAACTGAACTAGTAATATTTCCATAGTTTACAAGGTTTTTAATAACACTGCTTGAGTTTTGAACATTAATTCTTGCAGATATCCCACCAATCTTTGGAACATTATACCCCGTGGTAGAACAAATTATATTACCATAGTTGAAATTATTTATTATAGAAACAGGATATGAAGAATATGTTATTACTTCACCATATATTCCACCTACTCCGCCAGAACTACCACAATCATTTGCAACTATATCACCATAATTAGTAAAGTTTTTAAATTCTCTGCTACCATTATACGTATAATCTACACAACCTATAACTCCACCACAATTACAAACTGATGAAACAGTTAATTTTGCATTATTTACTAATTTATCATATATTCCTTGGTCATATTGTAATCTACCAATAACACCACCTATGTAACTGTATGATGAAGAAATTATTCCTTTTGAGTGGCTTATTTCACCATTATTTGTAAGGTTACTAAATTTAATTATTCCATCACCACTGCGCAATCCTCCAACAATTCCACCACAATATAATCCATAATAGCAATATTCTTTGTTTGGAATTATTGAGATATTACCATTATTTTGAACATTTTGAAGCTCAACAGATTGAAGCGCATCTTCATCTATATTACTTATTACGCCTGATATATAGATATCATCTGTTTGATCTATGGTTATATTAATAGAGACATTATTTGTGACATTTTTGACAATTACATCACCTTTATCAACCTTATTAACAACACCACTAGCAAATATATAGGTATCTTTACCAGACACATTAATTGTTGCATTAATGGCACCATAAGTAGAAACATTTTCTATAGTACCTGCGAAATTATATGCTAGAGGTGAAATGAAATAATAATTACTCTTAGAATAAATCTCAATACTGCTGTTATGCAAATCAACATTTTTAAATGAACCGCTTAGAGTTTCATATAATGCAAGACCGCCATTTAGTTTAATTGCATAGCGCTTAGATTCTCCAGAACCATCAGTATATTCTGCACTATAATTTCCTGCAAGTTTTAAGTTCCTAATGATTTGGTTATTTTCATCTTCGATTAAATCCGCAGTTTGAAGGAAGTATAGCCCTTCTTTTCCGCCCAAGATTGGAATTATGTTGTTATAAACTTCAATTGTTGGGATTAAGTATGGGTTTGTTTGTGTTCCCTCACCGTTCACAGCGAACCAAACAGCATATATAGTTGTTGAATCGCTAATTCCATTTTGAATCACTCCACCATCTTTATATTCCACGCTTCCCGTTGGAGTTGTTGACCAACCTGTGAAAATATAACCTGCACGAGTGAATTCGTTTACTGGAAGAGTTATCTTTTGATTTGGTGCAACTATAATAGTTTTAACGCTTGGATCAGTTGAACCATCATTTGCATTCAAGTTTAGAGATATTCCCCAAACTGCATATAGCGTTACATCGTTTACTGGAACAATTGAACCAGCATCACCGTAAGCAATCGCTCCATTAGGAGATTTTGACCAACCTAGGAATGCTTTTCCAGCCATAGTTATTTTTGCGCTACCATCTGCATTAAATGCTGAAGGTAGGCTTGTGATGAATCCTGTTGTTACGCCTAATTTGTTATCTGCAACAATCTCGCCTTCACCACCATTTAAGTTGAATGTAATTTCTGCACTACCAACTTCAATGTATTTCATATATGGATAACCATTGTTGTAATCCTCAAAGATTTTCCATAATGTGTCTCTAACATCTTCTTTGTATGAGATGTCCCAATTTTGTTCATTAAATATGCTATCTGCAAAAGTGCTAGATTTGATGTGTGAACCATCTCTTCCATAGATAGTATCTGAATAGTTATTTGCAGTCCATGTTCCATTTACCAACTCGTAAACTGGAATGATTCTTGATGCAACAGTAGCCATAGTAGCAAAGTTTGCATCAGTGTTTGCTTGAGAACTACCATCTTCAGAGTTAACAACCATTATTGGCATATAATTATCGCCAACTTTTAGTGATGAATAACTATCTTCAAGTGTAACACTGCACACACCTATTCCAACGAAAGCACCAGTGAATATTCCACTTGAGAACATTGGTCCGATTTCAGAATCAGAAAGAGCAGTTAATGCACCAGTAACACTTAGGTCCCCAAAGCTATATGAGTTAACCACATTCATAAATTGTGCTTTATTCCAACCAACAAATCCGCCAACTAGTGCGAAATATGAAGTGTTGTGGAATTCAATATTTCCGCCATTGAATGAATCGTGAATTTCAACTTTAGGATTAATATCACTTTGACCACTAACATAATTACCATTCTCATCAGTATAGCTATCTGTTCTGCCTGATCGCAAGTATCCAAATAATCCACCAGCAACAAAATAGGTATTTTCTATTCCTTGAGCTTGAAGCTTATCAGTAGGAATAGTTCCTTCAGCATTGATTGAGAATGAACCTATATTATAAGAGTTATCCACAAACACATTTAACACATCAGTGTCTCCAACTAATCCTCCAACTCTCACACTAGGTTCTTCCATACCAAAGGTTCCATAGCCTAAACCGCCAACTATATTTCCAGCATTGTATGAATTAGTAATGATTAAGTTCTTGGTATAATCATAGTTACCAGCTTCACCAATTAATCCTCCCATTTTTATGTCAGAAAGGAGAACAATATCGCCAATGTCTGTTCCATCAGTTTTTAAACATTCAGCATATGTTGTGAATTGAGGATATGATATTTCACCATAGTTTGCACTTGTTTCAACGATTGTGGTTCCATAACTGCTTTGTGCTTTACCAGCCATACCACCAACATATCCAAGCCCTGAAACATTTCCATAATTGATAGAATCTTTAATTGTGTTTGAAATACCGTTAGTACAACCAACAATACCTCCAGCGTTACAACCATCAGCACCATCACCTATGATTGCTCCATAGTTTTTAGCATTCGCAATGATGTTGTGAGAACCACAATAAACAGTTGCATTTATTGTTGTTCCATCTTCTTTGGTGCCATTTCCTTTAGTTCTATAAGTAGCCACGCCATCGATATTTCCATAGATACCACCTATTGTATGAGAAAGCATACCCAAAGCAGATAAATCACCATAGTTTTCAAACTGACCATTTGCATAAACGGTTCGAAGTTCATATTGAGATGTGTAAGTTCCTGATAAATCATACACCCAATCACCGGTTAGATGTATGTAACCAAATATGCCACCCATTGTAACATCTGGAATACTATTTGTGCTAAGCCTTTGACAATCAACCGTGATGTTTCCATAGTTTTTAGCACTAAATGTTGAGTTATCAGTGTTTGTTCCAATCGTAAATCTTGATCCAATACCACCAACATAAATAGTACCTGGATCAGTACAATTAGGTCCGATAGTTAGTTCTATATTACCATTATTAGTAACATTTTCAAGATTAAATGGTAATTCAGAAGCTTTTCCTCCATATGCATCACCCATAATTCCGCCAACACAAATATCTTCTTTATCCAATACTATTGAGCCAAATTGCAATGAAATTGTTCCATTATTAACGCAGTCGATAAATGTATCTGTATCGGTTGAATCGTAACCTTGCATGTCGCCAAGAATTCCACCAACAATCAAATCAGAAGTCACAGAAAGGTTTGTTCCAATGATATTAGCATTGTTTGTAACTTTTTCAAATGTTGTGCTCTCAGCAATAGCAACAAGTCCACCATAAATTGTGTTGTCACTAGAAACAGTCATTGTTCCGTTTAATGTTACATCATATAAGGTTGAATTATTAACCGCTAAAATAAATCCAGAACATTTGTTTAATTCATCTTTACCATCATCCAAATAAACCGTGTTTATATTTTCATTTGTGATTTGAACATGCTTGAATGTGGTGTTTGAAACTTCTTTAAATAAGAAACTTCCATAGTTTTCAACTGTGATGATGTGAGACTCATTAACACCGCCTTCGCCAACCCATGATCCATCAAAATCAACTTTGTATGTGGTGTTGGTTTCAGCAGTTCGGCCATCAAGCACATTGAAGATTGCAAAGTTAGCATCGTTTCCATTTAGGGTTATATTACGAATTAATTTGATGTAGGTATTTTCAGTGTATTTATGAACGCCATTATTAAACTTAGTTGCTAAAGCATAGAAGTCTTCAGCGGTTTCAATATAGTATGGATTATCAATACTACCATCTTGAACTTCACTCTGCCAAGCAAGATATAGCGTTACAACATAAACATCATAACCTTTCTCAGCATCAAATTTCTTAGAAACATTATATTTATATGGTTGATTATTTAATTTATTATTATAATCAGCAACGAATGCGCTTAAAGATTCAACTGAGAACATTCCACCTTGAATATAACGCATATTTTCGGTATCTTTAGTTATCTTAAATTGATAACCTGAATCAGTTGAAATAACTTCAACAACGTTTTCAAGTGTCCAACCAGCTTTTATGATTTGTGCTAGTTGAGCATAGGCGTTATTTGAAAGGTTAGTTGCCCAAGGCAATTGAATATCAGAACCAGTTTTAGCAACAACTTCATAGCCATCGGCATATGAAACTAAACCCGCCTCATCAGTTGATAATGTTCCAGATAGTCCGTTTCCGTTAAAGTTTAAAACAACCATATCACGAAGGAACACTGGGAACATTGTTATATACTTGCACCCAATTCCATCAATTTCGCCAGTTTGAATAAGCGATGAAATGTCACCAACGTTTCCGCTAACGAATGAAATTGGAGTTGAATCGCCTTCTGCTATCACATTAGTTAATTTTAATGTGAAGTTTTCATTTCCATAATTATGATTTATTGACCATTTATTTTGGAATGTTTCATTTAATCTTGTTAAAGCACTTGCGCCTATAACGATTGTGTCGCCTTCCATAATTTCAAAGTAATTTGATGCTTTATATGGATTAAGCTCAACAACTTTAACTTGACCATTTTTATTTGTGATCGTGATTTCAGGCAAGTTGCCTTCTGCACCATCAATATTGAAGTAAACTCTAACCGCATTTGCTTCCCATTTAGCATATAGAGAAATTGATGAGGTTGAATCACTAACTAAGTCAGAAACTTTAGTTGTTCCTTCAACAAGAGTTCCCCAATCGCCAGTGGTTGAACCATCTTTTGTGTACCAGCCTTTGAATGTGTAGTTTTCTCTAGTTGGCTTAATTAATTTACCAGTTGCGTTGAAAGTTGACTTATCTAGAGTGTTTTCACTCATCGTTTTACTATGCATAACAATCGTTGTTGCAGTGGTTGAATCGCTTGGAATGTTATAATAATCCTTATTCTCCCATGCACTGCTAACATCACTATCCCCACCATAGTATGTAACGTTATAAGAACTTTCTTCAAAAATCGCTTTAAGTTCGATAGTACTACATAATGAATTTCTACCTATTGTGTATATTATCGCGCCATCTCGTAGCCAATTTCCAGCGCTATCTTTAACTAGAATTTGCGTGTTTTTATCAAAGTTTTGAGCAATTAATTCTTTATAACCAGCATTAGTATTTCCAAAATAACTAATTTCCCAACCTTTGAAAACATATCCTGATTTTTTCATTTGAGGAAGTTTAACTTCTTCTAGATATGTGAAACTGCGAGTTAATTTTGTTTGGCCATTTGGCAATATAAGCGAACCATTGGCAATTAAAACTTGCTCGCTATTTTCTTCGCCATTCTCACTATCTATAATTTCTTTTGCATTATCTTCACCGAACGAACCAAGATTTTCATCCAATTTATAAACATATTTTATTTTCAATTGCTCTAATTCGGGCTCAAATGAAACTGAAATATCTTGGGTTATATTTTTAATTTTTATATAACAAAAGTCTCCGCTAAATTCAAATTTTAGCCCGTTATTTAGTAATGCCATGGTATTATCATTAATAAATTTATAAGCAAAAGCCTCATCTGTGTTTTTATCAATTATTGTGTAGGTCTTGTTTTCACCTTCACCAGATGTTGTGATATTTTTAGCATTACAAACATTAAGAATTTCCTCGAACCTACCATCAAAAGCTTCAGGAAAATCTTCCCATATTTGATAAACTATTAGACCATATATATGCCCCATTAAATTGAATGTTGTTTCGTTCACTGTTAGTAATATTTTCGATGTAAAATCATAGCCAGCATCATATAAATAGTTTATTGTAAATTCTTCACCATAACCAACTTGCGCCTGAGTGGCAGTTAATTCAACTAAACTATCATAGTTTGAAAAGTCTTCTTCAATTATGGTTTCATACAAAGTGTAATGTTGCCTTTGGTTAAGCTCTGGAAGAGTGATTGTGAATTTCTTTATTTCCCATTTTGCATAAAGCGTGATATTTTCAAACTTGGTGCTAAAATCAATCGTTTCAATTTTATTTCCGCTATATTCAACTTTGCCACCAACTTCAGATCCATAGAACCAACCCACAAAATTATATTTAGTTAAATTTGCTGAATTTGAAACATCAACAGAAGAAGTGGTGAAATTAGGATCGGTTATTTTAAACTTAGTTTCATAAATATTTGAAACTGTTTCGCTACCATCATCGTTGAACACAACATCATTAAATCTTAATGTGAATTCTTTAGATTTTCTATAGCCAACTAATTCAAGATCACTAATAACGTTATCTGAGAAGTTATACCCCGCTAAAAGAGTTCCAAAGATATTGCTAAACTTATGAGTTTCATCGCTCCAATATGAAGAATTTGTTTCGTTGAAATCAACGCTTCCATTATTTTTAAACCAGCCAACAAAATCATAACCAGTTGCAGAATAACTAGCTTCATCTACCGTTGAGTGGTTATCTGATTTAACACTAACAACTGAATGTTCAATTAGAGTTGGTTTTTGATTTTCGTTCTCTTCATAAACAGCAAACGAAACATTATAGTATTTTCTATAGATTGAATATAAAGTGATGTTGTTTGAAATAGTGCTATTAGCAAAATCCCATTCATTTTCTCCATTTTTATCTATAAACCAACCAATATGATATTGCTTAGGATTATCTGAATTTGTTTCCATATTCAAATATGTTGGATCTGTTACTAAATCGCCATGAATAAGATTTGAACTATTTATAACATCACCATTTGCATTTCTTGCATCTGCTTCAACATATGAATTAGAAACTTTATCATATGAAATCATCTTGTATGTAACGATGTATCCATTCTTTGAAACACCATTACTTGTGATCCACATTGCATCATAAACACCTGTTAATTCAACTTTGAAAATGTATTTAGTTTTACCATTTTCGTAAGTTGACTCAGTTTTTGATAATGTGATTTTACTTGCACCATTTTCAAATTGTTTTTGCTCACCATTAAAGTCACTAAATAAATAATAATTCTTTCCTTCACATTCAACTACAAAGCTTATTGATTCTTGACTATCAGAACAACTTTTATCAAGTTCAAACTCAAATGATAAACTTGCACCATCTTTGATTGAGATATATTGATTTTCATCTCTTTGAACTTCAGCACCATTTACTTTGATATTTGAATAGATGATTTTTTCTTTATCATCATCTAATTCCACATCATAAGTATTTAAATTAATAGTTCCAAATGAAACGCTTAAATCTTGAGCAGTTTTATTTGCATTTTCTAAGCCTATGATTTTAACCGTGCATGTGCTATTTGTGATGTCATTTTCATCTTCATTCACAACAAGTTCAACTCTATAGTTAATATGGTCTTCGCCATTAACTTGAATAGTGTTTTCACCAGTTAGCTTTGTTTTTGTGTTTAGAGTAACTCCACCAACCGTGATATCAATTCCGTTTTTATTACTCCATTCTTGAGAGTATGAAGAATCTAAAGTGAATGTAAATTCAATATTTGATTTTTGGTCAATTCCTGAAATTTTATTATTAGTTATTGTTTGTTCGTTTCCATTAACTTTTGCAGTTGGATTAACAACGATTGCTTTATTTTCATCAATTGTTATTGAAGAACTTGCATCAATATCGTTATACATAACTAATTGCAACTTGATGCTTGCACTGCTTAAACTTGGAAGGAAGTTATCAATTTCATCTCCAACTTTATAAGTATAGTTCCCTTCTCCTAATGCTGGATCTTGTTTTCCAACTAAATTTCCGCCAGTGATTTCAACCACTTTATATTTAACAATGTAGTATGGATAAACAACAACTGCATTTGCGGTTCTATCTATTAGATTAATCTCAGGATCTTCAACTGTGTATGTTGAAATTCTTGATGTCATATAAGGCACATAAACATTTCCAACTGTTTTTGTTTCTGGAACTTCAATTAGGTTGCCATTCGAATCTTCATAGTAGTATGTGATTGTGAATGTAGCTGTTTCAGCCTTAGCATAAAGAGTGATAGTATCTTCTGATTCAGTTGTTTTATCTGCAATTAAATCAAATGAAATTTCAGTTACTTGATTTGCAAATGTGTTTTCAGTGAACCAACCTGCAAATGTGTAACCATTATTCATAGTTGGAGCAGATAGTTGAATTGCTTTACCATTAACATCTTCAAATGTAAAAGATGAAACATTGCTTGTGTTGTTTGTTCCCTTTCCGCCTAATTCATATGTCACATTAAATGTTCTTGCAACAATTCCAACTATTTCAATTGTGATATCTGAAGATATGTTTTCAATTGTGTAAGTATATGAATCACCTGCTTTCACTAATGTTGTGCCGTTTGATGTAACTTTGAAGTCATCACCAAATTTATAGAAGTTGTTTTTATTTATTGTGAATGAATATGAATCACCATAACTTAGTGTGATTTGATTTGCAACATCGTTTTCGCCACTTACTAATTCATAGCCAGTTCTTGTTTGTGGGAATGAAACTACGTATGTGTTTTGAGAAATACCAGAAACTGAGAATGCGATATTTTTCTTAATTCCAGTAACTGAAACTTCATATGAACCATTCTTTTCAATCATTGAAGCTGAATAGTAAGTTTCGCCATTTTGAGCGAACGCACCACTTAAGTTTGCTTTGCTTAAACTAACTTCACCACCATTGATGCTAATTTCAAAATCACTTTGAGTTTTGCTTGCATCTAGTG